>NZ_JACAPA010000045.1:0-88637 GCF_013385945.1 Pantoea sp. B9002
GTGTTGCATCCATCGGTTGAACTCACAGCGAAAAGCGGACGTAATAGGTTTTTCTAGCAGATGGCGCTTTTGCTAAGAGACTCTCTTGAAGTCTTCACCTGGCAAAGTCTCTTCATGCACAAAGCCAACAAGCACATGAAACCTAATTTCTGCTGAGAACGAACGGCGGAAGATAGCAATTCGAATCTCCTCACCGTGACACCCCCAAAAATCCTGCTGCATCTCAGGAGCTGGAGTCCAGAAAGATTTTGCCCCCTCACAACGATAATTGCTCCCAGATTAGTTTGGTTACAGTAAATCATACTGACTTCGCTTATGTATTTAAGTATTTTTCATAAATATTAGTGACTTAGATAGGTGAAGAATTTAGTGTTAACCCTGCGGATATAGAAGTATTATTTTAAGATTAATCTACTTGCGTCATAACTTATAACCAAATTAAGGCAAAGGTTATTGCTCATGGAATTATGGATATTCATAGCGGCAATTTATCTGATTTATTTATTGTTTTTCAAAAAGAAAAAACACAAATCAGGCAATTCAAATTCCTATTAAGCCGAAAAAGAGTCTCCCAGAACGTGGAAAACGGGTAACAAAAACAGTGGGAATAATGTGGTAAACGATGACAGTGACGACGATGCGCTTGCAACATTTACGCTGACAACGGGACGGACTGTGGAGTACCGGATCTCTGCTACTCCACGACAGGCTAGTTCCAAGAAAAGCGGCGTTCTCGCTCAGTGGATACTGCCGGGTAATGAGATCTCTGTAGGTGGGCTCGTCATTGCTGGCGGGTTCCTGTATTTCGGCCAACGGATGAATCCTCCGGGGCAAAGCCTCAGTGGAAATTATAATGATGGGAGTGAAGCATCACTGATTGATGCCACGCTAAAGACTCAGCATGTTTCCTATGATTACGAAGACGGTTCTCTGGGTTACTGGCCGCAATATTGCTCCCTTACTCCAGAGTCTCGCGGCGCATATCTCAGTTGGCTGGCAAGTGACCGATGTGATGCATCATGCCCTGTAGGATATGTGTTTATCTACCTCTATGGGTTGGAGAGAAGGGCCCTTGTGGACAGCAGAGATGAAAATATATCCGATGCTGAATTTAGCTCGCTGTTTTCTGAGGTTGAACGGCTTAGGTCGGTATTCTTTGAAAACCGCTCCTTCCGTCACTACTCATCGCAGTTGCTGGAAGCCATGTCTATCTTGCGGCCGGAGACTGAACTCCCTACCGCTTCTGGCAACGAGGCTGGATTGAGTAACGGCATGATGTTTAAGCTCTCACTTGCACAAGCGGTAGAAGCAGGAATACCCGTGTCAGCCGATGTGGCGCTTACGTGGGTGACACATCATGCGGAATACGCGATACGTACCCCTGCCCGTCGTTGTGCGAGAGAGTTTGCGATGCTTTTCAAGCGGCGATACACCCTCAAATTTAGGGACGGGATGGTCGTTAAGCCGAATAAAACACGACTGCGGCTTGATTACGCGCCCGCCAGCCCAAGCCTGCGCGGTGTACGTCTCCCGGTTGCCGATCTCCCTGATCCAAGTTCCTTAAAAGGTCCCATTCAGAAAATTGTGACACTGGCAGAGGTGTGTACAGAAGACCTGGATGCTTACAGTCGTTATCTGGGCAGGAAAGATACTTCTGAAAACGACACTGCAGCGATTATGTTACTGCCAGCAGAAATCATCAACGAAAGCGCAGGCAAAGTATTAAGTGCATTCAGGAACTGGGCTGATGGCGTCATTGCGGGTCAAGCAGGTTTAACCTCGGTTGCCGATTTCTGGGAGCATATGGGGGCGGGTATCCCAGCAAAGTTAAATAAAAAAGAAATCGATCTGATGCAGGCCTTTGCCGCAAAAATGGGATATCGGATGGCACCTGATCCGTTTTATCACCATGTGAAGTCTGAAGTCGGCGGTGTGCTGGTGTTATATGCAGCAGGAGACGGACACCGCATCTCTCCGACACCGGCATTCACTTCAGCCGTCATGATGCTGCGGCTGGGGGCGATTGTGGCCATGATCGATAACAACATAGAGCAGTCAGAACGGACCGTGCTGGAAAACGCTATCGATCATAATCGGGACTTTAACGAAGATGAAAGGCGCTCCCTGCATGCCTATCTGAGCTGGCAGCTTCACACGCCGGCTAATATGACGGGAATGAAAAACAGGCTGGCGTTACTGAATCCTGCTGAAAAGGCAGCCGTCGGCCAGTTTATCGTGAGCGTTGCCTGTTCGGATGGACGCATCGAGGCCGCTGAAATCAAACAGCTGGAAAAAATTTATTCGGGGCTGGGACTCGATCCCGCCACGCTATCCGGCATCATCCATCAGCATTCGACGAACGAACAGCCCTCAGCACAGGTCTTCACACATAAAACTCCTGCTCCACAGGAGTTTACCCTTGATGCTAGGGTGCTGGCCCGACATGAATCGGCTACGGATGACGTGCGCAAACTACTCAGCACGATTTTTACAGAAGACGAATTAGAGCCGCGCGAGGGCGCAACCCCTCCAGAGCCACAGACGGCAGGACTGGACCTCGCTCACAGTCAGCTTTACGAAAAGCTGAGAGAAAAAGAACAGTGGTCCCGCAAAGAAGCGACCGATCTCTGTGGGCAGTTTGGCCTGATGCTGGGCGGAGCGCTTGAAGTGATTAATGACTGGTCGTTTGCAATGGTCGATGCGCCAGTACTGGACGATGCAGAAGATGATATCTGGGTAGACCTTGAAATTGCCGAAGAATTAGAGGAAGTGTAAATGTCTGGAGCACGTATAAGAACCAGAGAGCGTGATGCCATTATTCAGTCACTGAAATCAGGTGTGACGCCAAGAATTGGCATCCAGCATATTCAGGTTGGACGCATGAATGAAATTACAGCGCTCCATCAGGATATTGAGAGGGTCGCCGACGGTGGTGCCAGCTTCAGGCTGATCATCGGCGAATATGGTTCGGGAAAAACCTTCTTTATGAGCGTTGTGCGATCCATTGCACTGGAGAAAAAACTGGTCACTGTCAGTGCCGACCTCTCCCCTGACAGACGTATTCATTCTTCGGGGGGACAAGCGCGTAATCTTTACTCTGAGTTGATGAAAAATATGTCAACCCGGAATAAGCCGGATGGGAACGCGCTTCTGAGTGTAGTGGAGCGTTTCGTCACGGAGGCAAGGAAAGAGGCGGATGCTGACAGCTCTGCCGTTTCTACGGTGATCCACAGACGTCTGGAAGCGCTGACTGAGATGGTGGGTGGATATGATTTTGCAAAAGTCATTGAGGCTTTCTGGCGCGGGCATGAACAGGATAATGAGGCGCTGAAATCCAATGCCATTCGCTGGCTGCGGGGTGAATACACCACGAAAACAGATGCCCGAAACGATCTGGACGTCCGTACTATTATTTCAGACGCCTCATTCTATGATGCGCTTAAGCTGATGAGTCTCTTCGTCCGCCAGGCGGGCTATGCCGGACTTCTGGTCAGCCTGGATGAGATGGTGAATCTCTATAAGCTGAACAATACGCAGGCGAGAACGGCAAATTATGAGCAAATCCTGCGGATCCTGAATGACTGCCTGCAGGGCTCCGCTGAAAACCTTGGATTTATCCTCGGTGGCACACCCGAATTCCTGTTTGACCCGCGCAAGGGCCTTTACAGTTATGAAGCGCTTCAGTCTCGCCTGGCTGAAAATCGGTTTGCACAACGTTCTGGTGTCATCGATTACTCCTCTCCAGCACTGCATCTCGCAAGCCTGACGCCTGAAGAGCTCTACATACTGCTAAAAAATCTCCGTCACGTATACGCTGGTGGGGATACGGATAAATATCTCGTTTCGGATGATGCGCTCACCGGTTTTCTTCACCACTGCAGTAACACTATCGGGGATGCTTACTTCCGGACCCCCCGCAATACTATCAAGGGGTTTCTGGATATGCTGGCCATTCTGGAGCAAAACCGTTCGATGAACTGGCAGTCGTTAATCTCAGGCGTTGCTATCGAGGATGACAGACCAAGCGACATGGATGACGCCGTTTCTGACGACGAAGAAGATAATGACGGCCTGGCAAGCTTCAGGTTATGAGTCGCGCTTATGACAGCCTCGATCCCCGGGTTCAGAAATGGGTCTACCGGCAGGGCTGGCCGGCTTTAAGACCCCTGCAGGAGAGCTCAATTCCTGCCGTCTTAGCAGGTGACCGCGACGTACTGATCAGTGCCGGTACAGCTGCGGGTAAAACAGAGGCGTTTTTTCTGCCAGCCTGCTCTGCAACGGCTGATGTTACCGGCGGGTTTGGCATCGTCTATATCAGCCCGCTTAAAGCCCTGATCAACGACCAGTATCGTCGTCTGGAAAGTCTGGGCGAGGCGCTGGGTATGAAGGTGACGCCCTGGCACGGCGATGTTCCTCAGAGTAAAAAACAGAAAGCCCGGGCCAATCCTTCCGGCATCCTTCTCATTACGCCTGAGTCGCTTGAGTCTTTGCTCATTAACTCATCGGGCTGGCTTAAGCAGGCATTTTCATCCGTTGCCTATGTGGTCATTGACGAGTTTCACGCGTTCATTGGCACAGATCGCGGCATGCAGCTATTGTCTCTGCTGAACAGAATTGAACATGTGCTCGGTCGCCACGATAATCCGGTTCCCCGGGTCGCGCTGAGCGCCACACTTGGCGAACTGGAGAAAGTGCCTGAACAGTTGCGCCCGGACAGGCAGCTGGAGTGCATAACGATAACGGACAACAGCAGTTCGGCCATGCTTCAGGTGCAGGTTAAAGGCTATCTGGAACCGGTTAACATCAAGGGCGAAGAGATAAAGGCGCCGGCTGAAGAGCGCGTATGTGCGGACATCTTCAGGCTCTGCCGTGGTGATTCTCATCTGGTCTTCGCCAACAGCCGAAAGCGTACGGAGAGCATTGCTGCCACGCTTAGCGACATGTGCGAGGAAAAGGTCGTCCCCAATGAGTTCTTTCCCCACCACGGCTCTCTCGCCAGAGAACTTCGCGAGACGCTGGAAAAACGATTACAGCGAGGAGATTTGCCCACTACAGCTATTTGTACCATGACGCTGGAATTGGGTATCGACATCGGTAAGGTGCAGTCAGTTATTCAGGTTACCCCTCCTCAATCTGTCTCAAGCCTGCGTCAGCGCATGGGACGTTCAGGGCGGCGTGGAACTCCGTCGGTACTGCGAATGCTCATTACAGAACGCGAACTCACAGCAACAAGTGGCATGATAGACCACCTGAGGCTGCAGCTGGTTCAATCGATGGCAATGATCAGACTCACTATCTCGCAGCAATGGTTCGAACCAGCGGATACTTCTCAGAAACACTACTCGACGCTGCTGCATCAAATTCTCGCTATCACCGCGCAGTGGGGTGGGGTTCGGGCGGATCAGCTCTGGTTACAGCTCTGTCAAAAAGGTCCGTTCCGGAATATCGATTTATCCGCTTTCAAAATACTGCTCAAACACATGGTTGCGTGCGGGCTGCTCACGCAGCTGGCGAGCGGAGAGGTCGTTGTAGGCGCTGAGGGCGAGAAACTTACCAACCACTATACGTTTTATGCCGTATTCAATACGCCGGAAGAGTTTCGCATAGTCACAGGCAGCCGGATTCTTGGCACACTTCCGGTAGACTCACCCCTTTTGCCAGGGCAGCACATCATCTTTGGTGGGCTTCGCTGGAAGGTGACCGAAATTGATGCAGAGAAAAAGGTCATTTACGTCGAATCAACCAAAGGTGGCCAGCCACCGCTGTTCAGCGGTGGAGGCATGTCTGTGCACGATGTTGTTCGCCAGGAAATGCTTGCGATATACATGGAAGGGGATTACCGCATAGCGATTGGTGACCAGAGGGTGGACTATGCCGATGCCGCAGCAAGATCGCTGTTTAAAGAGGGCCTTAACTACTTTCAGCGTTACCAACTACAAGATGCTCACTTTATCACCTTGGGACCGCACTGTTGCGTGCTCCCCTGGATGGGGGACAAAGTCGTCAATACGATCACAGCATTGCTCGTGCGATTCGGCTTTAAAGTCAGTTCATTTGCCGGTGTGATTGAGGCTGAAGACGCAAGCGTGGCATCGGTCAGGCACGCGCTTAAACATATGATGAACTCGGGCCTGCCCACCGAGGCTGAACTCGCCGCAGACGTTCCGGAGAAGTACCTGGAAAAATATGATGAATTCCTTCCAGATTCACTGCTTGCAAGCGGTTACGGAGCAAAGGCGTATGATGTTGAGGGCACTCGTCGCTGGCTTCAAGACAATCTTAAGTAATCTGCTTACGTTTGCTGTAAGTAGAGCCGTTAAGCTTTCATCGAACTCACAGAAGCGGCGCTTCGGGCCTGACTACTGTGGCTGATTGTGAATGATTAGTGTTGCTGCAAATTAGGTCTGCTTTGAGCGAAGTATAGTCATTCGCACCCTGAGAATTACACTTTGAAGTGATTCAGGGTATGCGCTTACTGGTTACGAATATTGAGCGAGAATCATGCGATGATCGCCGCTTTTCTTTCGAGCCAGTAGGTGCTCCACGTTCGCTAACGAATACTCAGGGCATGCAGATAAACTGCTGGCTATATTTCTTTCGAAGAGCGTGGAATGCATACCAATCCCCGATGAAGAGGAGTTGGTGATGACCGCGACTAATCAGTTTGCTGCACATGTTGGTCTGGACTGGGCAGATAAAAAACACGATGTCTGTGTTCAGTTTAAAAACGGTGAACGCGTATTCCATGTGATTGAACATACACCAGAAGCGCTTGATGTCTGGCTTACCGGGTTACACCAGAAAGTAAAAGGCAGAATCGCCATAGCTCTCGAGCTGAAGAAGGGCCCCGTGGTATATGCTCTTCAAAAATATCCCTTTATCACCGTTTTCCCCGTCCACGCTTTGTCCCTGGCTCGTTACCGGCAAGCCTTCTCGCCCAGCGACGCTAAAGATGACCCGCAGGATGCAGAGCTGGCATTAGAGTTAATGCTGCGTTATCCCCAAAAGATAAAAGCTATTGAACCCGACAATGCGGATATTCGCTTACTTCAGCAACTGGTTGAGCAACGTCGTCAACTGGTTGAAGATAAACGCCGTTTTGTGAACCGTATAATCAACACGCTTAAACAGTATTATCCTCAGCCCCTGGAGTGGTTCTCACATCGGGGGAGCTTACTGTTGTGTGAACTGATTATACGATGGCCCAGTCTGCAACAACTGAAGCAAGCCAGGCGCGACACGATCCGCAACTTTCTGAATGCCAAAGGTGGTCGCGCAGTGGCCCTTACCGAGCAGCGTGTTTTGAGTATTGATAACGCGATCCCATTGACGACAGACCCGAGTGTTATAGAGGCTAATGCTTTGATGGCAACAGCACTGGCGACACAAATTAAAGTCGTGAGTGAAATCATCAAAACCTATGACGAACGAATCGAAACGCTGTTTGACACGTTGCCAGATGCGGGGCTGTTCAAATCACTTCCGGGCATGGGGCCTTGTATGGGCCCACGAATGCTTGCTGCGCTTGGTGATAACCGCGACCGGTTTAATAGCGCTGAAGAAATTCAAAACTACGCAGGTATTGCACCGGTGACAGAAAGAAGTGGTCAGAAATCCTGGGTTCACTGGAGATGGCAGTGTGCCAGGTTCGTCAGGCAGACCTTAGTTGAATGGGCTGCCAAAACGGTAACTCATCATACTGGGCCAAGCTGTATTATCAGGGACTGCGAGAAAAAGGAAAATCTCATCAGTCTGCAATCCGTGCTCTTGCCTTCAAATGGATAAGGATCATTTACCGCTGCTGGAAGACCAGAACCCAGTACGATGAAGCGAAGTATTTGCTGGCTCTCGCAGCGCGACACTCGCCCTTACTGAAGCCATAAAAGCTTGTCGAATGTCTCAGGGCGTGAAGCGGACTTTTTAGTCTGATAAATTCAAGAACATCCCATATGGCATGCCGCAAATAAAAGATGCAATTGACTGGCGTTAGCAGGTAACGAAAGACTGAACCTTATCAGTCTACTATTGTATTTTCGACACATCAGCTTTAGCTCATTTAACCGCATCATCAGCAAAGTATTGATTACCAGTTAAATAGTCAATTACAAGTCCTCCTGCAAGACTTGCAATACAGGATGCTGTCGCTAAGGCAGAGATCCACTCAAGTTCATATCTGCCTGTTGATAAAACAATTGCTAAATCCGGAACGAAGGTAGCATTTAACTCATTAAGTTCATCATCATCCACTTCATGTACATCAATCTTCTGGCGGCTATCTGGAAGCTCACCGGGATCCGCCAGTTCCTTGGGGCGCTTGAGACGAACATGGCGTGGTATAACTGGGTGATCATGGGCACCGTCATCTCCGCCCAGCTGGTTGCGCTTTTTGCCACGGACAGGGCGTCATTTATTGCTGAGGTCTTTCTTCTGGGCGCCTTCTTTGTACAGCTCGGAATCGATGCAAACCACATGACAGCCGCCTGCGGATGGGATTGATTAGATCCGCTGCGGCGGCAGCCATGGCGACCGGACGTCCTGAAGACCGCGAAATGCGGCACTTTTGTCATACACGCCGTTTAATAAGGCAGGGCGGACAGTAAAGCCCGATAGGTCAGACCGTTTACAGACCGGAATGCCACATCTGCAGGATGAACCGGCCCGCGATGTTAAAAGCAGAAGGCGTGAATAAACATCAGGCCGTGCTGAACTCAAATATCAGTACTGTACGCAAAGCGGCAGTAATGAATGACATCCGTCAGACAATAACGGGGCAATTTCCGTCAGCAGTAAGTCTTCTGCATTTTTATTGTGTCTGATAAGGCTGTGGTAGCTATAAATAATATTGACGATGTCGGCCTCTTCAGGGTCA
This sequence comes from Pantoea sp. B9002, assembly GCF_013385945.1. NCBI lineage: Bacteria > Pseudomonadati > Pseudomonadota > Gammaproteobacteria > Enterobacterales > Erwiniaceae > Pantoea > Pantoea sp. B9002. The sequence goes on from NZ_JACAPA010000045.1 coordinate 8,870, forward strand.
CCCTGCGTTTCTACGGTTGCTGAAATGAGGCTTTTCAGCAGGAACAGCTCAGACAGCATCAGCGCTAAATTAGCAAAAGGCCTCCTGCCATTTTTCAGCGGGAAGAAATCCTCATAAAACCGGTACTGAACGTAATTAATCAGCATGTGAGGATATTGCTCCAGCCAGACGATCGTTTTTTCACGCCATATTATGTCCAGCTGCTGCATGTGTGAGGGTAGATCTACGCTGTTAGGGTCATTACCGTGAAGTGCAGATAATCGTTGAGTATAGCGGCGTAAAACTGACGCTCCTCTGCCTTCACTGTTTCTTGTCAGGAAGTTTTGCAGCTGAGACAGCAGGGCGGATGTAAAGTGATAATCCGCGGACACACGCTTTATTTCGTGCTTTATGCCGCCGTTTTCAATATCCGAAATTATGCTTTCGTAGTAGCTTAATAAATTATCTGTGAGGGTAGCATCTTTTTTAGCTCCCTCCCGGAACATCAGAAGCTTCAGGACAGTATAAAATCCTTCGTTAATATGGCGTCCGCTATGAACCATGATGTTGGTACACATCAGATTGAGCAGGCGATCTTCCTGCATAATATCCGGTGCATCAATTGGCTGAGGGCTTAGCTTGATTCTTTCACTGTAAAGCATCGCATCCGGAGTGGTCAGGAGTATTTTTGCGGCCTCAGGACATGATAACGTCAGGTTAGATCTTATTTCATATTTATAGCTTGCATACGTGCGCGGATAGATCGCGCAGGTAGTGCTAAGCGCCTTTTCTCCGAGGGATTTATGTACCCTGCACAGGCGCTCCTCGTCAAGAAAGGCGCAGCTTCCATCGTTATTTAACTTAATCTTACCCCAGTTTCCTTCGCTCTCTTTCGTAGTGATAATATTATCTGATGCGATATTACGGATCTCAATTTCATCGCTTTGCTGATAGCGCTCGACGGTCACTTTATCGAGTGCAATGTCCCAGCCTTTACAGCAGTGATCGGGACACGCACCGCCCACACAGCGAAACGCGGAGAAAAAAGACGGCTCAACAATAACTATTTCATTCATGAGGAAGAGTCTCTGAAAAGAGCAATAAAAATAAATCACGTATCTGATAAGAATACGAAATTGAAATTTTTTAATTACTGCAGTTTTTATTTTATTGTCCGGAGTCTTTTTCCGGAACCAACGGACACCGCCGCCGCCAGTAATATAATCACCCCCCCGTACCAGGTGGTGGTTAAGGAAAAGTGATCCAGTAATGAGCCACCCAGTGAGGCACCGAGCATGATTGCCAGCTGGATAAAGGCAACCATAAGCCCCCCTCCGGCCTCGGGATTATCTGCGACACCCTTTGATAGCCATAATGCCCACACGACGGAAATGCTGGCATTCACAATGCCCCATAACAGGAGTACCAGCGCGGTTGGCCATAAGTGGCGCCCGGTAAATAAGAGTAAAAGCGTTACCGCGGAGAGTGTTAATGGCAACGCGGCCAAGGTCAGGTACAGATGTTTCCCGATCAGCCTGCTTGCACAGTAAGTACCGATAAAGCCCGCCAGTCCAAGCCCCAGAAGAAGCAATGACAGCTGGGTGTTATCTGCGTGAGTGACGTTTTCAAGAAAGGGTCTTAAATACGTAAAGGTGGTAAACGCCCCCATGTACGAAAGCGTCACCGCAAGCATGGCGAAGGCAATGTTGCGCCTTTTTAATAGCGTCAGTACTTTAGTGCTCTGACGTGAGCTATCTGGCTTTATTGACGGGAGTTTTCGCCACAGCCAGATAAGATTCAAAATGACAAAGGGAACAAGGGCCCAGAAGACACCTCTCCAACCGATGATCCCCCCTAAATAACTTCCCAGCGGAGCAGCAAGTGCGGCAGCCAGAGCGTTTCCCATGTAAAGCATACCCAGAGCTTTCGGGACAAATTCATCAGGAACCATCCTCATAACGGTTGCAGTGGCCAGCGCCCAGAAGCCGCCAACGGTGATACCTAACAGCGCCCGTGCCGCGATAAGGATCAGGAAGTTTGATGCAGAAGCAATCAGGATCAAGGAGCAGAGCATTACCGCACACAGGCTCGTTAATACCGCCCGGCGGTCAAACCGTGCCGCAAAAGAAGGAATTATCAGGCTGGTTATGACAGCAAACAGTCCTGATACTGAAATGGCCTGCCCGGCCATACCCTGCGTAGCGTGCATGTCGGACGCAATCGGCGTTAACAGACTGACCGGAAGGAATTCGGAAGCAATCAGCAGAGCCACGCACATTGACATGGCGGCAACGGCACTTCTTGCCTGTGAGGTGACTGCTATGTCTTCAGACGCTGTGGAGGTCATGCTGATCCTTTAAAATACCAGGCCCGGGTGCTGATGGCAGATCGGATTGCCTGACGGGTATAAAATAGTCGCACTGAACCACCGTCGACGCCGGGTTATCCCAGAAAGATTCACTGGTATAGTAGCGCTCGATGTCATTTCCCTTTCTTCGTATCAGTCCTGAACCAGGAAAGTCATTCTGGTAAACGGATTCTGCGAACTTTGTAAAACTGGCAGGCGTTCCAGCGAAGCTGTATTGTGCAAAATACCCTTCGGACGAATAAATGAGGTTCTGGGGCGCTTTAGGATTCAGGAGTTTTCTTTCCTCAACAGCCGTTGTGTATAGTATTTTACTGATGTCGTTGTGTGCCTGATGTAAATTGTAATGGTGAACGCCATAAATAACCGGCGGGCGCATTTTCCTGTTTCTTCCCAGTTTCATTCTGAAACATTCCAGATGATTTAATCTGGTTAACTCAGCGCTTCCAACTTTAAAATCACAAATAACCGTTCGCCCCTTAAAGACTTTCTCAGGCAACGAAATGATATTGAATTTCTTTTTAATCGTCCTTGCTGGGGATAGCATTCCTCTGCAGTCCCATTCTTCAGATCGGCGGTAGTCAGCCGGCGTTGATCTGTAGTGAGAAAAAAAGGTACGTGTGAAAGCAGACTGCGAGCTGTAATTGTAGCGTTCTGCAATATCGCCCACGCTCAGGTTAGTCAGCTTGAGCTCAATAGCAGCTTTTGTCAGCCTCCGGAAACGGATGTAGGAGCCGATGGTATACCCGGATAATTCGCGAAACAGCCTCTGGAGGTGAAATTTTGAATAGCCCGATTTGTTAGCAACTTCCTCAATGCCGAGTTTTTCCCCGAGATGATGTTCAATCCATTCCTGCAGGTCATGGATTATATTTAGTCTGTCCACAGATCCTCTCCGGAATTCAACTGTCTGCATTAAAAAAACGTTCTGGCATGCATTTTCATGGGTACATTTTATGGGATCGGCGAACTCTTTTTTTTGGTTGAATAACTGTAGCGCCAGAACAGATTATGCCGTATAGACAGAATACAGTTTTGTCTATAGTGAGGAGATTCTTGCCCAAACTGATTGAATGGCTGAGCGTTAAAAAATTATCACAGGGTAACCTGTACGTTATTACACAGTGAAATTCTCCACCTGTCAGGTATTGTGATGCAGAGAAAAGAACTTTCATCGTGAAGGACTTTTGAACAGGAAAGCGCTTTTATTGGCTGCCTGATCCCGTTCAGAGAGGAATATCTGAGGCGCCGGACTGCCGGTTATTTAATATCATCTTCTCCGAATGAGGGGAACGGCATCCGGCGTGCCTCTACGACGGATTTGCTACAAATGCTGTGCCATACGCATTTTCTTTATGTCTCTGAGAGGAGGATCGCCGAATTCGCGGGTGTATTCCCTGCTGAACTGAGAGGCACTTTCGTAGCCCACACTCATAGCGGCACTGCTTGCGTCCAGATGACGGTTTAACATCTGCTGCCGGGCCTCCTGAAGGCGAAGCTTTTTCTGAAACTGGAGTGGGCTCATTCCCGTCACGCTTCTGAAGTGCTGTCTGAACGTTGAGGGGCTCATCGAAGCCATTGTGGCCAGTTCATTCATGCTCATCGGCCGAATAAAATTCTGCTTCAGCCATGCAACCACGCGTGAAATTTGCTGGCTGGGTGAACCGGTCACCGCAAGCTGCCTTAGCCGGTTTCCGTGCTCGCTCACGAGCAGTCTGAGGATAATTTCCTGCTGGATCAGCGGCGCCACGTGCGGGATAAGCTGGGGCTCGTCAAGGAGCATTACCATCTTTGTCAGGGTATCGGCCAGCCCTTTATCCAGGGCCATCACCGCCATAGGATTTGCGTAGATCCGTCCCGGCGCACGCGCAGCAGGGACCTGCTCGGCCAGTTGATTAACCATCCTCGGATCAATTTTAATCATCATGCCAACGAACGGCTCTGATGGCGATGCTTCTGTGACGTGTGAAACGACGGGCAAATCTATCGTTGTTAAAAGCGTTTCGCCCCCGCCATACCGGGTCGTTGTATCTTCAAGGATCAGCTGTTTTTTTCCCTGAATTACCACGCCCAGGCCCATTTCATAAATACAGTGCAGAGGTTCCGTGGGTTTACTGCGGGTGTGCAGCGACAGCTGAGGAATAACGGTCGGGAAGTCTCCATCAGTTTGAGCAAAGTTTCGTATGGAATCGTAAAGGGACTTGATGGCAGATTCTTTTGTTCTTAAGGCCGGATTTTGCATAACAACTGCCTTATTACCGTAAGAGGCGAATTAAATAAAATTAACACGCAAGTATTCATAATTCCACGGTCGGTGAAATAAATCGTTTTAGGCAATCATTGCGTTAAATAGGACAAGAACATCCCCTGCTTCAGGTCAATAATGAATGTTAACTGTTAATTTAATTCCAAGAGGCATCTATGCCCGGCCTGTTTTCTCCTTTTACGTTAAAAGACGTCACGCTCAGAAATCGTATTGTGGTATCACCAATGTGCCAGTACCAGTCAACTGATGGATATGTTAACGACTGGCATATGTCGCATTATGCCATGCTGGCTAAAGGCGGTTCCGGACTGGTGATCCTCGAGGCTACTGCAGTTACCCAGGAAGGTCGGATTACTCCCGGAGATCTGGGACTATGGAGTAATAATCATACGGAAGGGATGTCGGCTGTCGCTTCATCCATCAAAAGAGCGGGGGCGGTGCCTGGCATCCAGCTGGGACATGCGGGCCGCAAAGCTGGCTGTACGCCTCCATGGCTGGGAGGAAAACCTCTGGATAACGATGATCTGGATTCCTGGACACCCGTTGGCCCCAGTGCGGTCCCTTTTTTTCCTGCAAGTGATTATGTTCCACGTGAGATGTCTCTGAAAGATATTACACGTGTCCGGCAGGATTTTACTGATGCTGCCAGGCGCGCGCGCGATGCGGAATTTAAATGGCTTGAACTGCATTTTGCTCACGGATTTCTTGTTCAGAGCTTCCTTTCCTCAGAATCAAATTTACGTTCAGACCAGTATGGAGGCCCTCTGGAAAACCGGGCACGCTTCATGTTGGAAATTATTGAAGATGTCAAAAAAGTCTGGCCGGACGATCTGCCGCTTACTGTACGACTCGGCGCAGTTGAATTTAATAAAGATCCCGAGTCATCTTTCATGGAAAGGTTAAAAGTAGCTGAATGGTTAAAAAAAGCGGGTACAGACCTCATTGATGTTGGGCTCGCTTTAACAACCCCCTCAGAAACCGTGCCGTGGGCACCCGGTTTTATGGTGCCCTACGCTCAACGGTTACGGCATGAAGTAAACCTGCCGGTAGGCACAAGCTGGTTGATCACTGATGCCCGGGCAGCAGATCAGTTTATTCAGGATGAAAAAACCGATCTGGTCTATCTGGCAAGGGCGCTGCTCGCTAACCCGCACTGGCCTTATAAAGCTGCATCCGAACTCAGCATCAGTATGCCAGAGGCCGTTTTGCCGACCCCTTACTCTTACTGGCTACAGAACTGGTCAGCCTGATGAAGTCAGGACAAATAACGGAATAACCGGTTTTGTGATCAGCAGGTAAGTGCTCGCATGGTAGTTATCAGCATGCTTCATCTGCCCTGCAGCGCTGAGTGCCCATTTTATTAACATTGCAATTAATCTTCAGCTGGTAACTGCCTGATGATTTGGACAGGGCCATCAAAGCCTCTGTCCCGCAGTATTGACTCAGACACTATCCACCACAAAGGAGACATGATGAAAACCGAAAACAATACCGGCCGCGTAGCCGTGATCACCGGCGCGTCATCAGGCATTGGTGAAGCTATCGCCAGAGCGCTTGTTGCTGATGGTCATCGCGTAGCCCTCCTGGCCCGCCGCACGGATCGCACCGAAGTGCTGGTCAGAGAGCTGGGTAATCGTGCTATTGCTATAAAGGCAGACGTAACGGATCGGGACAGTGTTGTTGCGGCAGCGGAACGCGTCAGTGAAATTTTTGGTCCGGCAGATATCCTGATCAACAACGCAGGGGTGATGCTGACCGGACCGTTTGATTCCACTCAGCGTGATGAGCACAGGTTAATGGTTGATACGAACCTGCTTGGGGCTATGACCGTGACTGAAGTATTTCTCGATCAGCTGCGCAGCAGTGGCCACGGCGACCTCATCAATATTTCGTCTGTTGCAGGTCGTGTGGCAGCGGCCGGCTTTGCCGCCTATTCGGCAACAAAATTTGCCGTCAATGGATGGTCAGAAGCATTACGTCTGGAGCTTCAGCCTGATATCAGGGTAACCGTTATTGAGCCCGGAGCCGTACGTACGGAGCTGACGAGTCATATCACCAATGCCGACAGCAAAAAGCTGATGCAGGAGTCGCTGGACTGGGCAATCCTTCCGGAAGACATCGCAGACGTGATTGCTTTCGCGATAAGCCGCCCTCCGCGTATGACGTTAAATGAAATCCTTATCCGTCCTACGGTTCAAAAACATTAACTGACGTCAGAGATAACCTGAACGGATCCATTCGGGTTATCTCTGCCAGCATACAATTCAGGAGTTTCTGAATGACGATGTTATTTAACGAAGCTGTGCGTTTACGGCATTCTGCCCGGGCATTTCTCCCGAAACGTGTTGAAGACTCCGTCCTTACTGACGTGCTGAATGACGCGCAGTGCGCGCCCTCCAATTGTAATACGCAGCCATGGCTGGTGCATATTGTATCGGGGCAGGCAAAAAGTGAGCTGAGTCAGGCGATGATCCGGGAGGCTGATAGTGAGAATTTCACACCGGACTTTACGTTTGATACAGCAGCCTTCCATGGCGTGTACGGAGAGCGCCGCGCTCATCAGGGTAAAACCTATTATGAGGCAATGGGTATCGCCCGGGATGATAAGCAGGGGCGGGACGTCGCAGTTCAAAATAATCTGCGCTTTTTTGGGGCTCCACATGCCGCATTTTTATTCATGCCATCCATCGGTGACAACGTGCGGGTGGCATCGGATCTCGGTATGTATGCTCAGAACTTTTTACTCTCTCTGACTGCTCATGGACTCGCCGGCGTTCCTCAGACCATCCTGGGCTTTTTCGCTGATACCGTCAGACATCAACTCAGGATCGCACCTGATAACCGTCTACTTTTTGGTATTTCATTTGGCTATGAGGATCCTGAGGGTGAAAGTCACAAATACAAAATGGGCAGGGCGGCATTAAGCGACAGCGTCGTATTTCACGAATAGCTTTCCGGATCTTCATTATTTTTAAACGACAGCCTTTGTTGCTTAACCAGGGCTGTTTTCAATAAGCATGCATCATCTGGTTATGGTTAATCTCGCTGGCAGGCTGCAGAGCCAGATACGTTATAAACATAAGAATAAATAATACAAATATTTAATTATCCCCACCGTTCACCCGTCCGTATGGAATATAAATGTGGGCATCTCGTTAAGTTATTAAATTTCCGGGAATGCCTTAATAACTGCCTGTGTCAGGAGCAATATTATGGCTCGTACGTATCCATTGCAGCTCACAATTAATGGTAAGAATCGTGTGTTCAAGGTTGATCCGCGAACGACTCTCCTGGATGTTCTGAGAGAGTCGACTGAAATGAGAGGGACAAAAAAAGGGTGTGACTTTGGCCAGTGCGGCGCATGTACTGTGCATGTTGAAGGGGCCCGTGTTGTCAGCTGTCTGACGCTGGCTCTTCAGGCTGGCGGAAAATCGGTAACAACCATTGAGGGGATTGCTCAGCCAGACGGAACACTGCACGCGGTTCAGAAAGCATTTTTACAGTTTGACGCCTTTCAGTGCGGCTACTGTACGCCCGGACAGATTATGTCCGCGGTGGCCTGTATAAAAGAGGGGCACGCGGGAAGTGACGATGAGATCCGTGAGTATATGAGCGGAAATATCTGCCGCTGCGGTGCCTATCCGCACATTGTTTCCGCGGTCAGGGAGGCAGCAAAAAGTCTGTCCAGCGCGGAGGAACAGGCATGAATGATTTTGAATATCTTCGCGCAGAAAGCCTGCAGAATGCCTCGGGAGAACAGTCCCGGGACGGATCGCGGTTTCTGGCAGGGGGGACAACTCAGGTTGACCTGATGAAATGTGGCGTTGAAAAACCAGCCCGGCTGATTGACATCACTTTTTTGCCAGGACTGTCTGACATTACAGTCACCCCTCACCTCATCCGTATTGGCGCGCTCGCTAAAATGAGTCAGGTAGCCGCTCACCCGGGAATTAAACGCTCGGCGCCGGTCCTGTCAGAAAGCTTATGGCGGGCCGCTTCAGCACAACTGAGAAACATGGCTACCATCGGCGGAAATTTGATGCAGCGCACCCGCTGCACGTATTTTCGCGATCCCGTTGCCTATTCCGCCTGCAACAAGCGCACCCCCGGCTCCGGATGTGCTGCGATCCACGGAAATAACCGCAATCATGCCGTCCTTGGCATCAGCGACAGTTGTATAGCCATTTATCCCGGTGATTTTGCGGTCGCGCTTACGGCTTTTGATGCAAGGATCGTGTTACAGGATCCGGATGGGCAGATCCGCAGAGTCAACATCCGCGAATTTTACCTGCTACCCGGCGAAAGCCCTCATCTGGAGCATGATCTGAAGCCCGGTGAGCTGATCACCGCAGTCGAAATCCCCGTTGTTCCTGCGCTTATCCATTCGCATTACCTCAAAGTTCGCGATCGCGCTTCTTATGAGTTTGCTGCGGCCAGCGCGGCGGTAGGCGTGGAACTAGAAGCGGATGGCAAAACGGTACGTGATGTACGCATTGCGATGGGGGGGATCGGGACAGTGCCCTGGCGCGCAACAGACGTCGAAAATCAGCTCAAAGGTAAAGCGTTTGATGAAGAAACGCTGCGTCTCATCACCGCGGTTGTGAGCCAGGGTGCCAGATCAAGCGGGCATAATGACTTTAAGATAACACTGGCTCCTCGCGTCGCCACGCGTGCGCTTTTAACTGCAGGGGGAATATCATGAGCAGTGAAAAACCAACAAACAGCTCTCGCCGTGCGTTACTGAAAGCCGGTGCGGTAATCGGTGCCATCAGCGGTGCCGGGCTGAAGCTGAAGCCCGCTGGCGCCGCTCCGCCGGTTCCGGTTGCGCCGCTTTCCCGCGAGGTAAAGTATCAGGCGCTGGGCGTCGGACGCGAGCGCGCGGATGGCATGCTGAAAATTCAGGGAGGGGCGCGCTACGCCATCGAACATAACCAGGACAATATGGTTTACGGTGTTATCGTGCAGTCAACGATAGCCAGCGGCACCATCTCCGGTATCGACAGCACCGAAGCGTCAAATTATCCAGGCGTGCTGGCCGTTTATTCTCATCAGGACAATTTAAAACTGAACCCCGCCAAAGTTTTTCTCAAAGGCGGCGCCGCCACCGAAGCATTTACGCCGATTCAGGACAACAAGGTCAAATTTAACGGGCAACACATTGCTATCGTTATTGCAGAAACCTTTGAACAGGCGACACATGCCGCAAGCCTCGTGCGGGTAACGTACCAGCCCACGGAAGCCATCCTGCAGCCGGAAGATACGCGGACAAAACCACAGCCCATTGATGCGCTGAACGTGGAGTGGGGGAATGCTCATCAGGCAATGGACGCGGCGGCGGTGGTGGTCAGGAGCACTTATACGACGCCACGTAACTATAATGCGCCTATCGAACCACACGCATGCATTGCCTCATGGAAAGACGATGAGATGACCGTCTGGGAACCTACGCAGTGGGTCGGCGGCGCGCGCCAGGTCGTCTCCGAATGGATGGGCATCAGCATCGAAAAGGTGAGGATTATTTCCCCCTTCACCGGCGGAGGATTCGGGTCGAAGGTCTCTCCTCACGCTCACGTTGCGCTTGCGTGCCTTGCCTCACGGGAACTGGGGCGCCCAGTAAAAGTATCACTTACGCGTCAGCAGACGTTCAGTGGGTATGGAGGCAGGCCCCGTACTCATCAGGAGCTTTCTCTGGGAGCCCGTGCCGACGGCACCCTGGTCTCCATCGTTCATAAGGGCTGGAACGAAACTTCGATAGATGACGTTCACCTTGAACCGACCAACAGCGTAACGCCGATAATGTATGCCTGTGATAACGTCTGGGCGCGTCACAGTATTATCCCGGTCAACACGGTGAATCCCGGCTGGATGCGCGCACCGGGTGAAAATCCCAGCACGTTCGCGCTGGAAGTCGCCATGGATGAACTCGCTTATGAGCTAAACATGGATCCGCTGGAGCTGCGCATGCGCAACTGGGCAGATCATGACCACAAAATGAAAAAGCCCTGGAGCACACGCCGTCTCCGCGAGGCATACAGGGCGGGCGCTGAGGCTTTCGGATGGAGCGCGCGCACGCCCGCACCGGGATCCATGCGCCGGGGCCGTGAATTAATTGGCTGGGGAATGGCTGCCGGGACATACCCGATACTCCGCTCGCCGGCTGAAGCGCGCGTCATCATTTATCGCAACGGTCAGATAGACGTTGAAAGTGGCGGCGTCGATATTGGCACCGGAACTTACACTATTCTGGCGCAGACGGTTGCAGAAGTACTCGGCGTATCCTCCCGGCAGATCAACGTCCGGCTTGGCGATACCTCGCTTCCCCGTTCTCCCCTTGCCGGCGGTTCACAGCTGGCCAACGTGTTAACAGGCGCGGTTCATAAGACCGCCAGTGCACTCAAAGAGCGGCTGATAACCCTGGCGATAGCGCTGCCATCCTCACCTTTTTATCAGTCAGAACGCAGCGCTGTCTCTGTAAGTGATGGTCAGGTCTACCTGCAGAGGCGGCCTGGTAACGGCATTACTTTTGCAAGGCTGCTTGAGTTAGCAGACAGAGATTTTGTTGACGCGAAGGAGAACACCTACAAGCCGGGCGCGTCTGAACAGGATCGCTACGATGCTGCGCATACGTTTACTCAGATCCAGATGCCGGATGCTTTTGAAACCTCTTCACACAGCTGGAGCGCGCAGTTTGTGGAAGTTGCCGTTGATGAAGATTTCGGCACGGTAAGAGTCAAAAGGATGGTGGGCGCCTTTGACAGCGGGCGCGTCTATAATCCCCGCCTTGCTGAAAGTCAGTGGATTGGTGGCATGGTTATGGGGCTGGGCCAGGCCCTGCTGGAAGAAGGCATGCTTGATCCCCGGGATGGACGCGTTACCAATGCCAGCTTCGCGGATTATGTGGTCTCGGTGAATGCGGACGTGCCGGACATTAAGGCCATCAGCGTGGGTATACCGGATCTTCAGGCCAGTGCGCTTGGCGGTAAAGCCGTCGGAGAGCTGGGAATTGTTGGCGTTGCCGCGGCTATCAGTAATGCCGTGTTTCATGCAACCGGTAAGCGAGTACGCGATTTGCCCGTCACGCTGGATAAACTGATCTGATCCGCTAAAGATGAAGAGCGCTCGGCGCTCTTTTTTAGCTGTTCTTAACCCGGACAATATCGGCCATAACGGCGAGCGCTATCTCTGAAGGCGTTTTACTGCCAATCATCACCCCCACGGGCGCATGTATCCTGCTTATTTCCTCGGGGGTCAGCCCCCCCACTGCTTTCAGGCGATCCAGCCGTTTGAGGCTATTTCGCTCAGACCCCATCGCACCGATGTAAAAAGCTTCCGTATTGACCGCCTCCATTAAGGTAAGGTCGTCCATACGGGGATCGTGGGTTAAGGCCACGATGGCCGTATTTGCATGACAACCGTCCACTTCAATGACGTTGGCCGGAAACTTTCTGATTAGAACGGTGCCGTCGGGCAGGTCATGCATAAAATTATCCAGAACATCCGGCCTGTTTTCGCAGACAATCGTTTCAAATCCCAGCGAGACCGCAAAGTTCGCGCAGTAAATTGCCACCGCTGAGAGCCCGGCAATCAGGAGTCTGGGCGGCGCGGCAATGGTCATCTGGATCCGTTCTTCTGACACCGTCACCTGCGTGCTGCTCCGGTACGGGGAAGGCAGCAGACGGGAACAGCGGCCGGGCAGAATAATTTCCTTGTAAAGCGACCGCCCCGTTTTCAGAGCCTCTCCGATCAGCCTCAGATAATTCAGCTGTTCCGCGTCGGGCATGAGGTACTCGATCAGAATATCGAGCACTCCTCCACAGGGCAGAGCGCGATCGGGAGTCAGCCCCCCGTCGCCGTATCTGACTATCTGACTGCTTTCACGGTAACAGCCTTCCGCAATACGGCGCAGAAAATCCTCTTCCACACAGCCTCCGGACAGGGAACCACTGTAGTGACCCTCGGTATTGGCCACCATCATCGCTCCGGGAGATCGTGGTGACGAACCGTAAGTGCTGAGTACGGTGCAAAGCCACACTGGCCCGGTATTCAGCCATTCAACGGACTGTTCAATAACGTGCGTATCCAGACTCTGCATCATAATTGCCCTGTAATAAGGTGGTCAGGTAAGTCAATGTCGCTCAGCACATCGGGTGTGGTGACATTCAATTGCAAAGGAGCAAAGCGGGTTAAAACTTTTCGCGCCCCGTTTTCTCCCTGAAGGCTTAAAAGTTCGGGCTGGCATATCTTGCTGAAACCGACCGGATGCCCCGGGATTTCCCTGAAAAACGGACGCACGCTGGGGCAATGCCTCAGCGCGTTTTCAATCTGCCGGAACGTCTCGGCGCCGATGAAAGGCATATCCGCAAGATGGATGATCCACCCCAGCCAGTCAGGACGGCTGCGGACGCCACAGGCTATGCTGTCGCCAAGTGAAGGGCTGGAGAGCGTAACGTAAGGAACGTTAGCGGCGGAACATATCTCAATCACAGACTCATGCTGCGGATGTGTAATAACCAGAACGGGTAAGCCGCTGGCGCGGGCATGATCTAATGACTGTTCGAAAACGGACATTCCATCCGGCAGTTTTGCGTTCAGTTTCAGGCCGTCACCTCCAGCGCTGATGAAACGCAGACCCATACCGGCCGCACAGATAATGATACCTGCAGACATAACCCTTCCTGAAAAATGAATTATCGCGGGGGGATGTTTTTAAATAAGTATTATTCAGCTCAGACGTGGTGCGTTCAGATAAAACTCAATAAATCCTGCAAACCGCTGTCTGTGGGTAACATTATTAAAAGTCTGAATCGAACCCAGGTACTGACAAAAGAGGATCAGTCGCGGCGGGATAAATTATCCTTATCTGCCTGAGGTTTCTGAGCTGCATCAAGTGCTACAGGATATGCATTTTGCTCATTAATCACCTCCATGACACTTTCCTCCGGTGAAAAGGACTTTTTAAAATCTCTGATGGCACCGCCTAAATCCGAACCGAGGCTGCTCAGTCTTTTGGTTCCGAATACCATCACGACTATCCCGGCAATAATCAGTAGTTTCCACATGCTAATTCCAGCCATCTGAGCCTCTCTATCGAAGTAGTTCAAATCCGCAATATTTAATGAATATCCGGACAGGTGAGCTGCAGACTATCACACAGGGAATTTGATAATTCTTGCCTTTTTTACCGTTTTTATTGCCTTAAGCAAGCTTTTATAAAGAGCTAGCCGGGATTGGGTATGTGAAAAAATAACGATATAAATAGCAGGTTAATTATGAGGCTTTATAGCATTCAGTTCTGCAGGATGATTCCGGCATTGACGCTGAGAAAAACGCGTTTAAGGCAATAGAAAAATCAATTCCGGCAATACATGGAAATAAGAGGCAATATACAGTGCTTTTCAGCGCCGGATATATGACCAGCAATGGTGAATTGCGCTACCCAACGTCATTATAGTCAATTAAATGTAATTTATTGTCAATATTTAGAATGTCCGTTTCATTGTGGTGATCTTCATATTACCGGAGGCCTTCGTGAATGAAACATGAATAGCGATATTCAGCACCTTTTTTTTATAACCTCTCAAGAGAATTCTTATGAAAAATTTAACTGAGTTATCATCAGGCTTTAATGCCAGCCGAAGAGGCATACTGATCGTCGGCGGAGCTGCCCTTGCCGCAGCAATGATTTTGCCGGGTCTGGCCACTGCCGCTGAGAGTCCTCGCCAGAAAATTAAAGGTAGCAACGTCAGTATGCAGGGCGTGACCTTTATGAACAATAATATCCGGATGGCCGGCAACCTTTATTTCCCTGAGGGCTTTGATGCGACACGTAAGTATCCATCAATTGTCGTCATTCATCCGGGTGGCGGAGTAAAAGAACAGACCGCGGGCGTGTACGCTGAACGCCTGGCAGGCGAAGGTTTCGTCACCCTCGCCTTTGATGCTTCTCATCAGGGAGCCAGCGGCGGAGAGCCCCGGTTCCTTGACGATCCCATGCGCCGTGTTGGCGATATTTACAGTGCGGTCGACTACCTTACCACCCTTGCTTACGTCAACAACGAACGTATCGGGGCTCTGGGGATCTGTGCGGGTAGCGGTGCTGCTGTTAAAGCGTCTTCATCAGACCGTCGTATCAGAGCAGTGGGCACCGTCAGTGCTGTCGATGTCGGGGCTGCTACCCGTAAAGGCTGGGAAGGAAAAGGTCCGGTCTCTGACGAGCTGGCTATGCTGAATAGTGTGGCGAAACAGCGCACAGCGGAATCGGCGGGCGCACCAAAAATTACGGTTCCCTACGTCCCTGCTGTGGGGGATACCAGCGCGCCTAAAGATCTCCAGGAAGCCGCTGATTATTACCTGACTCCGCGTGGTCAGCATCCAAATGCTCCCAATAAGCTACTGATGACCAGTCTGAGTTACATGGCTTCCTTCACCGGATTTGATATGGCTGACACGATGCTTACGCAACCGCTGGTCATTATTGCCGGCAGTAAAGCGGGCTCACTCTGGCACAGCACCGAGCTATACGACAAAGCCGCGTCTGCTGATAAAAAGCTGATTATCGTTGAAGGGGCCACACATATGGATCTTTACGATGGAAAAGGCGTTGATACGGCCATGACGAGCCTTGCTCCTTTCTTTAAAGCTAAAATCGCGTAACGAACCAGACGAGGAGGGTAATCACTCTCCTCTCTTAAATGCAGGGAAATAAACAGAAATTATCCGGGCTTCCGGTTCAAAACCGTCCCGTATGTAGTTTTTTTGCTTGAGAGGCATTAGTTGCGCCGGGAATGGCGCAACTTTTTTCAGTCTGCTGAACGTCAGTATGGATTAGTCGAGATTCAGTGAAACCGACAGGCTGCGATGAGCGTCTATCTGAGACTGTACCGTCTTAAGCTTCTGCTCAAATCCTTCGACGGCATCCGCTCCAGCCACAAAACGGGCGGGTAATTCGTCAAGTCCTTCCAGAGACACAATGGCCTCTGCCAGCTTAACCGGATCACCGCCTTGCTTACCATCCATACCCTTCCAGGCTTTGACTATTTCCTGGGATGATTCAGCATAGTCCTCAATGGAATGACTGGAATACCGGGTTGAGGCTTCTGTCAGCAGTTCCGTGCGGAAAAAGCCGGGCTCAACAATCATTGTCTGGATCCCAAAAGGTGCCACCTCAGGCGCGAGTGACTCCATCCATCCTTCAGTACCAAATTTGGCGGCCGCGTACGCAGAACAAAAGACCTGACCGATGAAACCCGCTGAAGAAGAAAGGGTGATGATTTTACCCGCGCGTTGTTTACGCATTACAGGCAGGATCTCGCGCGTCACGTTCATAGGGCCAATCAGTAAGGTTTCCAGCTGCTGACGAATGTCGTCTGCACTCAGCTCTTCAAAATAGCCCGCAAAGAAATTACCCGCATTGTTAACAAGTACATCAATTGAACCGAATTTCTGAACAGAAGCCTCAACCGCTTTTTTAATGCTGGCAGGATCGGTTATATCCAGTTCCACTACGAAAAGATTAGCATGCTCGCCGACAGCTTCCGTTACGCGTGCAGCATTGCGGCCTGTGGCAATAACCTGATGACCCGCGTTGAGGGCTGCGCGGGTAATGTCCGTGCCGAGCCCGCGCCCCGCACCAGTAACCAGCCATACATTTTTCTCTGACATAGTATTTCCTTTATTTTATGAAGCTGCATTTACCACTAACATCCTGCATTACAAATCTTTTCAATTCCTGCTTAAAACGACAATTTTCTTATCTATAACGACGACTTTTTCTGTTTAGCAATATTTAGGGTTGACGAAGATTGTCAATTGTAACAATTTTAGACTATGTCTCCGAGGTCGCCAGCCTGTTAATGGATATTAAGTTTTTAAATAATTTCTCGCTCGGTAAATTAGTCTGCAGGGCGGAAAAAAAACCAATCTCAATTTTTCTATTGAAAATATAACGCCATGTTTAACTCTAGAAGAAAGTGAAAGCCTGAACGAAAAAGATAATCCAGCCTGATAAAAACATATAAACTGACCCTGAGGTTTTGAGTGAAAACATACGATAAGCTTCTGGCTTTATCTGGAGTAAACAAGTCGGAAACGTCTATTTTTCTCTGGTCTCTCTCATATGTTATCTGCATTTTCATTGCCTATTATCTTTTACGTCCTGTACGCGACACACTAGGTCTGGATGCCGGCATTAGCAACTTACCGTGGTTGTTCAGTGGGACGTTACTCGCAATGCTGATAGTCAGTCCGCTGTTCTCATGGGCTGTTAAGCGCTGGACGCGAATCATATTTATCAGCATCAGCTACCGTTTTTTTGCAGGCCACCTGCTCGTATTTTCCCTTCTCCAGCTCCCTTTTTTTTCCGGTATACGAGCCATTACCGGCATTGCTTTTTTTATCTGGGTATCCGTCTTCAATCTATTTGTAGTGAGCGTTTTCTGGTCTTTCGTGGTTGACGTAT
This sequence comes from Pantoea sp. B9002, assembly GCF_013385945.1. NCBI lineage: Bacteria > Pseudomonadati > Pseudomonadota > Gammaproteobacteria > Enterobacterales > Erwiniaceae > Pantoea > Pantoea sp. B9002. The sequence continues at coordinate 25,937 of NZ_JACAPA010000045.1, forward strand.
TTTCGGCAGACAGAGGGCGGAGGCTGTTTGGTTTTCTCGCGGCAGGGGCGACCGTCGGGGGAATGGCCGGTTCGGTGCTCACCCTGCTGGCTGTCGATCACGCAGGACCCGCCGGCCTGATGCTTATGGCAGTGGTGATGCTTGAAGCTGGCGTGCGGTCAGCGCGTCAGGCAGCTGCAGGTATCACCGCCGATACGCGCGGTCAGGATGCCGGAGCAAGCCCGGTAGGAGGAACAATATTCGCCGGCATTACGCATACCTTCAAATCGCCTTATTTAGCAGGGATTGCCCTGTTCATGGTGCTTTATAGCGTGACCTCTACTTTTCTGTATATGGAACAGGCCGCCATCGCGGCGAGAAGCTTTACAGATCGCGAAGCCCGCACCGCCTTTTTTGCCGGCGTGGACTTATGGGTGAACGTATTTACTCTGCTGGCCCAGGTTTTCCTTACTTCCGGGGTAATTCGCTGGCTTGGCGTGACCGTGACGCTGGCCATATTACCTGCCGTAACGCTTACCGGTTTTACCCTGCTGCTGGCGGCACCATCGCTGATGCTCTTCATTTTGTTCCAGGTTGTTCGTCGCGTGACCAACTTCGCGTTTGCAAGGCCTGGCAGGGAGATTTTATTTACCGCCGTCACGGCTGAGGATCGTTATAAGTCGAAGAATTTCATTGATACGGTTATTTATCGGTTCGGCGACCAGATTGGCAGCTGGAGCTATGGTGGCGCTTCGCTTGCAGGCAGTAATTTTGCCGCGCTGGCCTTCATAGCGATACCGGTATCCGTACTGTGGCTTGGGCTGACCCTCTGGCTGGGACGACGTCATAAACAGTTTGAGATCTCATCAAGACAATCCCTGTAACCCTTAAGGAGGCGTTATGCCTGTATCAAGACGTGTACTGCTCAGCCAGTTGGGCATCATCGGTGTGGCCGCGGTGTCAGGACTTTCGTTACCCGGGCCTGTATTTGCTGCTGACGGCAGCGGCGGGACAGGAAAGCTAAAAATTGGCGTGGTCGGTGCTGGATGGCTTGGCGGAACGGTTGCCCGCCGCTGGGTTAGCGCCGGACATCAGGTGATGTTTTCATCCCGCAATATTGACGATATGAAAGCTGTCGTCCGGCCGCTTGGCGAGAATGCTCTGGCTGAAACGCCCCTTGAGGCGGCAACGTTCGGGCAGGTGATTCTGTTTGCCGTCCCCTATGACGCACTGCCCGAGCTGGGGAAACAGCTGGCAGGTGCGATAAATGGAAAAGTCGTTCTGGATGCCTGTAACCCTTCAGAATGGGCAGATACGCCTCTGACCCGGGAGACAAAGCAAAATGGCGTTGGCGTGACATCAATGAAACTCCTTCCTGGCAGCCGTCTGGTAAGGGTATTCAACTCGACCGACGCGTCCGCTATTGAATCGTCGGGTTCGGGAGGCCGAATCCGGCTTGGCGTCCCCCTTGCCAGCAATGACAAGGGTGCGCTTGAGGTGGCCGCCCGTCTGGTCACCGATGCCGGCTGCGATCCAGTGATCACCGGAGATTTCTCCACGTCCCGTGGTTTTGAAGCCGGCGGCGCGGGTTTCAGAGCCAATACGTCAGCCCGTGAACTTCGCCGTTTATTAAAGTTATCCTGACGCTGCCTGAGAAAGACTGTTCAGCCGGCGACTGAAATACCCTGTACGAACTGCTTAGCAGTATCAGGGATACAGCCCTGGCTGCTCTCCCCCTGAACTATCCACTCCTGCCGTTCCGGTTACGGCCCAGCACTGATTACCTCACTTTCCGGTCACGCAGGTGACCGTCTTCTGAATGACTCCGCCGGGTAACGCAATTGTTTCAACTCAATCGTTATGGGCAACAATCCCGGGGGTTAAGGCAAAAAAAGCAGTTTCTTTCAGGACATACTGGAAGGAAGACATTTTTATTCCTCCCCGTGCTTACGGCTGTCTCTTGATCAGATCTCCTGATCAAGAGACTTCGCCAGTTGGTAGCCTTCAACGATATTCTGTAGTCTGAACCAGCCATCCCACATTACCACCCAGCCCGCGCGCCCCGTACGTTTGCTGTCGTGCCATCGTCCCATTTTCGCCAGCGCAAGGTAGGCCCATTTCAGATTCGGCGGCCTGTCCGGCAGCGCTTTGCCCTCCTGTTTTACCCACAGTAGCTTCCATTCCACCGGGCTCAGAACCAGTTCACACGACGCATTCAGCGTTTTCTCAGTAAGGCCGCCCTGACGTAGCGCCATCACTCATACCGCGATGAACGCCAGCACCACCACCATTCGCTCCAGGTTATCACGCGTCTGCATACGCGATTCTTCCACCCGCGTGCCGCCGCTTTTCCATGCCTTGTGATATTCCTCTATCAGCCAGCGACGCTCGTAATAGCTGATTATCTGACGTGCCTGCGCCGTATTTTCCACCTTCTCTGACGTCAGAAGGTGCCAGCACGCACCGTTTTCCGCCTCTTCGCGACAGCAGATATAGGTCACCGGCAGCAGCCTGCCTGACCCGTCGGAGTGCTTAATCTGCACCGGACTGTAGCTGACGAACATCTGCACCTCCCGCGCGGCGCGACCGCCTTTCTGAACCACGTTAAGCACGTGGCTTCCCGCCTGCGTCAGCGTTTCGGGGAGTTCGAACAGCCGGTCGGTGCTGCCTTCAATACGGCGATTTTGTGCCGCCCGGACCACAAAGCGCTGTCCGTGGCTGATTTTATAATCCAGGTACTGCCCGATGTCGGCTTCCCGGTCGCAGACCGAGATAACGCGGGACTGAACGTCCCCGAGACGCTGCGCCATCAGCTGCGAGGCCTGCTGCCATTTGAAGCTCTCTTTTTCTTCATACGGCCGCTGCCTGCGCTGATGTTTTTTTCCATAACCGGAAGCGTCCCGGCTCCAGCGCTGCTGGTCAATCAGGCCGATGATGCGGGCGGTATCGGGCGCAAAAAGCAGCACCGAATGGGCCAGCAGGCCGCGGGAATGCGGGCTGGTCGAGGTGTTGCCGAGCTCCTCGCGCGCGGTGGAATGGGTGAAGGTAATGGTGGTGGTGTCCTCCAGCGCGAGAAGCAGCGGGCAGGCCTGAGCGGCCTTAGCCGTCGCAGTGAATCCGGCTTGCGCAATGGCCTCGGGCAGGACTTCGGGGTTCCGCATCAGGCGGTAAGCGCCCTCAACTTCGGCTGCAGAATGGGAAGATTTCACGATAGAAAGTCCGGCATGTTGAGCCAGCGAAGTGGCCAGGGTGACGAGACGGCGGGTGCGGCGGATATCGCCCAGTTCGGCACGGCCGAAAACGCCGTCAGCCCATGAATAGCAATCGGAAAGCACCATACTAAAACCCGAAAAGTAATAGCAAGGAAGATCGTCAGAGGCCGGGAAAGTTCAAAAAAATCCCCGGCAGGTATGCCAGGGATTTGTGTATAAGAGACAGGTGCTTACGGAGAGGTATCTAAAGCTTCTTAAAGACATATCAGGAGAATATCTTCCTATGAAATATCGCTTACTTGGAAATTCAGGACTGTCCGTGTCTACTCTGACGCTGGGAACCATGGGATTTGGTACCGAAACGCCTGAAAAAGAGGCCTTTGCCATTCTGGATGCTTTTTGTGACGCAGGTGGCAACATTATAGACACTGCCGATGTGTATGGAGGCGGTGCCTCTGAAGCAGTGATTGGACGGTGGCGATCCAGCCGTTCCGCCTCCGTGACCGATCGTGTCATCGTGGCGACCAAAGCGCGCTTCGGTACCGGCCCTGACATGAATGATGCGGGGTTATCAAGGCGGCACCTGACGCACTCTCTCAACGCATCGTTAAAAACGCTGGGAGTTGATGCCATCGATCTTTATCAGTTGCATGGATGGGATCCCCTCACGCCACCTGAGCAAACGCTGATGTTTCTGGCTGATGCCGTCCGGGCCGGAAAAATCCACCACATTGGTCTGTCTAATTTTACGGGCTGGCAGCTGCAGCTTATGCTGTCTACCGCCCGGATGCTGGGCACGTCACTACCGGTGACGCTTCAGCAGCAATACAGTCTCGCCTGCCGCGAATCTGAATACGAAATAATTCCGGCATCGCTGCATAATCAAATCAGTCTGCTTCCGTGGTCCCCGCTTGCGCATGGCTTTTTCAGCGGAAAATATACCCGGGGAACCCGTCCGGGAGCGGAGACCCGCCTGGGTTCAGATAATGCAATGTTCCGGCATATAGGGAATGATATTTTTTCCGCTGAACGTAACTGGTCAACCCTGAAGGTTGTTCAGCGAATTGCAGACGATACCGGGTTCACCCCATCGCAGGTGGCCCTGAGCTGGGTAACGAATCGGCCTTCAGTTGCCTCCAGTATCATTGGAGTCAGGACGCTTGATCAGTTCAGCGAAAATATAAAAGCAGCTGATCTCATACTTGAAGAGGCGCTTACCCAGGAACTGGATACGGTAAGTGCCCCGGTGCCTGACGATTATCCTTATGGCCGCTTCGGTACGTTGCAGCGTGAGCGATATATTGATTCCAGCGACCAGGTCCTGCGCGAACTCTGAGGGAGGCGCACCGGGCACGCTTCTGTTTCCGCTGACCGGCATACACGATGGCCTGATTTTTCAGGGGGCCTTCTTTTCCCGAAGGAGGAGGTCCATCTTCAGTCGTGTATCGTTCAGAAGTTCTTCACGGCTTTTTTGCCAGAAGATACGTCCTCTGCGCAGAAAAATATGGGTAATGAACTGGCCACCTTGCTGCGTTACAACGCGTGCAAACTCATCCGTTTCAGTTTGCCGGTAACGACTGTTTCCCGTCGTAATCAGTACAATCTCCCGGCCAGACAAGTCATTTTGAGCGACCCATGCCCAGAGTGGCGTGGCCGGACGAAACATCCAGGTTGGGGAAACTAGGTAAATACGCCGGGCTGGCCGAAGATCGATCGGTTCAACAGTAATGTGAGGCAGATCGCCGGCTTCGGCATCCGTAATGGCCTTTTTCTGCCCTGATAAACTAAGGGGATAAGAGGCGTTAATGCGTGCAATCGGAGCATTAAGTCTGCGCGCCACTTCGCGGGCAACCGCTTCAGAATGCCCTGATCGGGAATAATAGATAACCGCTGCCGAAGGGTTGCTCCTTCCGGCAGGTGAGTAGGGAGCGCTTGAAACATATGTACTGTCCTTGTAGCTCATAAGGTAAAATAAAGCCGCACCGGCAAACAGCGCTGTAAGTAAAATACCCGCCAATACTGTCAGGACAATTTTCAAGATCGAGTCACCTGCGTTGATACATGTAAATGAAAGGCAGAACGTTGAAACGTCCAGCGACATGGATGCCGCCAGCTCACGAAATTGCGATATTCCAGATCTTACGCCCCTGTCACGTGGTTCGGTATACCAACGGTCAAGCACCGAGCCTGAAGGCAGAAGGGGATATTCAGCGGGAACGGTTTTCGTACTGAATCATCAGGCATAGTGCACCCCAATCGGTCTTTGCAGGTATCGCCGGAGCCGTGCCACTTCTGGTCTGTCACGGCAAATCTGCGCCCTATCTCAGGCCAGAGTGTGCAGCTATTCAGGGCCGGAGAGTTACCAAAATAATGCCATAAGCGCCTCTACAGAATTTCCGGCCTAACAATGGGTCACAAAATAATCAGTCCAACAAAATATCCGCCTCTCCGAGGCGGACATCAGAACTTGGCCATTATATGCCATGTCTATCCATTATTAAGATGTCGCCTTCATGGCTAAGTTAAAGTGTCATCTTTTATATGAACAGAGTCTGATTATCCGGGCGTGTTTCTGGGATGAGCTACCCACGTATTTTCGGCAATCATCAACTTTCTGACGGTTTCCTTTGAGATGCTCAGGCCAAAACCGGCATTGAGTAATCGCCATGCGCCAGTCGGGCTCATGCCGCGGCAGCGGGTGCGGATAAGCTTTATCACCTGAGCTTTCAGGTCGTCTTTCAGCTGATAGTTACTGGGTTTACCACGACGCCTGTTAATCAGTCCTTCCGGGCCAGCTTCGCGATACCGCTTAACGAGGCGACGGCATTGCCGGCGGCTCAGCTCCATCGATTCGGCGGCGTCGGCCAGCGAGATATCCCGTGCCAGAAACGCTTCGATGAGGTCGGCGCGCATCTGGTCACGCAGCAGGACAGGTGGTTTAAATTCATTCATGCATTCACCTCTTATCGCTGCCTGCGGTTAGGCGGGCAGGGGAAAGACGTCAGCGCTTCAGGCTCGGAACAAAGTCTTCGGGGCTGACCAGCACGGGGTTGATTGCCCGCAACTCCTCAAGCGCACGCTCCTGAGCCCGCCTGCGCGGCATTTTTTTACTTCGTGTACGCTGACCTTCGGCTTCCTGTTCGTCCTGCTTTTCCAGTGCCAGCCTCAGAACCGCGCCCAGTCGCTTGTTATCAACGATCGCTCCCTGATCCACACAGGCAAGACGATCAAAGACCTGATAGCGCAGCAGCCTGTGCCCATACCGGAAGGCGATCCTGCCGTCCGGGTACTCGTAAACTGTGACTCTTTCACCGGCGATTCGGCTGTTCTCATCTGTCGGATCAATGAGATATATCATTTTATCATACTGAAATGTCAGCGCTTTTGAGAGCTTGCGCAGGTCCTGCCAGGCAAAGATATCATCGAGTTCTTCCGGCGCTAAATCCGCCGGACGGTGCAAATCCTTCGGATACTTCGGCGGTCGCGAAAAACGCCGGTTAAAGTCATCGATAAAACCTGCAACCCAGCGATTAGCCTCGCTAATGGAGCTGATGTTATGCAGCCGCATCTCCTTGACCAGCCGATCCTGCAACGTCTGGTTGGCGCGCTCAACGCGTCCCTTGGCCTGGCTGCTGTTGGCACAGATAAGTTCAATGCTCAGATCGCGCAGCGCACGTCCAAACTGCGTGGTTCCGCTGCGGCGCGCGTCCGTGCCGTTGACCCGAAATACTGCGTGCTTATCGCTGTAGAATGCGACAGGTTTTCCATGTAAATCAATGTATTCACGCGTAGCCGTCATATAATCAAACGCAGACTCAGAGTCACAGAAGCGAAGGTGCATCAGGCGGCCCATGGCATCGTCAATGTACACGAGCAGGCAGCACTTCGGCGCGCGACCCTCAAACCAGGCATGATGTGAGCCGTCCAGCTGAATAAGTTCGCCGAGGCAGTCGCGCCGGTGTCGGGGCTGATAGATGTGAACCTGACGCCGTGAATGCGGCCGCCAGAGTCCGTCAGAGATCATCCAGTTACGGACTGTCTCAACGGAAACCGGAATGCCGTGTCGTTCAAGAAGCTTCTCTGTGGCCAGCGTCGGACCAAAATCCGCATAGTGTTGCCGGATCAGTTGCAAAGCAGCGCAGCGTAAATCTTCGGGAATGCGGTTATTGCCGGGACGACCGCGGCGGGCAGAAACAACCGACGCCGCGCCGTGTTCACGGTAACGCTGTAAAACACGTTGCACCTGACGAACGGTAAGTTCAAGAAGGCGGGCAGCTTCACGCTGCAGCAGAGTGTGGTCGTGAACGCGCTGAATGATGCCGAGCCGGTATAGATCTTTATCTGTCATAGTCACCAACATGAATCGCCACAGGTTTAACAGACACCTCAGAGTCATTTAAGATGGCTTAAAGAGAGGTGCCCATGAGCGGTAAGCGTTATCCCGAAGAGTTTAAAATTGAAGCAGTCAAACAGGTTGTTGATCGTGGTCATTCTGTTTCCAGCGTTGCAACACGTCTCGATATCACCACCCACAGCCTTTACGCCTGGATAAAGAAGTACGGTCCGGATTCTTCCACTAATAAAGAACAGTCAGATGCTCAGGCCGAGATCCGCCGTCTCCAGAAAGAGCTGAAGCGGGTTACCGACGAACGGGACATATTAAAAAAAGCCGCGGCGTACTTCGCAAAGCTGTCCGACTGAGGTACGCCTTTATCCGTGACAACAGCCGTTGTTGGCCTGTTCGCCTGCTCTGTCGGGTGCTGGATGTTCATCCCAGTGGCTTTTACGCCTGGCTTCAGCAGCCGCATTCACAACGCCATCAGGTAGACCTGAGACTGACAGGGCAGATTAAACAGTTCTGGCTGGAATCGGGATGCGTCTATGGTTATCGCAAGATCCATCTGGATCTGCGGGATAGCGGGCAACAGTGCGGAGTCAACAGAGTCTGGCGACTGATGAAACGTGCCGGGATAAAGGCTCAGGTCGGGTACCGGAGCCCGCGGGCACGTAAAGGCGAGGCCAGTATAGTGTCGCCCAACAGGCTCCAGCGACAGTTCAATCCGGATGCTCCGGATGAGCGTTGGGTAACGGACATAACCTACATCAGGACCCACGAAGGCTGGCTGTATCTTGCCGTAGTTGTTGATCTGTTCTCACGCAAAATTATCGGCTGGTCAATGCAATCCCGGATGACAAAGGACATTGTCCTGAACGCATTGCTGATGGCTGTATGGCGGCGTAATCCCCAAAAACAGGTGCTGGTTCACTCGGATCAGGGCAGTCAGTACACAAGCCATGAGTGGCAGTCGTTCCTGAAATCACACGGCCTGGAGGTCAGTATGAGCCGTCGCGGTAACTGCCACGATAATGCGGTTGCAGAAAGCTTTTTCGAGTTGCTGAAACGTGAACGGATAAAGAAAAAGATCTACGGAACGCGGGAAGACGCCCGCAGCGATATTTTTGATTACATCGAAATGTTTTATAACAGTAAGCGTCGGCATAGTTCTAGCGATCAGATGTCACCGGCAGAATATGAAAACCAGTATTATCAACGGCTCGGAAGTGTCTAGATTATTCGTGGCGATTCAACATAAAGTCTGCATCCTGAGCTGAGCCTGTGGAGATTTAAGGCTAGTTCAGAGACGACATCTGTGAGTTGTTGCGTACGACATTAGCGTTTTGGAGTAACAGCTCCGTTCCCTGTGGCCGGCACTCACACAGCAAGGCTCATAAACAAAATTAGTCAGAAAAGAGGGAACTTCATGTCAAAGATTCATCACATGTCCGGAGACAGAGAGGCCAGTAAGGAGTCCGCTTGGAAAACGGAAAATATCCTACGTTAAGGCCGTTTCTTAAGCAGACATGACAGGCAGCTCTGAGCGTGAAGCGGAAGTTATGCCTGATATAATGTCCCTTTAGTTTGAAGAGGACTTAAAGGAATAAGATAAAATTTACATGGCCGTAACCCAGTTAATCCCGAAATCCGGCCATGTAAGAACTTTCCAGGTTCTGAAATGAATCAATGGCAAGTTGATTCTAATTGTCATACTACGGTTAGGCCGTATTTAACGAATGTTGAACCAACCAGTTGTATCCTCAATGACACGCCACAGTTTCTGGGGTATAGCAAGCTGCTCTACGTCTGATGCAGCAATATTGAGAGCAATTTTTCCTTCAGCTTTGCCATCTACGAATTTAACCCAGTCTGGGTTCATAACCATACCCTGACCTACTGCCGTCAAAGATACCCCTGCTTTAACAGCATCCTCGGCTTGCTCTGGTGTTCGCAACTGCCCGGCAACAATCAGAGGTATACGTCCAGCAAGGTGGTCGCGCACGATTTCGATGACTCTGGGGCCATTCGGTGCATCAACGGGTCTGGCTTCAAGTGCATCACCGAGTGATACATGAAGATAATCAATACCCTCATCGACCAGCCGATCAACCAACTGAAGCGACTCATCAATGCGCAACCCATCTTCGTAATGCTCATCAAGTGAAATCCGGTATCCCATCAGGAAGGGAATGGTTGCACGCTCAGCAATCGTTTTACGCACACTCTCAATGACGCTGAGAGGGAAACGCATACGGTTTTTAAGAGAGCCACCCCATTGATCTTCTCTACGGTTGGAATGTGGTGAGAAAAAGTTCTGAAGTAAAAAGCCATGAGCACCATGTAACTCAACACCATCAAATCCTGCTTCAATCGCACGGCGAGTTGCTTCCCCGAAATCCTGAATAACAGTTTCGACTTCAGTGCATGTCAGTTCACGAGGGGTAACGGACGGTGCGAAAGGACCGGCGCCTCCGGTAATAGCGCTTGCAGCTACAATATCCGAAACCAGTTCAGGGCTGGTTTTCACACCTGCATGGAATATTTGTAAGATTGCCGGTGCTCCACCGCTTTTTGCAGCGATAGCAAGACGCTTTAAACCGGGAATAAATTTGTCGTCATACGCAGCAAACTCTCCCGTAAACCCAATGCCGTTTTCCTGAACATGTGTACAGCCAGTAATGACCAGACCGATGTCCTGAACGCGTCGACGATAATATGCTTCTTCCTCATGTGACACCGTGCCGTCATCATTACCCGCCCATGTCGTCATCGGGGCCATCACAATACGGTTGCGCAGCGTCATACCTTTTCCAAGTGGAAATCTTTCAAGTAGTGGGGTTTGTTTCATGGAAAGTCATACCTATGCGAGATTTTTCTTGAAGAAAGGAGCCAGCTTACTCGCTGCAACCGTTGCACCCTGACCATCATAGAGGTCCATATGTGTGGCACCCGGAATGATATGCAGCGTTTTTTGAACAGAAGCAGCAGTTTTGTGTAATTCCTGGCTGTGCCAGAGCGATCCTGCTTTACTACCGGCTACAATCAGAAGTGGTTGTGTTAAAAAGACATCCGCCCCTTCAAATCCGGTGAAAGACGCCAGCGTACTGATACTTGTCATCAGCATTTGATTGGTAGAAGTCGGATATTTTCCGCGTTCGGTCAGATAGTAGTCCGCAGCTTCCTGAAGATCTTTTGGAGCACTGGCATCACCCAATTTAGGCACATAGTTGACATAAACCGGTGCGCCGCCTGCTGCTTCGACTGTGCGCTGTTTAGCAACAGCATCCAGAGTTGGAATGAGTTCAGATTCTGATGTTGTTCCCTCCCAACCCTTACGGGTTGCGGCTCCGACATCCACAGCACTGACTGTTGCCAGCGCTTTGATTCGGCGTTCCGTCATCGACGCTTTAACCGTGATACCACTGCCTGCACAAACGCCTAATGCGCCGATACGATTATTATCGACATAAGGAAGAGTGGTCAGGTAATCGACTGCGCTATAGAAATCGACGACTCGCTTCATGGGATCATCAATAAAGCGTGGTAATCCGCCACTTGCCCCCTGATGAGAGGCATCAAACGCCAGGGTGACAAATCCGTCTTTAGCCAGTTTGAGGGCATAAAGTCCCGCAGTCTGTTCCTTAACGCCACCACCAGGGTGGACAACGACAATAGCAGCGTATTGACGGTTTTCGCTGAAGTCCGGGGGTACATATACGTTTCCGGACATCATTATTTCATTGTTCCGGAACAGGACACTGCTGACTTTGACGCCATCTACGTGTGTCGTGGTGCCAGATGTACGAGGTGTTGGTGAGAGCAGGGCTGAAGCATGACCCGCCATCAATAATCCTGCTGAAGCCACTGAACTCGTCAGGATAAAATTTCGGCGGCTTAACCCGCCTGCTTTTTTACTCATTGCAAGACTCCTTCATTTACACGATGACGGCCCTGGCCGCTGAAAGAACACAGATAGTTTCAGCCGTCATCTTAATCTCTTTAGTATTCAGAAATTAGATGCTTAATTTCGCATGGGCTTAGAAGGAGGTTTTATTAATAGGGTTATAAGAAACTGAGTTCCATATGGACCAGGACAAACAGCGCTCAAAGGTTATGGGGCGCGGAGTGCTTCAAGCACAAGTGCAAATGCCGGAGAATGTTGTAGACGGCTGGGGTAGTAAAGATGATAGGGGGGACGGGGCGGACACCAGTCTGTCAGCACCTGGACTAACATTCCGTTTTCAAGATAATTCTTCACGGTATCTAGCGGCAGATAAGCAAGTCCCAGTCCATCAAGGGCGGCCTGTCTCATCATATTTATTGTGCTGAAAGTCGCTCGTCCATCAATACGGACCTTAATTTCCGTATCATCCTTGCGAAACTCCCAGGTATAGAATCCGCCATGAGTGGGCAGGCGTAATCTGATACAGCTATGGTCGTTTAAATCACGAGGCGTTCCCGGAAATGTCTTCCCCATGAAATAAGAGGGAGCTCCGACCACTGCAAAACGGAAGTCTCTGGCAAGAGGCAGGGAAATCATATCCATATCAACCTGTTCGCCTAACCGAACTCCGGCATCATAACGCTCAGCGACAATATCTTTGAGTCCGTACTCGCTGATAATTTCAATATTGATATCGGGATATTCAAGCATCACAGGAGCTAGTTTAGGCCAGAGTATTGTATCGCCGGCGTGTTCAATTGTAGTAATGCGCACAGTACCGGCTGGTTTTTCTCGCAATCCGCTCAGCGCAGCTATCTCACTTTCAATTTCGTCAAAATGGGGTCCTATACGGGAAAGTAGCCGCTCGCCAGCTTCAGTCACAGAAACGCTACGCGTGGTACGGGTAAGAAGACGAAGACCAAGATCTGCTTCAAGAGTCCTTACCGTGTAGCTCAGTGCCGACTGAGAGACACCTAACTGAGCGGCCGCTTTTGTGAAACTTTTTTCACGGGCAACTGCGATAAAATCTTGATAATCTTTCATATTTTTACGGCGCATTTATTGACCAAGTTCTTTTGGATTAATATTTCTTACATTTAAAATAATTCCTGGCGTGGAGGTTTGTCTATTGGTAACGATCCAACATTCCTCATCTACGGCAAATATCCATTAGCACTCACTAATGCTCAATAGAACCAAGGCTTACCAACTTCCGCTTTTGGCACTTACCAGCCCTATGGCCCCCTCCGAGCTCTCCGTTATACCGGGTCGTCAGCCCTACTACGCTAACCAGCTTAGCCGGTAATCTCCGCCGAACCGTGCGGGGCGTTTCGGGCATGCGGCTAGGGTCTGATGGCAACGCCCAAATCAACCCCTGCAGCTGGCTGACCGCCAGCGCGTTCACTGGCCACAAAATCCGTGGCCGCTGAGGACCGGACCGGCATAAAGCTGCCGTCCGGGGCTGTGCCCTGTTCATCACCTGCCTTCCTGTTTCGTTCTCTTAAGCTCCTTCGCCGTGCAGAAACCTGCCACACGGGCGGCCTCACGCAAGGGGCGCCTTGCTAAACGTCTGCACCCGGTCCCTGCGGGCTGCGGCTTTGTCGTTTTCCCCTGCGTTCTGCCTGATGCCCGCGCGCCAGTTCTGCCCCCACGGCGAGGAACTCAGAGAAACATCACTTAAACGCAAACAGGAGAAACAACATGTCACAGCAGAACATCAACTTCACGGCTTCAGAATCTAAAGAATCATCGGTTTTTAAAGGCCAGGGCGATTTAAGCCAGGCGGGTGAGGTGCTGGGGGAAGGGTTCTTTGCCCCGGTCGAGTCCGATCTGGTGGATTCCCTGCTGGGGCGTTACCAGCACACCCGCGCGATCATCGGGGAAATCGCAGGCGCAGTGACAAGCCATGAGAACACGCCAGCGGTGGCGCATTTTATCAGCGGCAACCTGAGCGGACGCCGGGGCGGTTACGGTTTTTCTGTGGGGGAGGTGTTTGACGTCACGGGCGCTGTCGCGTCGCTGAATGCGGCGTACTGGCAGGAGGCGCTAAATCTGACGGACGTGTACGAGTACATGCCTAACGATCGCCGCAATGAATGGAACGAGCAGATCCGCGAGATGAAAGCGCCGGACTTTGAAGAGGCAACAGTGCGCACCACGCTCTCCGAGCTGCTGTTTTCGCGTGAGAAGTTTTTCTCTGAGCGTGTGGATGGCATCTTTCGCAACCTGTCAGGGGAGCACGTCACCAACCGCCCGGAAGGCTTCGGCAAGCGCATGATCATGGCGCGCGTTTATGACGAGTGGGGCGGCAATAACTACCAGCGCACCGGCTACATTGATGACCTGCGCCAGGTAATTGCGAAATTCATGGGCCGCGACCCCACCAGCTACCGCACCACGGACAAGATTTTGCAGATCGCCCGCCAACGCGCCGGGGAGTGGCTCACGCTCGATGGCGGAGCGCTGCGCGTTAAAGCCTTCCTGAAGGGCACGGCACACCTTGAAATTCACCCGGATATGGCCTGGCGCCTCAATGACATTCTGGCCTTCCTGCATCCGGCGGCGATCCCGGCAGAGCACCGTCAGAAGCCGCGCACTAAGGCAAAAAGCTTTGCGCTGCAATCCAACCTGCTGCCGTTCTCCGTGCTGGCGGAGTTGAGCGAGCTGGAGATCGAGCGCACCACACCCTTTCAGCCTAACCGCTGGGATGAACCGCGCGAACCCATTACGACAAATCCGTATAACCGCCGCTTTAAAGGTTACCGGGACGGAGACAAGGCCGCACGCGCCGAAGCTGAGAAAGTGCTGATGAGCCTGGGCGGCGTGAGGAAGAACATCAATGCGCTCACCTGGTATGAGTTCGACTACGACCCGACCACGGCGATTCAGGATATTCAGCTCAGCGGTGCATTGCCGGATCAGAAAACGCACCAGTTTTACCCGACGCCCGAGGTGCTTGCCTCACTGCTGCTTGATGAGGTGGCCATCCAGGAGGGGGACAAGTGCCTGGAGCCAAGCGCAGGCATGGGCGGGCTTGCTGACCTGATGCCGATGGCGCAGACCACCTGCGTGGAGATTTCGCCGCTGCACTGCCGCGTGCTGGAGGCAAAAGGCTTTAACGTAATTGAAGGGGATTTTTTGCAGTGGGCGCTGGAGACGCGCGAACGCTTTGACGTGGTGGTGATGAATCCGCCCTACAGCGAAGGCCGCGCCCTGGCGCATCTGAATGCAGCGGCTGAGCTGGTGAAACCTGGTGGGCGACTCGCCGCTATCCTGCCTGCGGGGATACTGTTTAAGGATGTGCTCAAGGACTGGAGCTGTAGCTGGTCGGGTATTCACAAGGACATGTTTGCGGGAACGGGGGTAAGCGTGGTGCGCCTGGTGGCTTATAAGCCCGAATAAAGCACAGAAAAAAGCAGGGTGTAAGCCCTGCCATTCTCCGCCCCTGTTTTCCACGACGAAGCCGGGGGCCTCACTAAACATCGATCAACCAGGAGAAGATCAACATGTCTGCTTCGCAAACCTTACCACTGGATAACAAGACAAACCCCGCCCTGACAGATACCCGCGAGCCGGTGCGCATGGACGTCATCGAGCAGATTGCCGCGATGGCGGAAGGCACCGAACGTCCGGCGCTAATCTGGGGCAACACCGACCGGGCCACGGTTGCCGCTGAGGCGCTCTGGGTCTTTGCCCGGCGCGTCGGGCTTGATGGCCGGGGCGATGATGCGTTTACCGCCGTTCAGGATCTGATTGCCAACCTGATGCACCTGTGTGAACAGGAGGAAATCACCGGCGGGGAGGTGACGTTTGCCTCGCTGGTGGGCATGGCGGAAATGCACTATCTCGCCGAGTTGGATGAGAACATCGGACTGTAAGGTGGCGGGACCGGGTCTGGCCCTGCCATTGCCTGTGGGTACGCCGGAAAGGCGGGCGGCCCTGCGGGCCCGGGAGTGCCCGGTGCTGACGCACCAGCCGTTTCCGTCCGCCGTCCTGTAACCTGCTGAGTCACTATCCACTATGGATAGCAAGCGCTCTTTTCAGTGATTAGCTAAACCGGCTGCACGGGTTTTGAAGAGGTTGAGGTAATGCGGCAGGTCTGTTTACCTGGTTTCTGCGTGTTTTATTGTGAGCATTGTGCGATGAGCGCGTGTTGACGCGTGATGTGCATGGCCCCCTTCGGCTCCCCGGCAGGCCGGGTCGTCAGCCCGACTGCGCTAACCGGTAAACCGGCAAGCTTCGCCGAACCGCGAAGGGCTGCGTTTCGGGCCTGGCGGCTGCGGTCTGATGGCGACAGGCAACGTGACGGTGGTGGGGCAGTCATGCGGTCTGCCTGAGCATTATCGTTTGCGTCTGGCCCACTTAAAACATAAAACAGGTTAACCTTATCAGAGCGTTATTGAAGGAGGATGAGATGGGCAAAGGAACAACGTTCAGTGCGCAGATAACCGGGTTGCCTCAGGGTGGGATTTTTCAGCCTCATGAGCAGCTCGATTACGACAGCGACTGGCGCAAGAAGCTCGGGGATGCGTACGCGAATAAAGTGGAAGCCAGAGTGACCTGCCTCTGCAAAGGCAAGCCAGACGATCTGACCCTTCGCAGGCTGGTAGTTCGCTACCTGAAAGATTCAGACCGCTACAGCCTTTCAGGCTGGAAACACAGTGGCGGCCAGCACCGGCATGACTGTCGCTTTTACTCGGTCTGGCCCGATGACACGTCGGCAGGTGCCTATTTATCAAGCGTCGTCAGGGTCAATGATGACGGCACGTTCAGCATCACTTTGCCGGTCGGGCTTTCGCGGCAAAACGGTACCGACAAACCCATATCTGATGTGAATCCGGCAAGACACCCGCGCACGGGTAAATCCAAACCCTCCATGAGCCTGCTGGGGCTGGGGCACTTTATCTGGCAGCAGGCTGAAATCAACACCTGGAAGCCGCAGTACGTGAAGAACCGGCCGCGCAATGCGCTGTGGCTGGCCAGCCGGATCAGCGGCATGGCGCAGAACATCCGCGTCAGCAGGCTGACCCTTGCCGACGTGCTGCTCGTCAGCGCCGCGGGTGAGGGGACCCAGAAGCAGGCCAACCAGCAGCGGGTACGCTATGCGACGGAGAACAAAAAGCGTCTGATGGCCATCGCCCTGCTGAAAGCGGACGCGAAAGATGGCTACACCGCGCTGCAGGCGGGGCGCCTGAGCCTTTCAAGTCCGATCGGGTTCCCGACGCTTAACGTGTCCCCCAATACCTTGAGAGCCTGTGAGCGCAGTTTCGGATCCGAACTCAATGCCTGGAGGCGGGGCATAAGGTGGTTGCCATCGTTGAAACGGAGCCTCCCACGCTGCGCTTTGAGAGGATAAACGGCCATAATGTTCCCATCAGGGAAGCGGAGGTCATCGGGATCGCGCTGATGCGCGTTACGCCGCGCTTTATCCCGGTGGACTCAGGTTATGAGGCGATTATCGAAGCCCGCCTGTGTGAAGAGGAGCGAAGCTTTATCAAGCCGCTACGCTTTGATGCTGAGGAAGACACCTTGCCGGATTTTGTCCTGACGGACGTGGATGGCAAAGAGTCCGTGCCGATGGAAGTGTTTGGCATGAACACGGATGAGTACAGCGCGCGGCGTGCGGTGAAAACCGAAATCTATAACAAGGAGTTCGGCGCCGACGGATGGTGGTCATGGGACGCTACCGTAAAAAACGCGGAGGACAACATACCGCCTTTTCCGGCACAGAATTCGTCATCCTGAATCGTCTGAATCGTCTGAATCGTATAGGCGGTTCAGAGCGTTTTCTGCAGCTGCGGTCCGGAGTTGGCAGGGCTCACAATGCGCGTATCACTGCCGGACATGCTGAGCACATTCGGGCCGGTATCGGACGGGTGATGCAGCTATTTCACCATGCAATACGGGCACATAGATACATCAAGAGTGTAACGTCTTGCCAGGCTGAGCGCCTGGTAGGATATGTACACAGACCCCAGGAAAATGCGGGAATCTCTATTGTCGAGTTTTGCGCATCCCTTCATGTGAAGCATGGCACCTCCCGAGCTGGTCGGGGTCAGGTAGCAGTAATAGGAAGGCTCCATGCTTGCTCTCTCTGTATGGGATGTCGGTTGGATCATCTTTATTAACTATAGAGACTGCTGACGGTAATGCCCGTGACTGTATAGCCGTTATCGTGAGTACAAACTTATCGCGTGCTTGCTTCGCTTCTTTTTTTACCTTCCTTTCCATCTATCTTCTCTCACTCGTTGCCTGGTCTGGTACACCGATGATCAAACCTGCCATGTCTTATGGCCCCCTTCGGCTCCCCGGCAGGCCGGGTCGTCAGCCCGACTGCGCTAACCGGCAGGCCGGTAAGCTTCGCCGAACCGCACAGGCGCGTTTCGGGCCTGCGGCTGGGGTCTGATGGCAACAACAAGGTCAACCCCTGCAGCGGGCATGGGCCCGCGCGTTCACTGGCCACAAACAGACGTGGCCGCTAGGGACGCCCGCCTTGCGGTCGGGTGTGTGCCTGCTCATTTCAGGTGCGGTGGTCATGTTGCGGTCGGTCCACGCGTCGGGCGAAGCCAAGCACAGTCATTCGTCAGTCACCAGGGTGAAATGCACGCCGGAGGCGCCCTGGTCACTGCCGCCTGCCCGTGCTTCTCAGCCCTTTGCCGCGAGGAACTCACCGAAACATGAATTAATCACCTGACAGGAGCACCAGCATGCACACACAAAACATCAACGTCGCCGCTTCAGAATCTTCCAAAACATGGGTTAAGGGCAGGAGCACACAGGCTGAGGAGCGGGTGTTTGTGCGCATCGATACCGGCACGATTTTCAGTGAGGCGATCACGCTGAATGACGGGAGCACCGTGTCCGTGTTCAGTTTTGAAACGCTGGAGGAGTTGCAGGTGCAGTACGCCGACATGGCATTGATGACCGAATCCGAGGCAGATGCCCTGTTCTGTACACGTCTGTTCAGGCCGTGGGAGGAGGTGAGTGAAGCGCGCTGGATGGATCAGCTGACCGTGCTGACGCCGCTGGACTGGCAGTCCTCACCCGCAGGCGAGACGTTCAAGTGTTGTGAAATGTATTCCGGGAAGGTGACGCACATTTTCGCGCATATTCGCGGACGCTATTTCGAGTGCCGGGACTATGCCTGGAAAAAACACGCGGATCTGGTGCTGGGTGCCGTGCTGGCGATGGCGGGGGAAATCGCGCATTAAAAAAGCAGGCGAAAGCCTGCTCTCTTAACGACCGGTTCGAGCGGCAACTCTTATTGGTCACATCAATCACGAAGGAGTAACGACATGTTTGATAACCGAATCGTCGCACAGCCGACACAGGATGTAAACCTGTCCGCCAGTGGGACAGGGCAGGAGCCGTTGCAGGACCTGACAGCGGCGCAGTTTGCGGATCTGTATGCGTACATCTGCGAAGCGGGAACCTTTGCCGGATTCAGCGCGGTGCCGTGGGAAGAACTCGGCATGTGCAGTGTTATCCATGAACCCACCGACGAGCCGGAAGGGCTGCGGATTTACCTGCGCGATAAATGGCCCGTCGCGGTGCTGGAGTACGACGTGGGATACCGACTGATGCCCGGCATGATCACCCATCGCTGGCAGCAGAACTGAACGCAGCAGGGGCGCGGTTGCGCCCTTTATTGAGCAAACCACATGAAGGATTTCACCATGACAGCTCCCGTTATGCCAGTTAAAGAGACTCAGCCCAGCGGTGTTGATTTTGATGCCATTCGTCGCAGCCTGCGCCGCCATCTTTTCGTTATCAACCGGCCCGATTTTAACGTCAACAGCGCCGCGCTGCGCACCGATTTTGCCATGCAGCTTGAATACCTGGCAGCCGCCACGTTTACGCGTGACAAAGCGATTTATGACACGGGCAAGTATGCGTCCTCAACCGATCTGCTGCTGATTAAGCCGCTGGAGCAGCTACAGGTCACCGTCACGGTTTTCGCATCCAAGGCGGGAGCCGCCCCCGATACCTATCAAACGCGGATCGTGCATTCAGCCAATCCCCTCGGCGAGGAGGCATACCCGGAAAACAGCGAGTTTCAGACCACCAATGTCTATCAGGTCAGCGGCGTGTTAACCGTGAGCGCGCTGGAGCTGTTCTGGTCAGAGCATGATGGCCTGGAAAAATATGCACGGGCGAACCTGCCTGAAGCGGATGAACTGAGCCCGTTCTGCCACTGGCATTATTCACGCCTGCAAGGGTAAACAGCGATCCCCCGCGGTGCGCTGCGGGGGCAACGGGAGACAGCCATGACTACGCAGAAACCACTGGCGGAGGCGCTAAAGAATCCGCTCAAAGCAGGCTATGTGACCTGGACCGGTCACGTCATGACCGAAGCGGAATGCCGTTCTTACAACCTTTATACCGCAGAAGCGGCGCGACCATGGATAAGCGAACAGACGCGTGAATACCTGCTGGATCAGCGGCACCGCTATTTTGTGCTTATCAGCGAAGAACAGGAGGGCTCGCCTTTGCGTTGATGGCGCTCATTATGTGTTGCCGCCTGCGTGTTCGGGAGTTTGTCCCCGGCACACCAGATCCGAACGGGAGAGCGGCGGCTTTTTCGGACAATGAATACAGGCTATCAGAGGCCGGTGATTAGGCTTATGCCGTAACCGTTACGTATGATTCAGCCGCTATGATCGATTTTGCGGCGTTGGGTGTCTGCCTGCTGCTGATGGCTGTGCAGATGTTCCGCCGCCGTTGAAATCTTGCGGGCCTTCGGGCCCAGAGAAAGGCGGTGCTGACGCACCGCGCATCCCTCTCCGCAGCTTCCTTATCCCGGCAGCCTGTTCTTTCATATTTGCTCTCTTTTCCTTATTACCGCTTCAACGCCGTTTTAAGAGATATCGCTGGCGCATTCCCCTGGTTCTGGTTATGCCTTCCTGTCTCATTGTCAGTCATAACTCAAGACACATGGCCCCCTTCGGCTCCCCGGCAAGCCGGGTCGTCAGCCCGACTGCGCTAACCGGCAGGCCGGTAAGCTTCGCCGAACCGCGAAAAGATGCGTTTCGGGCCTGACGGCTGGGGTCTGATGGCAACGGCAAGGTCAACCCCTGCAGCTGGCTGATGCCAGCGCGTTCACTGGCCACAGACAGACGTGGCCGCTAAGGCCCGGTCCGGCAAAGCCGTCCGGGGTGTGTTCATGTCCTCTTCCCGTTTGGTGAGGCTGTTCCGGTCAACCCAGGCGCGGAGGGCTTTTCGTAGCACTGCCATTCATTCAGTACAAGGGTGAAATGCACGCCGGAGGCGCCCTTGTACTGCCTGCCTGTCATTGCTACTTGGCCCTTTGCCGCGACTGGATCGACCGAAACATGAACCCTCACAGAGACAGGAGAAATGCCATGAACACACACAACGTCAAAACCGCCACGCCAGAATCTCCCAAAACATGGGTGAAAAGCCCTGAAAACCTCTGGATTGCGCGCAAAATTGACCTGCTGGTGGCTCTGGCGAAAATAGAGGGTGAATTGCTGATGTATCAGGCCCTGGACCGCATTGAAGCCGAAATGGATAGTGACCAAATCGAAGATCAGTACCTCTGTCCGCAAACTGCCCCCGAAATTGTCCAGCGCCTTGAAAGCATGGGTGCGATCACCACCCAGTCAGTACTCGATATGGTGTGCTCGGTTGAGTCGTTGGCGAGTTATAGCGAATTCTGGCGGGAAATCTTTTCAGGCGCGCTTCCTGCGTTAACGGTGTTCACTAGTCGCGCGGCGGCAAATCGCGAGCGTTTTCTGGCATCAGCCGCCGAAGGCATGAAACCGTTCAGCGTGGAAGTCGACGGGCGAATCGAATATCCCGAAGACGATCCGATTTTCGGCACCTACTGGCAGGACGGCTCAATTTGCCTCGGGCGTGCCTGGACGGTTGCGGAAGCGATGGATCTGGCCGCCAGCGCCTGGCTGAAGGATGAATGGGATCCACGAATGGAAGGTGAAGACTATTACGACAGAGATTTTGGTCGTGATATGGGGCCGCTTCGCTTTAATCCTCAGACCTTCATTATCTGTGACGAGAATCAACGCCGGGTGCTGACCGGTGACGTGGACAGCATGACATGGCATGCACACGTTACCGATACTGCTGAACTGATGCGTATCAACGCTGAGCAGGACGCGCTCTATACGGAAGCGGCAATCGAGGGAGGCTGGGACAATTATGAGACCGCAAGGCAGCTACGGGCGAAAGCGAGAAAATTAGGCGCAGCCATTGTCGACCGCGCGTGGATGGGACACCCTGAGGTGGCTGCTGCCATCGCGTCTTTTGTCCGGCCTGAGCGTAAGACCTGGAGCGCAAGGCTTAATACACATGGCTTGTCGCCATTTATGGCGGCTGATATGACGTCTCTGATTTCACTCAGCGACCATACTTCGCAGCTATCCCGCCGGGATCGTTTTGAAGCGCTGCACAGCGTGGCACTGAGCATTGCCGATCACGTCAGCCGCTCTGTCACTGACTGGTCACTGCTGCGTCCAAAGATCCCGGCGGCGGTGATCAGTGCCTGGCTCCTGACCAGAGAGATTGTCATCGAGCAGTTTGGCAAAAATGGTGAAATGGTCTGGAAAGGCATCAAGGGTTCTCTCATCTCTCACCTGAATCACAACAGACCACCATTCTGATACGGTGCCAGCCGGGAGCGGGGCAGGGGAGATCCTGTCCGCTTCAGGCGAGCTGAAAAGCGGGCGGCCCTGCGGGCCGGAGAACACCGGTGCTGACGCACCGGTCATCTTCCATCGCCTGCGCTTTCTCTGTGTGGGGCGCTGTCTTTTCGTTGTCGCTCATCTCTTTTACTTCTCTTACTTCTCTCTCTGCTTCCTGTAGCGATTAAGTCTTGCAGTGTGCAGCAGCTGCTTCTCCTGTTTCCTGGTGATCAAAGTTAAAAGCATCAACAAACGGGTGGCCCCCTTCGGCTCCCCGGCAGGCCGGGTCGTCGAGCCCGACTGCGCTAACCGGCAAGCCGGTAAGCTCCGCCGAACCGCCAGAAGCGGCGTTTCGGGCCTGGCGGCTAGGGTCTGATGGCAACTACAAGGTCAACCCCTGCAGCGGGCGTGCGCCCGCGCGTTCACTGGCCACAAACAGACGTGGCCGCTAAGGACGCCCGCGTTGCGGTCGGGTGTGTGCCTGCTCATTACCAGCGCGGTGGTCATGTTGCGGTTGGTTCCACGCGGCGGGCGAATCCAAGCACAGTCATTCGTCAGTCACCAGGGTGAAATGCACGCCGGAGGCGCCCTGGTCACTGCCGCCTGCCCGTACTTCTCAGCCCTTTGCCGCGAGGAACTCACCGAAACATGAATTAACCACCTGACAGGAGATGCAGCATGTACACAAACAACGTCAACGTCGCCGCTTCAGAATCTTCCAAAACATGGGTTAACGGCCAAAAAATCTGCGTCAGCACGAACGACCTGCGCACGCGCTGGCATGCCAGAGGGGAAGGCGGCGTAAATGTCACGCCTGCTGAAGGGAAGCACTTCCCGGCGCGTAACGGCAGCTATGGCGTTGATGTGCTGCTGCTCGATGAAAACGAGGTGAATGCGCTGATTGATGCGGGGCACAGGGAGCTGCCACGTCTGGCGAGTTCAGAGGGCGGCATGACGGCGCTGTACGACATGGGAGAGAACCCCGCCGGGCGTTATCTCATTGCCAGTCGTGGCCAGGTCTTTTATCGCACGAACTCTTTTCAGAAGGTCCGTCGGGAGTATATCCGCATGGCTGTTGAGGTGCGGGATGAGGAAGTGCAGAAGTTTCTGGCGGCCTTCGATGCGGCGATGGAGGCAGGGCTGGATCACTACCAGGCCAGTGACGTTGCGCGCGGTTTTATCACGCTTGAAAAAGCCCTGAATCCTGAGCGTGAAAATCAGGAAACTGCCAGCGGCGATGATGCCGGACTTGACGAGATCCCTTTCTGAAACCGTGCGGCGGCCTGCCTTAGCGGGTCGCGCTTTCATCTTTACCGACTTAAGGAAAACTGAAATGAAAATGCAAAATGCGCAGGCAGTGGTCATCGGTCAGGTTGTCAGTACGGTGCTTTACAATCGTGGTCGAGGGGTTGTTTTTGCCATCCACGGGAAGCAGAAGCCGGCCTCGGTGGGATCGCTTTCGGGCGTCGTTTCGTATGGTGGGAATGCCACCTTTGATATTGCTTTCGAGAGCGGGAAAATATCCCGGGGGCTGCCTGAAAGTATTCTGCACGGCAGGCAGTGGAGCATATTCCCGGAAATAAAAACGGCGGAAGAAGTTATTCGCATCGTTGAACATGCGCAGGCAGAAGAGATTCGGGAGGCGGATGAACGCGAGGCAGAGGAAAGGGAATATCGTGCTGAATGTGAACGCCTAAAAACAGCACCGGAATATTCCGACCTGTCTCAGGATAAAAAAGGGGCGGTGCAGGTAACAGGAAATATCCGCAAAGAACTGAAGGCAAAATTTCCCGGCGTAAAATTCTCGGTTCGCAAGCGCAGTTATGACAGCGTCAGTGTGAACTGGACAGATGGCCCGACGGAAGAGCAGGTAAAAGAGATTACGAAAAAATACCGCGACAGTTATTTTGACGGCATGCAGGATATGTCTGTTTCCTGTTCATCTCCGTTCAATGAAATTTATGGCGGCGTGGGCTATGTTTTTGTTGACCGCGGTTACTCGGACGCGATGAAACAACAGGCTATCGGGATCCTTAAAATTAAATATGATCACCTTCTCGATGGGGAAGAGGTATCTGTTGCCCGTTACAACTCTGGCGAACTGTATCGTATCCGTCCGGATTACTTTGGCCACGGTCATGGCATTCAGGGCGAAATAAATAAGATACTTGCGGTAACCACTGCTTAAGTATGGAGGAGCCGAAGGGCTCCTTTTTTTTGCCTCGCTTTTTCTGTCGGTAAATTTAAGCACGACAGAAAAAAGGGATTTACATAATTATCTTGGATAGGGAATTTTGAAATTTTATATCGCGACCCGGGTTACCCTGTTCCGGTGTTGAACCGTCACGGGCAATTCTGTGCGTTGATGTTCAGTGTTGTCTGAGAATTAACCGGCGCCCAGAAATGGATAACGATTCTCTCGCCTGCTGGATAAATAGATAACTAGCATCAGCCGATGGGAACGCGGGGGATCTTTCCGGCTTTAATGTCTTTATAATGCCCGTCGATGATCATCGCGTAGTTATACCGGTTCTTGATCGTTACCGGAATATTCTTCATACCTGCGTTGTACATTCCGACCGCCAGCCACGTAGTGCCGTACTGATTGAAGTTGCGCCGCAGCAGCATCGCCCCGATGTAAATATTGAGGCACGGATCTGAAAGCAGCTTTTCTTTGCTCAGTCCCGTATATTCTTTCTGTAATCTGCGCATGGTTACCGAGTTAATCTGCATGATACCATAATCACTACTTCCCGGCTTCCCGTCATCAGATTTATTGGTATTAATAGCCGTCGGGTTGTAGTGCGATTCCTGCCAGGCGATAGCCCGAAGATAATCCGGATCAATGGAATACCATTCACCTGCTTTAATAAAACAGTCCGCTTTCACGCTGGTCGGGATAATGCCTGTAACCAGCAGGGCAGCAGCGTACCAAAATAGTCGCATCGCGGCTCCGGTTTTGAAAAGGTCGGGGAGGTTGTTGCTCTCAATAATATCATAAGAAAGTGATTTTTACACACCACTCGCAAATTTAAATTTGTCTAATTACACAGTCCAGATCAGTTGGTTAGCATGAAATCGTAGAAAATTTAGGCTAACTATTGGTTACCAGATGGTAACCCTTTGGAATCCAGAAGGTTTTTTAAAGGTTACCAGAAAGTTTGTTATAAATATATCAGTAGGTTAGAATATTTTTAGGTTAGATGGTTTCCATATGGTTACCCAATTTAAAGTAGCTTGTTACCTGATGGTTACCCAAAGAAGCCGACTTGAATCCTGTTAGATGGACTGGTCAGATGTGTTCTTCTGATGCATAAATAAAAATGAGAGTGAGAAAAAAATATGAATGACGATAATTCAGGTAAGCGTAATCGGGTTAATCTTACAATCCCTTTTTCACTGCTGGAAAAGATAGACGGGCATGTAGAGAAAAAGCTGGAAGACGGTGAGTCGCGCGATACGGCTAACCGCTCGGCATTCGTGATGGATATGTTCAAGCTCGGCCTTCGGGTTTATGAAAATAAAATCAACAAAGATGCTTCAGAGAAAACGCTGGACCAGAAGCTGGAATTCATTGCTAAAAACGTTCTCGTCAGCGGTTTTATCACTGACGCTATCTTCGGCGTCCAGAAGGAAACGGTCGATGCCAGTAAGGTTATTAAAAATGAAATGGTTCTTGATCCGGAGTGGGTTAAGGCAGTGAACGAACGCGTTGCCGGAAAATTGCAGGAATACTTTAAATAATCCTTTTTATGTCTGGTGCTTTCTCTCCGGCGCCAGACTCGTCTTATCAGCTATCATCACTGTCTTTCGAATTGACATCATTTTCCTGTAGCGCTTTGAGTTCTCTCTTCTGCGCTTCCCGAATATAGCGTCGCAGGGTCAGCGCATTGATACCGTACTGGGTATAAATCTGTTTACGGGTGTGCCCGTCGATTAAAACAGCATTGACGGCCTGATCGCGGTCGCGTTTAGAAAGAGGGTTCCGGTTATCGTATTTAACCCGCTTTTCCTGAATGTCAGGCGAATGCTTCTTTTCCTTCCAGGCGTCTTTCACTGTGGATACCGTAATACCAAGAATATCCGCCGTCTGCTGCAACGTTTTTCCCTGCACGCGCAGCCGAATGACTTGTTCTTTTAATTCTTCCGGAACGGGTCGGTAATCCTCGCGCGTGCCGATGTGCTTAATCAGCGTCTCTGCGGTAATACCATATTCGGCGAGGATATCTTTTCTGAGCGCCCCCTCGCTTAATTTTCTCTTAATTTCTTTGGCATCATCGGGCGTCAGTTTTTTTTCACGCTCCCGGGGGGTTAAAGTTTTACCGTCACGTTCTGCTATTTTTCTGACCGCGTAGTACACCGCAGCACGGGTAATTCTGAAGGTCTTTTCGATTTCCTCAACCGTTATTTTCGGCTCTGCGTGATACATGGCCGAAATTACCTCCCACTGTTTCCAGCGCAGTTCCATCGCCGACGTTCCCTTGCGGGATTTAATCAGGTTATAGACGTAGCCTTCAGAACATTTCTGTTCTTCGCAGATATCCCTGACGAGCCAGCCCAGCGTGACGCGCGCCATGACTTTTTCGGGATCGGGTCCACCTTTTCTTTTTCTCGGCCTGGAAGGCGGTGTGTCTTTCACTGCCGGAGCGGGCAGCACTGATATTACTGTAGGGGCGTCCTGTTTATTTTCAGCCTCTGCATCCGGTTCGATGAACACGGATTTATTCAGGCTGTTATTTAATTTACGCGCCAGCCAGAGGTTCACCGTGGGGCGGCGTAACGGGGTGACTAAATCCCGGTTTATCAGTATCCAGGCGTCCGGCACAACAGTGTCTGAATTATAGGGATAGATAATCTTCCTTACGCGTTCAGCAAGGATTTTCACCTGAGAGGAATAGGCATATTTACTCAGCACGGACAGGAAAGGGTAGGTGACGAGCTGGCAGGCGTAGAAGTGGCCTTTCGGCGTGTTGACCTCAAACCAGCCGGGATCGCGTATGTAATGCAGCAACGCTTCGTTCAGAAGGTTACTTAAGTCGGCCTCATCATTTGTCCTAAAAATCTCAGCCGTGACGCCCGCCGGATCGGCGATATGAACAACCAAATCGGCAGTCTCAGCCATGATTTTTCATTTCCATTCAATCGGTTAGTGACTTAAGTGAAATCGCTCACCTTAACGATAAATGAAATTGATCAGTAAGATCAATAACTTATATTGAAGTGTGTGATCGTGGAGCGTAAAAAAACGTCAGCCAGTTAAGAAACCGTAAGTTTCTGTTTCAATCCCACAGATATGTAAAGGAGGCGTAATCAAAAAGAACAAAATTTGACTTAAGTCCATCAGGACAACGACAAACGATAGTTCAACCGACTGATCATTATATCCCTAACTGAGGAAAAAACCTATGAAGGGCTCTCTCTCTTCGTCTGTAACCTACTGCCGCAAGGCAGGGGCGGTAGCGTGGAAAAAACTGAGTACCACCGCGCTGCTTTCTGCACTGGCGGTCCTGGCTGTTTCTGTGATGCCCGCCCACGCTCAGGACTACTTCGCCGGGGCCAAAACAGATGTAACGGATACGTTCGGCGGTAACTCCGCTGTAGTGTATATCCTTTATGTTATTGAGATTGCTTTCATCGCTTTCACGTATATCAAAACCAAGAACCTGGCGCTGTTCGGCAGCATCGCTGCGCTGCTGGTATTTGTGAACGTCGCCTTCAACGTCATTCCTGCTTAAAGGCTGCTTATGGATAAACGTGACCGGTATTCCTGTGCGGCTACGTTTTCCGAGCAAAAGCGGTTCGTGGGGCTGCCACCTGATGAGTTCTGTCTGTACGTGCCACTGGCACTGCTGGCTATCTTTCTCAACATGTGGATTTTTGGCCCCACGCTCTTAGCCGCCGTGGTTGGAATACGTCACCTCAAGAAAGGCCGCGGATCTCAGTATCTTCTCAACCTTGCGTACTGGTGCCTGCCCACCTCAGTGATGCGCTTCTTCATCAGCATCCTGCCCGACAGCTACAAACGGCACTGGGTCGCCTGACCCTCTCCGGAGACATCATGGAATTAAAGCTGCGTTCGGCGGGCAACCGCAACATGGCCGTGGCGATTCTGGTGCTGCTCGTTATCGCGATCCTGGCGCTGGCATTGTGCTGGCGCCTTTACGGTGATAACCGCGCGCTGGTGAATCAGCTCCTTAACAACCGTCAGACCATCATTGTTCCCTACGGCGCGGACACGCCGTTCAGCTTTACCGGCGAGCGCGGCGACGCCCGCTATCTGCGCCTGATGGCGCTGGCGTGGCTCAACCTGCGCCTCAACATCTCCGACAATAACGCCGAGGCCAGCCACGAAATGCTGCTGGCAGGCGCCTGCGACGGCGCGGAGAAATCCATTAAGGGCGTGCTGGCGGATGAGGCCTCACGCGTGAAAGGCAACAGCGGCGGCTCGGTGTTCTACCCGAAAGACGTCAGCGTCTGGCCGGACAGGGGCATCGTCGACGTGACCGGCGATCTGCAGCTGAGTTACGGGCTGCACGACGGCAGACCGGTGAAGAAGCACTACCGCCTGCGCACCGACACCCGCAACAACCGTCTCTGCTGGAACGCATTCCTGGAGGTTCCCGATGCGTAAACACCTGCTAATCAGCGCCGTGGCGTTGCTGACCGCGATGACTGCCCGCGCCGAGCAGCTGACCCTCAATCCAGGCGCGCGCGTGAACGCGGCGGTGAGCAACACCAACCCCAACTATCTGCGCGTGAGTGATGACCGCATCCTCAGCGTGCAGGCGGCGCAGGGGGTACTGAGCGCCAAATCCCCCACGCCGGAAGGCGCGATTGTGTTTTCCACCATCACCGACAAGCCGTTCACGATGTTTGTGCAGACCGCCTCAGGCTTTGCCTTTTCCGTGCAGGCCATGCCCGGTAAGCGTGCGGGGCTGAGCCTCACCGTTGATAACCGCGAGGTGCAGGGCACGGAGGAGGCCAGAACTTTTGAGCAGAAGCAGGACACCTACAGCGCGCTCATCAGCACGCTGGTCGGCCGCTTCCTCACCAACCGCAAACCTGACGGCTACGTTTTCAGTAAAAACACCGATGTGCCGGTCAGCGACGCAGTAAAGAGCGCATTTGCGTTACGCCCGGTCACCGCCTGGCAGGGCGACCGCGTACGCATCGTGCGCACCGACCTCACCAGCCTGTCCTCGCAGCGCATCCGCCTGAGCGAGCGCTACTTCTGGAGCCCGGGCGTGATGGCCGTGGCGTTCCACCCGCAGCTCGACGTGCTGGAGCCGGGCGCGAAGGTGTCTGTCATCACCGTGTTCCGCACGAAGGGAGGCCCGGATGAACCTTAACAGCCTGGTCCGCAGCAAGCAGCGCCGGCTGTTTGGCATCATTCTGGCCGCGGCCGCCGTCATCATCGGCGGGCTGTATCTGGCCAACCGGGGCGCCAGCGGAAAAACCGGGAGTCAGGAAAGCAAGCCGGATAAGGCTGCCGCCGAGCCGGACCTGACCGGCGGGGGCGTGGTGAACGCCTTTGACGGCTCCGGGCAGGGCTCGCTGCTGGTGAGCGCGCAGAACCGCGAGAAGGAAGCGCGCGAGCAGCTCTCTTCAATGCAGAAGGACTTCAAGTCACTGAAAGACCAGATGTCGGACGTGATGAACAACAACAAGTCGCTGCAGCAGAACGTGAGCGACCTGATGGACCAGCTGAAGAATCAGCAAAAGGCCGCTCCGTCCGGACAGGCCGCGCAGCAGGGGGCGGTCAGCAATACGCCGCCGCGAACGGAGTACACCTTTGCACCCGCGCCGGTGCAGACCGGGCAGATAGATAACCAGACCTTTGACTACTCGCAGTTTGAGCCGAAGGCGGAGGACACCTCTTTCTGGGTGCCGACCGGTACCTTCTCCGACGCCATCATCATTGAAGGAGCCGACGCCAACGCCTCGGTGCGCGGCGAGAACAACCTGGTCCCCATGCAGTTCAAGCTCAAGGGCAGGGCGCACCTGCCGGGTAACAACAGGCTTGTGCACCTCGACAACTGCTTCGTGACGGCGGCGGCCTACGGTGACATTTCCAGCGAGCGCGCCATCGTTCAGCTCCAGCGGCTGTCCTGCATCATCGACGGCAAGCACATTGACCAGGCCGTAAAGGGGCACGTGGCCTTCTACGGCAAGAACGGCATCAAGGGCGTGCCGGTCATGCGCAACGGCAAGATCCTCGGGCTGGCGTTTACCGCCGGTGCGCTGGGCGGACTGGGACAGAGCGCCTCACAGGTGGGCCAGACGGTCACCGGCATTGGCGCCACCAGTTCGGTCAGCGGCGGTGACGTGGCGCGCAGCGCCGTGGGCGGCGGCGTAGGCAAAGCAGCGGACAAGCTCGCCGACTACTACATCGAGCGCGCCGAGCAGTATCACCCGATCATCCCGATTGGTGCGGCGAACCGCGTAGAGGTGGTCTTCATCGAGGGCTTCCGGGCGAAGTTTATTGAGGATGAAGAGGCGGCGAAGCTCGCGAAAGAAGAGAAGCGCAACGGCACGCAGCAGCAGGACACCCAGACGCAGGCCAGAGGCAACAGCGGTCTGCCGCCGGACCTGGTGGGCAAACTCGGCGACGCGACAAAGCTCAACATGAATGACTTCGTCACGCCTTCAGGCGGGCAGGCGAAGAACATGACCCCGCAGGGCGTCAGGCAATGACGGAGGCAAAAATCCGGCTTCGTCACGCCGAGCACTGCGGCTGGATGGTGTTTACCGAACGGACGGTGAGTTGCTTCGGGCGCGACGCCGACGCGCGCATCCCGGGGCTGCAGGCGCTGGGCTACAGCGTCAAAAAGCTCTACTGCAAGCCCGGCCTTATTCCGGACGACGGTTACGTCGCACTGTTCGGGGAAACGCTGCGCCGCCTGCTGGAGGTGGCTCCCGGCGACGCCTTCGCCATGAGCATGCTGTCCCGTCTCGGCACCCACGGCAGTAAAGGCGATCTCTGGATCGACTTTACCGAAATTTCTGACCTTAACGGAGATCACCATGACTAAGAAACACGCCCTGTACGTCTGCGCGCTGACCATGATGCTCGGCGGCTGCGCGGGCATGAACAGCGACTTTGAGTTCGATAAGCCGGCAAAAGATACCGGCGTCTGGATGTCTCAGGCCGACGACATGTCCGCAGGCAGCAGTGGCAACGCGCCTGCAGCGGCGTCAGGTACCGCCGGATTTACCGGCGCAGGCATCCGCCTCGATGACTATCGCCTGATTGATACCGGCACCATCCGCCTTGACCCGCAGGCTGAAGTCCCCGGCGGTCGTAGTGGCGACCGCGAGAGCATACCGCTGCGTCTGGGTGCCTCGGGTGAGGTCCGGCCGTTCACGCGGGAAAACGGCGTGCTGCACACCACCACTAATCAGACCGCGTACTGCAGCGCCGCGCACTGCTTCCCGGAGCCCTCCGCTGCGTTTCGCCGCCCGGACGGGGTGGCACGCATCTGGATAGCACCCTACGTCTCCCCCGACAACAGCGTCCACATGGGCGAAGTTATTTACAGCGTTTCCAGTCACGGTGACTGGAACGGTATCCTGATGTGAGGTCCGCATGAAATTTTTCAAAGGCTTCCGCTTTGATCCGCTGAACGTGGTGGACACGGTGGCGGGTATTCTGGGCGAGCGCGACACCACGAACGAGACGCGCCAGAAGCTGCAGGACATGGACTATCCCCACATCCGTGACCTTCTGCCCTATAAGGACTACGACACCGAAAGCCAGATCTGGGTGAACAAGGAGTCGGTGGGCTTTGTGGTGGAGTGCCAGCCGCTGATTGGCGCCAACGAAAAGCTTGCCGAAAGCCTGGAGTACCTGCTGCGCGACGTGGCACCCCGCGATATCCCGCTGCAGGTGATGCTGGTTTCCACCCGCGCCGTGAAAGAGCAGGTGGAGCAGGGGCTGAAAAACTTCGCCTGGAAGGGACACCGCGCGGACGAGTGTAACGACGTGACCGCGCGCTTTTTCCTCAACGGCGCGCGCTACACCTACAATAACGGCCTCGATCATCCGCTGACCCTGCGCGACTACCGCCTGTTCTTCATCTGGGCAACACCGGTCAGAAATCTCAGCGAAACCGATATGATCCGCGTGCGCGACGTGCGCCGAAATTTGCTCAACGCGCTCAACGCCGCCGACCTCTGGTCATCTGCCATCGGCGTTTCAGAGTTCAGCAGCGTGCTGCGTGAGTTCTTCAACCATGACCCGGCGCGGCTAGAGCGCTACGACAGTGAATATGATCCGGCGGCCGATCTCGGCACGCAGTTCGTGGATCGCACCACGTCCTGGCGGGTGAAGCCCTCACACATCCGCATCGAGGGCAGCGACGCGAAGAATAAGCCGTTTGCGGCGCGCATGGTGAACCTGAACCTCGACCGCAACCCGCAGGCGCACTATCTCTGGCAGAACGGCAACATCATTCAGGACCTGATGTCGCCGACCAACGGCATACCCTGCCCGTTTATCTGCACGATGGTGCTGACCACTGAGGAGCAGATGAAGAGTCAGGGCGAGGCCAACAGCCGCTTTCTGTCGCTGGACTCGCGCGTGAACACCAGCTACGCCAAGTACATCCCGTCCACCACGCGCCAGCACGCCGAGTGGAAAGATGCCCGCGCGCGTCTGCTCTCGAACCAGACGTCGCTCACCAGCTACTTCTACGGCATCACGCTGTTCTGCCCGGACGACGACGACCTGACGTCCCGCTACACCGAGAAGGCGCGCAACGCCTTTGCCGCGCAGGGCCTGCGCTTCGTGCGCGCCGACTTTATGCAGTTGCGCAACCTGATGGCCACGCTGCCCTTTGCGATGGTGAATAAGAAGCTACGCGACGACTGTCGCAAGACCGGCGGCATTCAGCGCTCAGAGTCCTTTCACGCGGTAAACCTGATGCCGGTCATCGGCGATAACAAGCTGTGCGCCTCGGGCATTCTCATTCCGAGCTACCGCAACCAGGTGGCGTTTATCGACGTGTTTGACGAGAGCCTTCCGAACACCAACTTCAACTGGTTTATGTCGGGCACCTCGGGCGCGGGCAAGTCGGTGCTGGCCAACTCCATCGCCCGCTCGGTGCTCGACAAGGGCGGGACGGTGGCGGTGCAGGACATTGGCGACTCCTACAAGGCGGCCTGCAGCAGCCTGGGGGGCACCTACATCAACGGCGACTCGCTGCGCTTCAACCCGTTTGCCAACGTCACCGACATTACGCTCGCCGCCGAGCGCATCCGCGATCAGCTGTGCATCCTGGCGAGCCCCAACGGCCTGCTGGACGAGGTGCACGAATCCATGATCCTGGAGGCCATTACCGAATCGTGGCCGCAGTATCAGCAGGACATGCGCATCGATCACGTCATTGCCTATCTGAAGAAAAGACAGGCCGCCGTCAGCCGCGAGTACTCCTCGCAGATTGGCGGACGCATTGATGAAATCACCACGCTGCTCAGCAAGTATAGCACCGGCGGTATTTACGGCAGGTTCTTCAACTCGTCCGAGCCCACGCTCAGGCCTGACCTGCAGTTCGTGGTCACCGAGCTGGGCGACCTGCGCAAGCAGCAGGACCTGCTGTCGGCGGTGCTCTTCAGCATCATGATCTGGAACGAGAACATGATGTACACCACGCCCCGCAGCATGCGGAAGATGAACATCATCGACGAGGGGTGGAAGCTGCTCGGCGGCTCCAGCACCAAGATCAAGGACTTCATTGAAGAGGGCTACCGTACCGCCCGCCGCCACAACGGCTCTTACGGCACGGTGACGCAGGCGATACGCGATAAAAACCTGTCCACGGCGGCGCTCGCGGCCTACGACAACAGCTCGTTCAAGTTCACCTGTATGCAGGACGCCAAGTCGTTCACCACCTTCCAGAAGGAAGAGCCGCACGCGTTCAACGAGATGGAGTGGGAAATGATCCGCAAGTTCCCGCCGGCGAAAAAGGCGCGCTACAGCTCGTTTCTGCTTAGCGTCGGGGAGTTCTCCAGCTTCCACCGCCTTATTCTCGATCCGCTGAGCGACGGCCTGTTCTCCTCCAAAGGCGAAGACTTTACCTACCGCGAAAAGCGCCTGCGCGAGGGCGCGGACATCAAGGACATCCTGTTTGAGATGGCCGACAACGACGCGCACAAGCGCGACATCATCCACGTGCTGCGGGAGATGCAGATTTGAACCCTAAATTCATGAAATACGTGATTGTTTATCTGGTCATGGTGGGCGTGGTCCTCCTGGTGTTCCACCTGTATTAACCGCGCGCAGAGCCCATACGCATCATTTTCCCTGCAAAGGAGTCCGGAATGGATATCAAACAGAGTGCGACCTGCGTTGTCGGGTCCTTGTTGCTCAGCGCCGCCGCGTGGTTCCTCTGGCTGAAGCCGCCCGTCCTGGTCACCTTCGACATGAAGGGCACGACCAACGCGCTGATCCGCCAGAGCGCGAAGCTGGACCTGACGGACGAACAGCGCCGCGCGCTGCTGACGCGCTTCGACCAGAGCGTCACTACCGCCACTGCCGAATACTCGGCCTCTCACGGCGCGGCCATTCTGGTGAGCCCTGCTGTAGTGACCGGCCTGACTGACGCGACGCCGGAGATTCAGGCCCGGCTCGCCGAGCTGATGAAGGCCGGCGCAGCGAAATAACCCCACCCGATCACCCTAAACCGGGAGCATCCCGATGAAACACGTTACCCCGCTGGCGGGCATTGCCGCCGGCGCGCTGTTCGCCGCCCTGAGCCTGCAGGCAGTGGCCTCGGAGATTGGCACCTTTGGCGATACCTGGGACATCCGCGAACACGACCTCATAAGCGTGCTGAAGAAGAATCTGGAACAGCACTTCGCCGGAAAATCGCAGGCGCAGATTGAGCAGGAGATGCAGAAAAAGGCAGAAGACCAGGCGATGCGCCCGCCACCAGTGGAAGGCATCACTACCGCGCGCGAGACGCGCAGCCGCCTGTTTGACCCGTCGTTTACCGTGCAGCGCGACATCGCCGACCAGAACGGCGTGGTGTTTGCGCACAAGGGAGACAGGGTGAACCCGTTCGACGTCATTCCGGTGTTCGACGAGACCCTCTACTTCATCGACGCCGACGACGATCGCCAGATTGCCTGGATGAAGCAGCAGGTGCCGCACACCACGTCCTCCCGCGTCATCTTGGTCAACGGCAACGTGCGCGATGGCGCGCAGGCGCTCGGCAGCCGGGTCTACTTCGACCAGACCGGCAGCATCACGAAAAAGTTCGGCATCACGCAGGTGCCTGCACAAGTGAAGCAGGCGCCCGGACAAAAACGCTTCCTGATTACTGAATTTGGTCTTCCCGACCGCTAACGGAGCCCGACATGAAAAAGCACATACTCACCACCATCCTGACGCTGAGCCTGACAGGTCACGCCTTCGCCGCTGAAGCGCCGTTCAGCGCCGCGCAAAAAGCGCAGATCGGGGAAGTGGCGGCAGACTATCTTCGCGCGCACCCGGAAATCCTGATCGAGATGAGCCAGAAGCTGCAGGCGCAGGCACAGAACAAGCAGATGGGGTCCGCCGTGACGGCGGCCCTGCAGGATCAGGCCGCGCTGCTGGACGATCCGACTTCGCCGGTTCTGCATCCTGAGGGCGATATCGCTGTCATTCAGTTCTTCGACTACCAGTGCATCTACTGCGCGAAGGTCGCCCCGACGGTGGAGCAGTTCATCAGCAACAACCCGGACGTGCGCTTCATCTATAAGGAGTGGCCGATCTTCGGCAGCCGCTGGCCTGCCTCCATTCAGGCGGCGAAAGTCGGACTGTCCCTGTACAAAACCGGCGGTGCAGAGGTGTATCACCGCTACCACGCTGCGCTGTACGCCACCGGCCACAACGAGGGCAGGCTGCTTGACGCGGACATCCGCGAGGCGGCGGTGAAGGCGGGCGTGACGTCGACGCCGAAAGCCGACGTGGAAGCGATGGGCGCGGTGCTGGAATCCAACAACGCGCTGGCGAAGCGCCTGGGCATTCAGGGTACACCCGCCTTCTTCGTCATGCCGGTGAAGGGCGCGACCGCTGAAAACGTGAGCGTGATCCCAGGCGCGACCAGCCTTCAGGCGCTGCAGGCGGCGGTGGTAAAAGCGCGCGGCGGCACGGAAAAAGGGGGGCTGACATGATCTGGCGCACGGCTATTCTGGCGCTGGCGGTCTGGGTGTGCGAGCCCGCCTGGGCCGCCGACGCGGGGGGCAGCAACGGCAACACGTCCCTGACCTGCGAGGGGCGCTGGGTGAATCCCATCACCGACGTCTGCTGGGAGTGCATTTTCCCGATGAGCGTGGGCAGCGTGCAGGTTTCCGCCGGGACGCTTCCCGACACCGACAACCCGGCCTCGCCCATTCAGATTTGCCCGGTACCGCCGCCGATTTTCGAGCGTACCGGCGTCGCGGTGGGCTACTGGGAGCCGTTTGCGATGACGGACGTAACCCGCTCGCCGGGCTGCATGGTGAACATGGGCGGTTTCAACATCAACATTCCGAACACCGGCACGGGCGTGGGCACCAAAACCGCGAACGAGCACCCCGGCACCTTCTACCACGTCCACTGGTACAAGTACCCGCTGATTTCCTGGCTCAGCATTATCACCTCCGAGATGTGCCTGCAGGGCGGCGAGTACGACATCGGCTACCTGTCGGAGCTGGACCCGACCTGGCAGAACGACAACCTGGCGCTATTCCTGAACCCCGAGGTGATGCTGTTTGCCAACCCGATTGCGCAGATGGCCTGCGCGGCTGACGCGGTGGCCTCCGGCGTGAGCCGCCCGATTGATGCGCTGTTCTGGTGCGCCGGCTCCCACGGCTCGATGTACCCGTTCACGGGCAACATCGTCAACGAGTCGAGTGGGCTGAACAGCTCGGTGCTGCTTTCCGAGCGCATGGACTTCAAGCTGCACCGCGAGGGGCTCATCCTCGACACCGTGCCGTACGACGTGGCGGTCTGCTACGAGTACCCCTCAGTCATCCTGCCGAAAAGCCGCTACCGCTACCAGATGGTGAACACCATCCCGGACGTGGCGTCCTGCCACCCGCTGGGGCGCAACGTGATGCTGTGGCAGACGGGCAAGGAGATGCCGACAAGCAAGAAGAACTACGGCTACCTCATCTGGAAAAAGCGCAACTGCGTGATGTAAGCGAGGCACAAATGAAACGACTGTACGCGGCGCTGCTCTTCAGCGCCTGCCTGACCGGCAGCCTGCCGGTGCTGGCGGAAGACGGCACGCAGGTGACCAGCACCGAAAACGAGACGGCGTACTTCCTGTCGTCTTCCCTGCCGGATAAAGAGCTGGCCATCCTGATGAAGGCGGCGGAGGCGAAAAACATCCCCGTCTACTTCCGGGGGCTTATCAACGACAACATGGATCAGACCGCAAAGTACATGCTGAACCTCATCACCACCTACAAGGTGCGTGGCGTGCAGATAGACCCGGTGCGCTTTGTGCGCTACGGCGTGAAGCAGGTTCCGGCGCTGGTGAAGAAGTGCGGCGACCACTTTGACATCGTTTACGGCAACGTCGCGCTGAGTCAGGCGCTGGACATGATCGGTCAGCGCGGCGACTGCCGGGACAACCCCTGACGCTCTGCCCGCTGCGGCGGGTAACCTTTCACCTTCTCCGGAAAAACCAGATGAATACACCCACACGATCCTGGATTCAGGGGTGCCTGCTGGCCTGCCTGTCCGTCAGCGCTCAGGCGGCATCCATGGATGCGTCGAACCAGGAAGGCATCAGCGCCGGTCGGTCGGCAAACGGCACAACCAGCGCCGATCCGGAGAGCTATTTCGACAACTACAGCTCAGACGCGCCGCAGCGCGACCTTTACAGCGACCCGACGCAGACGTCCAGCGACATCGACGTGCAGGGACAGAAAGCGCTCACGGAGTCCGACCTCGGACAGACCGCGCGGGAATCGTACGTGAACAACCCGGCGGACAAGCTTAGCTACGACTCGGACATGATGAAGTACAGCGACGAAATTCGTGAAAATGCGAACGCCATTACCGGCGTCAACGGCAGCCAGTGCGTGGCGCAGGAGCTGAACAGGACCACCTACACCACGCACGCCTGCGAGTTGGCCAACAGCCTGACGCAGTCCTGCACCCGCAAGGCGACCATCGTGACCACCGGCTCGCGTGAGGCCTACAGCTCGCAGCTGGTGCTGAATGCTGCGAATGCCACGCCGGTGCGGGTTGAGAACTACTGGGTCCGATATGACTTCACGGTACCTGACGACGGCACGATTAGCAGCGGCACCTGGGAACAATTGTATCCGAAAGATCCGTCGTACCACGGCGAATCCGCCAATCGCCTCTGGTACTCCATCCAGGCGCTGGGCACCACGGTGAAAGGCAAACCCAACCGCAGCGGCACGTTTTCCATCCCCACCCAGAACGTGACGAAAGGCCAGACGGTGTCGCTGTTCCTGCGCTACGACACCGATGGCAGCATGAGTTCCGGACGAGACGGGCTAATACGCACCGCGTCAAACGGTACGCAGGTCTGGCGTGTGATCCTGCCGATGCAGGGCGTGCGCGATACGGTGAAGGCCGACCTGCAGTGGACCAACAGCTGCCCGGCGGACATGGGCGACGCCGTGAAGATGAGCGAGGTGTGCAGCGAGCCCGGTGAAACCCGCTCGGTGACGGTCGGCGGTCAGGCCTACAGCCTGTACAGCGACTGCTGGGGCTACACCACGCAGTGGAACCTCTATGAAGATGACACCAATACCTGCCAGGCGTACATCGACGATCCCAACTGCAGCGAAGGCACCCGCACCTGTACCCAGAAAATCGGTAACTTCTGCGTCTTCAACAGGCTGACCTATCAGTGCGCGCACACCGTGAAGAGCTCCGGCTACCTCTGCGGCTCCGAGTTCTACTGCTCGGACGGCAGCTGTTCGGCCATGCAGGCGGGTGAAAACCAGAACTTCGAGCAGGCCGTGTCGCAGCTGGCCGCGCTCGCCGCCTACGGCGAGAACGTCGAAGGCATCGATCCGAATCAGGTCACCGCGTTTACCGGCAAGGGCATGTCCTGCCGCCAGAGCGCGGCGGGCTTCAGCAACTGCTGCAAAAGCGGCGGCTGGGGTCAGGACGCGGGGCTCGCGCAGTGTAATACCGAGGAAAAGGAAATCGGCACCGGCAAGGAGAAGAAGCTTGTCGTGAAGGTTGGCTCTTACTGCTCCCGCAAGGTGCTCGGCGTCTGCCTGCAGAAGAAAGAGGGCTACTGCGTGTTCGACAGCAAGCTTGCCCGGATCGTGCAGGAGCAGGGCCGCCGCGACCAGCTGGGCATCAGCTTCGGGGATGCCAGCAGCCCCGACTGCCGGGGTATCAAAATTGCCGAACTGCAGGGCATTAAGTTTGACCACATCGACTTCATCGACTTTTACGAGGACCTCAACAGCAACGTGAAGATGCCCGACGAAGGGGCGCTCACGGAGCGTATTCAGTCAGACATCCAGAACAGCCTGAAGTCAGGAGACCAGCCGTGAAAAAACACCTCTGCCTGTCGCTACTGCTGGCGGCGATGCCGCTGTACGCAGCGGAAGACAATCAGCCGGACGGCTATCACTACGACCCGGCCGTGGGCTGGTACTGGTACAACGAGCCGGTGAAAAAGGACGAAGAGGAACAGCCTGCGCAACCTGCCGCGCCACCACAGGAATCGCCTACGCAGAAGATGAAGCGGCTGCAGGCCTTCCGCGACAATCTGATGAACGAAGCGATGCTGCACCCTTCATCAGAGAACATCCGGCGCTACAAGGTCGTTCAGGACTGGATGGTGAATCAGGCGAGCCTCTTTGCCTCGCGCTGGGAGAAGGTGCTGCTGGACAACCCGGAGCTCGACTACAGCCTGAAGCACCCGTTTTACAACGGAACCGCCAACATCCAGTACACCGAGCAGCGCCAGAAGCAGCAGGCGGCCATCCGCTACGTGAACCAGCGCTACGGCGTGTTCTTCTTCTATCGCGGCAACGAGCCGCTGGATAACCGCCTCGGGGGCGTGGTGAAGGAGTTCAGCGAGCAGTACGGCCTGACCGTCATCCCCGTGACTGTGGACGGGCGCGCGAGCCCGGACCTGCCGGACACCCGGCAGAACGCGGGTCAGGCCGAGAAAATGAAAATTGAACACTTCCCGGCCATTTACCTTGTGGAGCCACGCACGAAACAGTACCAGCCGCTGGCGTACGGCTTCATCACCCAGGATGACCTGGCGCGCCGCATGCTCAACATTGTTACCGACTTCCAGCCCGAGGATTAAACATGATTGCGAAACTCTTTGCCGTGCTGCTGATGCTCGCGCCGGTCATGGCCAGTGCCAGCACGATTGATGACATTGCCCGCCTGGAGCAGGCGAAAGGGGGTACGGATGCGCCAGCGGCAGTCCCGGTACAAAAAGAAACACCCGCGCCACCAGATCAGCCTGCGTCCGTCAGACCGGTGTGGTACCACCTGAGCGACGGCCGCCGCCTGGACGTGGGGCACTGGCAGATCGTGCACTTCGTCCGCTCCGACTGCCCATACTGCCACCGCTTCAACCCGACCCTGAAGTCGGTCTCTGAACAGACCGGCATCGGCATCTTCGTTTACAGCTTTGACGGCAAGGGTGACGCGGTTTTCCCGAAAGTGATGCCGGTGAACGACCGCATCCTGAAGGACTTCTTTGCGGAGCTGCCGCAGGCAACGCCCACCGACTTCATCATCAACACGCAGTCGCTGGTGACCATTCCGCTGTCGCAGGGGGAAATGAGTGAGGAGGCGCTGAAGCAGCGCCTGGATGAGTCGTTTGCGCTGGCCGTGCGTCTGGGGGTGCTGTGATGAATCCGTTTACGCTGAGTATCGGCCTCGCGGCTGGCCTGTTTTTCACTGCTGCCGCGCATGCGGACGTACAAAACGACATCAACAAGTTCTTTAACGACATGGGCGGCGGCGGGGGGAATTATACGCAGGGGGCCGCCTGGAAAGGGCAGTCGGCGGGCTATCTGACCGGTGGGAATCTCTTCTTTCGCGCACCGGTGCGCAACATCCAGCTGATATCGGTGACGCTCCCCGATATCAAGTCAGGCTGCGGCGGTATCGATGCCTACCTCGGCTCGTTCAGCTTCATCAACAGTGACAGCATCAAAATCATGGGCAAGCAGATACTGAGCAACGCGGCGGGCTATGCCTTCGACCTCGGGCTGGAAACCATCTGCCCGCAGTGCAAGGCGGTCAAAGACTACCTGCAGAAGCTCGCAGCCGACACCAACAACATGAACATCTCGACCTGCCAGGCGGCGCAGTCGATTGTGGGCGGCCTGTGGCCCAAAACGCAGGCCGCCAGCTCACAGATTTGTCAGGATCTCGGCACCAAGCACGACGTGTTCTCAGACTGGGCGGCCTCCCGACAGGGTTGCGGCGTGGGCGGCGAAACCAACAGCGTGTTTAACAAGGCGACCGACGACGAGAAGAAGCGTATCCCGCGCAACCGAAACCTGACGTGGGACACCTTCACGAAGCTCAACCAGTTCTTCAGCAACGATCGCGCGCTCAAGGAGTTCATCATGTCGATGGTGGGCACGGTGATTTATGACGCGAACGGCAACCCGACGTTCCTGCAGCCGCGCGGCGGCAGCG
Source organism: Pantoea sp. B9002 (assembly GCF_013385945.1). NCBI lineage: Bacteria > Pseudomonadati > Pseudomonadota > Gammaproteobacteria > Enterobacterales > Erwiniaceae > Pantoea > Pantoea sp. B9002. Next base: position 67,710 of record NZ_JACAPA010000045.1, read on the forward strand.
AGTCGATGTTCAACACGCTGCTGAACGGCGGCACCGAGAAGATTTACCGCTGCAACGACAACACCACCTGCCTGTCGCCGACCATTGCGGACCTGACGCTCAGCGAAGACGAGGGGATGACCGGCCGGGTTCGCGACATGCTCAACGACATCTTTGACAAGGCGCGCAGCGACACCGCGATGACTGAAAACGAGAAGGCGCTCATCAACAGCACCCGCGTGCGCATCCTGCGCTACACCATCGACTCGGCGTCGGTGGGCATGGATCAGAGCGTGGTCAGCAGCCTGGCGGAGTACATCGCGGCCGACATGGTGATGTCCTACATCAACGGGCTGATTGACGTGGCCGCGAGCGGCGCTGCGGGCACGCTCGATACCGAAGAGGAGAACAGGCACTTTCGCGAGAACCTGCGCCAGGTGCGCAACGAGCTGAGCGCGCGCGTGCAGCGCATTCAGGTGCAGCAGAACGGGCTGGCCGAGTACGACCGCAGCCTGTCCGAAACGCGCCAGCAGCTCTCTTCGTCCGTCTCCGACAGCGTGCTGTCGAACTACCAGTTTGGGGGATAACGTATGGCGCTTGATATCTGGGTGGTCAGCTCCGGCGGCATGATAACTATGGGCCTCAACGCGGTGGCCACGGTCATGGAAAACGGCGGCTGGAAAAGTACGATCTGGGTGGCGGAGATGCTGGGCATCGCCTTCTGCGTGATGACCTACCTGCGGACGCACAACCTCACCGCGATGTTCGGCTGGGGGTTAACGTTCACGCTGGTTACCGCGCTGCTGCTGACGCCCAGGGTCACGGTGGTGGTCAACGACCTGACCGCGCCGGACACCATCGGACGGGTGGACAACGTGCCGGTGGGGCTCGCTATGCCGCTTTATCTGGCGACCGGCGTGGGCTACACGCTCACGACTACCTATGAAGACATTTTTCACTTCCCGGACGAGCGGTCCTACACCAAAACCGGAATGCTGTTCGCGAGCAAGCTGATGCAGGACAGCTTTACCATCGACAGCCGCAATCCGGTGCTGACCTACAACATGGGGGAATACGCGAAAAACTGCGTGGTACCGGACATCATGCTGAACAACAAGTACAGCATGCAGGACGTGATGGAGTCGGAAGACGTGCAGGCGCAGATTTTCAGCAACCCGAGCCCACTGCGCGCGGTGTACTGGCGGGACGCCACGGGCACCACGTTCATGGTCTGCCGCGATGCGGCGCCGCGTCTGAAAAACCTGCTGACGGCGGAGAGTAACACCACTGGTACAACGTTTATGGCGCACGCGGTCCGCATGCTGCCGGGTAACAACGCCCCGCAAATGGTTTACGCCGAGCAGCTGGCGGGCTCATACGACTACTTCCTCGGCAGCAGCAAGTCGGCCCAGAGCATCATGATGCAGAACATCGCCGTGGCGGGACTGCGTCGCGGCCTGAACAGCTACGTGAAGGGCATGAACGACACCGCATCGATGGTGGACATCGCATCCGAGCAGTCGCTGATGAAGCTTCGCCTGTCCCACGCGGTCAGCTACACCATCGCAACGGAAGTGCTGCCGCAACTGCACACGGTACTGTTGTTGTTCTGCATCTGCATCTTCCCGGTGATGGTGCTTGCGCTTTACGTGCGGGAAATCGCCTGGTCCGTTATCAAGAGCTACCTGAACTTTATGGGCAGCCTGATGCTGTGGCCGGTGATGTTCGCCATCTTCAACTTTGCGGTGAACTACAGCACGCAGAACAGCTTCCACGCCACAGGACCGACGCTTTCCAACATGAACCGCCTGATGGAAACCAGCACCACCACGGCGGGGATCGCAGGCTGGCTGATGCTCTCCATCCCGTTCCTGGCGTTTCGCCTGTTCACCGGGCTGGGTCAGGGCTTTGCCAGCCTCAGTTCAAGCCTCGGCAGCGCGCTCAGCAGCGCCTCGGCGTCCGATTCGGCTGCGGTGGCGTCAGGCAACCTGAGCGTGGGCAACGTGCAGCTGGACAACATCAACGGGCACAAAACGGACCTGAACCGCGCCTACCGCGAGGGGATGACAACCATGCAGCTGGGCAACGGTGCCACGCGTACGATGACGCAGGATGGCCAGACAGTTTACGACTCCTCCGGCGCGACCAGCCGCCTGCCGGTCGATCTGCACCTGGATCGCAACCTGGCGAGCGCGGCGCAACGTTCGGTTCGCGACAGCATGGCGCAGACCGAGATGGCGGCGCAGGGCTATAACCATTCGGTGCAGGAAACCGGCTCGCAGCTCAAGCAGTTCCATGAACAGTTCGGTAACAGCGACTCGACCACGTTGTCCTCTCAGACAGGTATGACCGTGACCGATGCTGAGCGCGTGAACAAAATGCAGAGCGTGGCGCAGGAATATGCGAACCGCAATCATATCAGCCTGAATGAGGCTTATTCTGAGCTTGAAGATAAAACCCGAAGCGCATCAGTTAATACCGGAGCACGCACTCAGGCGGGTATTGATTCAGGTAAATCACTCTTAGGTAAGGCAGGTGAGTGGATGACAGGTGCTTCGATTAAAGGTGATGTTCATGGAGGTACAGAATTAACCGGAAGAACTGGTTCAACATCTCAAACCTCGGAGGGAGGACAAAGTGGAAATGACAATTCGCAAACCATCTCCGCTCGCGAGTCGCAGGACTTCAGTCAGGGAATGGATGTGCTACGTAACTACAGTACGACCTACAATGGCCAGCATGTAGTTAATAACGCCTCCGGCCTGATGAATCAGGTCTCCTCGGGTATCACCACGTCAGACAGTAAATATGCGCAGTACACGGCCAGTCAGGCGCACACGCACGAAATGCAGAAGATGGCTTCTGAGACTGAAACGCTCAGCGCAGGTGCGCGTGATAACTATACGCAGCAGTTTGTGCAGTGGGCAATGCAACGTTCGCCTGAAAATGCCGAAACTATCCTTACCAACACATCTGATGAAGGCGTACAGAAACAGCGTGACGGGCTTGTTCAGGAGTTCTTTGCTGAAAAACTGCGGGGCCGTATTGACGGTGACTATGCGCCAAACGCAGGCCGTAATGGTGAAGGAATGGAAGCGCCGGCAAATACTGCAGGTGAACAGTTTGGGGGAGCGAATAACAGTGCGAATCAGATTATTGATGCAGGAGTGGACAGTAACAACATACGCAATGATGTCGCCAATGATGTTGAGGCACAGCAGGGTGTGGTTAATAATAAATCCAATGAAGCCAAAGTGGCTATTGAAAATGCCAGAGGCGAAAATGATAGTGGTATAGCCTCACGTATGGGAGAGTATACTTCGAGCGCTAATCACTTTAATGATGAAAAACAGGCTGCTGATAAGCAACAAGATGACTTATTAGTTAATCCGTTCAAGAATCACACACATAAAGATTACAAAGGGAATAGTAAGGGGTAATTAATATGATGACGTATGCGCAAATTGAAAGGGATTCTAAAGAGATAATTAGATCCATAGGCTCAACTGAAAGAGATGTGCCTAGTTTTTTTTGCATGTTTAGTAATGTTAAATATCACTTCTTTGCATACTGCATATTCGGCGCTATGAGCTATTTTTCACTTCCTCAACCAAAGAGTATCGCCTTATGGTTATTCTTTGCGGCTTTCGGTATATTTCACTGGCTAGTTATTTTTTCACTCACGGCATCTTATGCAAGCCTGTTCAACATGATTGGAGCAGATAAGCTTAAGAATTTAGAGCTGGCAAAAGTGATAAAAGGGAAGTTCAGGGCTTATGGCGTGGTTTGGTTCGTTGCTATAATCGTTTTTGGGCTGGCAAGCGTCCTCACTGAGTGGAGCATCCTTCCTCTTGTGATTGGTAACTTTATTGCTGTATTCCTGATCTTTATTGTCTTTAATATGGACATGTCCAGGTATCAGGTTTCAGCCATGATTGGGGCTGCAAAGGCCTCAAGGAACAAGTGAAAATAATCCTACCCTAGATAGATAACACTTACCTGATTGATTTCAGGTGAGGGTTTTCGTAGTTAGCACTCTAAATATCCAGAGGTAAATGTGTTAATACACTTAACCCCTTCATTCTTTTTGAATTACTCTAATATATCTGTTGACTTAATTAACATCGAACTCCCTGAGTTGGCTCTGCAGTTGCATAATGAACGAGATATTATCGTTCGGTTCCCGTCTCCGAATAAACGCCTGCACTATGTCTGCCGTAAATAAGGCCGTAAAGCGATTCACGGCATCCTGCTAAATACCGACAAGGCCGTTACTGACCTGACTGTTATTACCCGCTGGGCAGTGCAGGGTAATGTGTCGGTGCACCGGGTTCATATGCATATTGTTGGCAACGACGATGCTGCTACGGATGCCATCCATCTGTGGAGCGGCGTGTTTAATTCGCCGTTCAGGGATAAAACCCCGGCGGTGGCCAGAAGCTGGATCCCGGCATCCTGCCAGCCACGCCTGAGCGTGAATGCCGGGGACAGGCCGTCCGCACGGGAACCAGCTATATGGCGACGCGCCGACCCGGCCGGGATTATCCGGCAGCAGACCGAATACTACACTGCCGCCACGGTGGAGCCTGAACGGCTGCTTTCACCCAAGTGCAGCAATAACCGGCTACCGGTGCTGGAAGATGCATTTGACTGCAAGGTTCGGGACTATGCCGGGACACTACGCGTGCTGTATGACTCTCCCGGGGTGATCGTCTGCCCGCTGAGTGATTATGCGGAGATGGTCGAAAATGACCTGAAAGAAGAAGGGCTCGCAGATGCGTTTACCCACATCATTGAGCCCGTGCTGCAGGACGTCAGGCAGGCGTGTCCGGTGTTCTTCACCAATACCACCGACCTGATGAACAGCATTCAGCTCCACTCGGTGCATTACCGGTCGCTGAGCGACGCCGACAGTCAGTTTGTCCGCAATCAGAATAATCAGCCGCTGTTTCAGGTTTCAGTCAGCTGAGACCGACCGCCGCACTTCCTGACGCACCCTGCGTCAAGAGGAGGAGGCGGAACATCACGTCAGCCCACCCGGGCACGTTCGCACCGTAATTAAACCCTGCGCAGATACCTGCCTGGCTTTCGCCTGTCCGCAGCCCTGCGTGTTCGTCTCTGCTCCACATTAAGGACTTTCAATGAGCCTCAACGCCCGCGACTTTACCCAGGGCGGTCAGGTGATGAAATACATGATCGGCATGTTTGTGCAGATCATGAACATCGCCTCCTACTGGGTCGTGCTGTTTTCCGCTCTGGTATTTTTCAGCTGGATGCTGCTGCGCCTCACGCTGCAGGAGTTCGTTCACGGCAGCGCCTACTGGCTTATCCGCTGGTTCATCATGCCGCTGGCAAAGCTCACCGGTAAACACTCACTGGCGGGCTGGACCTTTCATTTTGAGCGGCCAAACGGCGAGGTGGTGGCATTTAAGCATACCGCGCTGCAGGTGATGAACGACCCATACTTTGTGTTGATGGGGCAGCACGTCAAGGACACCGCCTTTTACGGCTGGGGCATCTCAGCGTTCAGCTTTGTCGCCGCCATTGTGGCTATCACCTGGTTTCTGGGCAGCAAGGGGGCGAAGCAGCGCGAGAGCGAACTCACCGGCGGTCGCGTGCTGGCAACCAGCTACAGAGTTGTCAATCGGTTACTGAAAAATGCCGGTGTGATGTCGCCACTCAGTATCTGCGGTCTGCATATCCTGAAAGACTCGGAGATGCAGAACTTCGGCTTTCACGGCACCGTGGGGTCGGGCAAGAGTACCGTACTGAACGACCTGCTGACGCAGCTGCGCGCGCGCGGCGACCGCGTCATTATCTATGACAAAGGTAACAACTTTATCCCGACGTTCTTCCGTCAGGATAAAGACCTCATCCTCAACGCGTTTGACGCGCGCTGCGCCCCGTGGGACCTGTGGGAAGAGTGCCAGACCATCGGGGACTTTGAGAACTTCGCAACTTCGCTGCTCCCCGACAGCAGCGGCAGCAGCGATCCGTTCTGGGTGCTCTCCGCACGCTCGCTGTTTGTGGCCACTGCACGGCGTATGGCGCGCGAAAAGAACCGCAGTATCGGTGAACTGCTCAAAAAGCTGATGTCCATCAGCCTGGCGGACCTGCGCCAGTTCCTGGTGGGCACGGACGCTGCGAACCTGGTGGACAGCAGCATCGAGAAAACCGCGATGACCATCCGCACCATTCTCACCACCTACGTTCGATCGCTGCGCTATCTGCAGGGGCTCGACCAGGGCGGCCGCCGTCCGTTTAATATTCGCGACTGGATCCATACCGAAGACGCGAGCGGTGATAATCCGTGGATTTTTATCTCCAGCGATGGCCAGAACCACAACGCGCTTAAGCCGCTGCTGAGCGCATGGATCTACATGACCATGTCCGGGATCCTCGGGCTGAAAGCCGACCGCAACCGCCGCATCTGGATTTTCCTCGACGAGCTTCCGTCCCTGCACAAGCTGCCCATCCTGCCGGAGTTCTGCGCCGAGGGGCGTAAGTTCGGCGGCTGCACCGTCGCCGGTCTGCAGAACTTCCCGCAGATGGAAGAGACGTACGGCACTAACGCCGCTAAATCCATCTGGGATCTGCTCAACACCCGCGTGTTCTATCGCGCGCCCAGCGGGTCGATTGCGGACTGGGTGCAGAAGGAAATCGGTGAGAAGCGACATAAGAAGTTCAAGGATCAGTACAGCTACGGCATTGACATCATCCGCGACGGTGTGCAGTTCTCCAAGGATGAGATCAACGAGTTCCTGGTCAGCTATTCCGACGTACAGAGCCTGAACGACCTTGAGTGCTACATCACCCTGCCAGGCGAATGGCCGGTGGTGCGCATGAAGCTTGCCTGGAAGCCTTACCGCGCGATCGCAGAAGGCCGCATTCCGCGAGACGTTGACGACGTGTTTGACCCGGCCATTGAGGCAACGCTTTCTGGCGAAACCAGCGACAACCAGACGGGTCAGATTGTGGGGCGGTTATTTGGTGACGCCGCTTCAGGCTCTGAGGCGCAGGGAAGCGGGGATGCCCAGGATGCAGCAGAGAGCAAGCCGGATGCGACGGCACCTGCAGCAGAAACCGCTACGCCCGCCTCAGCGAAAACAGAGGCTCAGTCGGCTCAGGAAGAAGCCGGCGGTCGTGATACCGCGTTCCCACCCCCTGTATCTGAGTCCACGCCGTCAGCCGCACCGGAAAGCCCTGCGCCAGCTCTGGCCGAGCCATCCGAAAGCGAGAGGCCACTTCAGGTTATGGACGTGGTGAAACATAAATCCGCGGATTTTGGCCTGGACCGTAACTGAGGTGACCCATGCTGTCTGTTTCAACCATCAAAAGCGCCGGTAAAGCCGGTGCCTACTATACCAACGAAGATAACTATTACTTCCTCGGCGAGCAGTCCACCGAGTGGTACGGCACGGGTGCTGAAAATCTGGGACTTGAGGGGCCGGTCAACCGCGATACTTTCGTGTCTATGCTCGAAGGTCAGCTCCCCGACGGTACCGACATGCGCCGCATGGAGGGCGGGGTGAATAAACATCGTCCCGGCTATGACCTGACCTTTTCAGCGCCCAAAAGCGCCTCGGTACTGGCGCTGGTGACCGGCGACAGCTTCCTCGTGGACGCGCACAAGGAGGCGGTACGTCGCACGCTGGATGAGGTGGAAAAGCTCGCCACCACGCGCACCATGACCGACGGCATCACCGAAATGGAGAAAACCGGCAACCTGGTGATTGCAACCTTCATGCACGACACCAGCCGCAATCTGGAACCTCAGATGCACACGCACGCGGTTGTGGCCAACGCCACGCTCTCGCAAAACGGCTGGAAAACGCTCTCCACCGATATCACCGGCAAGCAGGGTTTTACGGACGTGGTGTGGAATGAGCAGGTCAGCATCGGGGCGCTGTATCGGGGGCATTTCCGTTCCATCATCGAACCGGCGGGCTACCAGACCGAAGACACCGGTCCGCGCGGGGAGTGGGACATCACCGGCGTGCCCGTGAAGCCCTTTTCATCACGCCGTCAGGACATCATCGATCTCGTGGGTGAGGACGCTACGGCGAAGCAGAAAAGCATGGCCGCGCTGGATTCCAGGCAGACCAAGCACTTTGAAGATCCGGAGATGCTGCGTGAGCACTGGCAGTCGGTGCTGAAGGACACCGGCTTTGACACTGAAGCGTTCAGAGTGAAGATGTCGGAACGCCGCCAGCAGCGTGAAGCCGAAAGCGTCGGGCAGGAAAAAAAGGCCGCCACGCCGCCGATGCTGGAGGGCGCGGTGCGTGAGGCCATCGAACGCCTGTCGTCTAAAAGCGTGCGCGTGACCTACGACGACGTGATGACCAGCGTGCTCAATCACATTCCCGTTGCCCCGGGCGTCTACGGGCAGGCGCGCAGCGCCATTGATAGCGCCATCGGTCGTGGTCAGCTGATTGCCGTGGACAAGAACCAGGTGCTGTTCACCACCGCCGCTCACGTCCGGGATGAGGCGCGCCTGGCGCAGCTGGCCGCCGGTCTCGCGGAGAAGCCAGCCGGACTGAAGGTTCCGACGGGCGAGCGGGGCGTGCTGGCGCAGGTGGCCGACGCCGATCGCGCGGTGTCACTGATTGACGTGCGCGGCGGCACGCAGTTCATCAGCGAGCTCAACCGCAGCATCATGGTGATGGCCAGCGAAAGCAAACGTCCGCTGATAGTGGTTGCCGCCGACGGGGCCGCGCGAAAGCGCCAGGTGGCCACCTTCGGGGTTAAGCCCGACGTGCGACTTATGACGGCGGAGGAGATGCAGACTGCTGAGCTGCCGGTGCGCCCGCTGGTGCTGGTGGCGGAGGCCGAACGCTTTAACACTTCCGGCCTGCACGATGTGCTGAAGAAGGCGGCACAGATCGATGGCACGACGCTGGTGACCGATACCCACGCTCGGCGCACGGCGGGCTTTGCATCAGAGGTGCTGAGCGCGGCGGGCGTGAAGCAGTTCACCGCCTCACCAAAGACCGAAAACGTGCGCGTGACGATGGTACAGAAGGACACGGTTGAAGACCGGCTCAGCGTGGCGGCGCGCTACTACGCCCAGGAAAGGGCGCAGGGGCGGCCGGTGTCGCTGCAGGCCGGGAATGCGCGCACGCGCGACCAGCTGACGGCCCGTACCCGTGAGGTCATGACCGATGAGGGGCTGCTCGGACGGGTGTTGGGCGAGGTCACGGTCCGGGTGCCGGTATGGCTGGACGCGACCCGCCGCAACGATCGCAGCGTGTACCGCGCGGGTATGGTGCTGGAGCTTCACGAGGGGCAGGGCCAGAAAACGGTGTTCACCATTACCGGCGTCAGCGAGCGCCACAACCTGCTGACCCTGAAAGATGAAAAGGGTCAGACGCAGGGCGTGAGCATCAGCAGTATCGACAGCCATTACCGGCTGTTTCGGGAGAAAAAGCTGGAGTTGCGCGAGGGTGAGCAGCTGCGTGCCACGACCGATCTCGGCAGCCTTGCCGGCAGTGGAGAGCACCTGACCGTTACCGGCGTGAAGGAGGGACGCTGGCTGTTTAAGGACGTCATCACCATGGAGAACGCAAAGGGCGAGCGGGTGAAACTCGACCGACACGCGCCGCTCTACGCTGACCACGCCTACGCCGAGCCTTTTGGCGCCACCCGTCGCACCGGGGGCAGCGTGGTGGCGGTACTGGCGGGCAAGGAGGTCAACGACGCGACCGTGAACATGCTGCGCCGCAGCGGCTCGGACGTGATTGCGTTTACCCCGCTGGACGAGGTGACCATCGGCCGCCGCCTGGAGGAAAACCGCCCGGTGGTCAGCGTGACGCAGGGCATCAAATCGCTCGCTGTGGAAAATGACCTCACGGACGCGCTGCGGGAGCTGGCGTCCCGGAAGATGTCGCACCCGGAGCGCGCGATGCGGCTGGCCATAGAGAAAGCCACCGGCACGGACGTGACGTTCACCGGCGTCCGGGCGCTGGCCGGCGTCATTAACGCCGACCGAAGCATCACGCCCGCGCGCGCGCAGGAGGAGCTGTCGCGTCTGGTGCAGCGCGGTGAAATCTTTGAACTCAGCGCGGAGCAGGGCGCTGCAGGGAAGTACATTTCACGCGAGAACTTCGAAAACGAGGTGTCGATTCTGCGCCACATTGCCGAAGGAAAAAACAGCGTGAAGCCGCTGCTGGCAACCGGTCTGAACGATGTGAAAGCCGCCGGTCTCACGGACGGGCAGCGCGAGTCGGGTAACCTCATCCTGACCACCCGCGATCGCTTTACCGCCATTCAGGGCTATGCCGGCGTGGGGAAAACCACGCAGTTTCGCACCGTAGCTACAGCGCTCTCCGCCGCAGAAGACGGCCCGGACATTCGCGGGCTGGCGCCCACGCACCGCGCCGTCAGCGAGCTGTCCGGCGCGGGTATCCCGGCGCAGACCATCGCGAGCTTCCTCAGCGAAAGCAGCCAGTGGCAGGCCGCCGGACAGGCGCGTGACTTCCGCAACACCGTTTTCGTTATCGACGAATCGTCCATGAACGGCAACGCGCAGATGGCCTCCCTGATGAACGTTATCGCCGAAGGTGGTGGCCGGGCGGTGCTGAGCGGCGACCGGGACCAGCTGAAGTCGCTGGAGTCCGGCGCGCCGTTTGCGCTAGCCCTGGAGCGCAGCGCGGCCGATGTCGCGGTGATGAAGGAAATCGTGCGTCAGATCCCCGCGCTTAAGCCCGCCGTGGAGGCGGTTATTGCCGGAAACGTACGCGAGGCGGTGCGCATTACGGCAGATACGAGCCCCCTCGGCGTGCCGCGTCAGGACAGTGCCTGGGTGCCGGAGAGCAGCACCATCGATGGCAACAGCCTGGCACGGGAAGCCGTGGGGTCAGGTGGTGTCGGCGGGGAACCTGAAAAACCAGACCTCATCGGGATGATTGCGGATGACTACGCAGGCCGGACGCCGGAGGCGCGCGACCATACGCTGATAGTGGCGGAGCTCAATGCCGACCGCGAGGCTATTAACAGCGCGGTGCACGACCGGCTACAGACGCAAGGCGCGCTGGGTGACAGCGTCACGGTGCCTCTGCTCGTGCGCGTGAACAACAGCAACGCGGATCTGGGCCGCCAGGCGTTCTGGGAAGCGCAGGTGGATAACGTGATGCGCCGGGGCGAGCAGTATTTCCGGGTGGGAGAAACGGATAAGGATAGCGGCGTGGTGCGCATGGCCGAGCTTGATGGCGCGCCAGACCGCTGGATCCGACCCGCGGAGCTGCGCAAGGAAGACGTGGCGGTCTTTAAGGAAGTCACGCGGGACATCAGCCCGGGCGAGAGGATCCGCCTGACGGCAACGGATCGTGACCGCAACGTACGTGCCAGCGACATGGCAGTGGTGTCAGGCATTACGGAGGAGGGAACCATTCTGCTCAACACCGGTGACCGGCAGCTGTCATTCAATCCCACCGCGCACTATGCCGACCGACACATGGACTACGGCTATGCCGTCACCACATACAGCTCGCAGGGCGCGTCGGTTAAGTACCTCATTGGCCTGTTTGGCGAAGAGGGTGCCAGAGGGCGGATGGCGGCGCTGGACAGCACCTACGTACAGCTTTCCAGGGCAAAGGAGCACGTGCAGACCTATTTTGACAATCTGTCCGGTTGGGCAACGAAGGTGGAGAGTAAAAGCGGGCGGCGCCAGACGGTGCACGACGTGATGATGCGCGCAGAGGACGTGCGCGCGGACCGCGAGATGCAGGTGTGGGACAAAAGCCTGCCGGTGTCCGGCACGCGCCTGGCGGATCGTGTCGACCGGGACCTGACGGCCGACGCACGCTTTATGGCCGGTAAGACCCCGGAGATGCTCTGGCCGGTGATCAATGAGCACGGCCGCCAGCGCGGGAACCTCCACGTTCCGGTATCGCCCTCAGGCGGGGAGGTGGATTTTTCAGGCGCCCACTATGAAGGGGCAGCGGACGGTCACCGCATCGTGCTGCAGCGCGGCGAAAAGCACGGAAAGGTGCTTGAAGCGACAGATTTAGCGGCAGCGCTGCAGCTGATGAAGGACAACCCGGGAAGCCCGGTTGTGCTCTCTGCTGACTACAGTGAACGCCCGGACAGCAGCCGCGCCGCTGCAGCGGCAACATCAGCGGCATCCGGGGGCGAAGAGCTGGATCGTCGAGAAGCCGAGGCGCTGGAGAAAGCAGTTAAGGCCGCCCTGGACCAGGAGGAGAAAGAGCCGGAGCCAGCGGTGCAGGATGAAGCCCGTGAGGCACCCGAAGACAAAGACAACGAACGCGAAGCCGCGCTGGCTGCGGCGCTGGCGGAACTGCAGGAAGAGGAGACATTCGACTACCGCGACTACGACCTGTCGCCGGAGCGGGACGACCGCGCAATGATGAACGACGAAGTCAACGTGATGCGCCATGAGCGCAGCGAGCCTGAGCCGGAGTTTGGCCATAAATCCCAGAAAACGATGGAGTAAACGCTATGACTGTAATGCTTGGCGCCGCTACGGCGATCGTGGTCCTGATGATGCTGTTCGCCTGGCTGCCGGAAATTCGCGAGCCAGGTCTGCTGCTGCGCCGGTGGAGCCGCGGCAGCAACGGGGACTGTTCCACGGGAATTCGTCAGGCCGTGGATGACGTCATCACTGGGTTTGTAGCGGAACACAACTTTCCAGAAGTGGATGCGTCGCGCCTGCGGGAGATGAAGTCGCGCCCTGGCATGATGCCGGTCACGCTGCTACTGCATCCACAACTGGTGAAACAGGAAAACGGGCGATTCGTGCGCGGGCGAAACCTGACGGCCGTCATGGCGGCCACTGGCGTGAGCACGCTGATCCTGCCGCCGTTAGCGGGTATGGCCCTGCATGACGTTAGCCTGAGCCTGCTGCCGCTTCTGAACGTCGCCGTGTTTTTTACCGGCGTGCAGCTGGTCAGGCAGACCTACTCGGATCTGAGCCTTTTAAACGTGCTGGTGACAGGAAAACCTGACTGAATTAACGGCCTGCCGCCCTGCGGTTGACCGGTCCCTCGCGTCCAGGATTATTAATCCGGCACGCTCACGACCCCCGGAGAAACCCATGAGAATTTTCGTTCTGCCGCTGTTTATGAGTGGCCTGATAACGTTTGTGCCAGCGGGTCAGGCTTATGCCGAGCCCACTTTCAGCGCTGGCTTTTCCCCCGAGGGCGGCGCTGAAGCGCTGGTGCTCGGGATCATTGAACGCGCGCAGTCTGACATCCGGCTCGCCGGCTACAGCTTCACCTCCCCTGAGGTCGCCGCTGCGCTGATAAGGGCTAAAATGCGCGGTGTTGACGTGCGTATGGTGCTCGATGAGAAAGCGAACCAGAACCGCAAGAGTCGTGTGGCGATAAATTTGCTTACTGCACGCAGTATCCCCGTTCGTGTGAACGACCGGTACGCCGCAATGCATGACAAGTTTATCGTTGCAGACGGGCGGACGGTTGAAACCGGCAGCATTAACTACACGTGTGCTGGCGCAAGACATAACAGCGAAAATGCACTGCTTATCGAGCACATGCCGGTGCTTGCTGACCGCTATCTCAGGCACTGGCAGTCCCGCTGGGATGAAGGTGTTGCCTGGAACCCGTCCAAGTAACCACGCTGTTGACCGTCCGTACTACCTGATAACGCCTTCGCCAGCGGCTTATCACCTATCACAAATAAGGCATATTACTGATTTGGCTTATGCTATTCTGCGGAAAGTCTTATTTTGCAGCAGGGTACGAGCATGAGCTCCCGTGATTCAGTAACATCACCTCCCGAAAAGAAACGCACTCGTAACAGAGAGCAGCCAACTCCTGATAAGGATCGCGCTCGCGCTTATAAGGCGAGGAAGCGTGAAACACACAGACCTGTCAGCATCTTCATTCAGACTGATATGAAAGACGCACTGGTTAAGCTCTGTGAGTTGAAGGGATTAACGCAGGCTGAACTGCTTGAAAAGCTGATCGAAGCTGAAGCGCGTAACAATGGAGTGCTGTGACTGGTCACGTTATTGCCGAAAGCGTTTCTGAGTGATAGATTACGGACAGTTAAGAATTGATGGTTGGCCACGCCGGAAGGTGGCAGGGAATCTGAGGCGGCAGGTCCAAATCAGAAAAGAAAAACCCCGATAATCTTTCGAGTTTGGCGACGAGAGAAGATTACCGGGGCTTCCATACAACTGCACAGGACTATTGCCCTGTGCGGGGAGTATAGTTTTATGCCCGGAAAAAGACAATTCGTTCTGTGCTTACTCCTCCCGAGCAATATAAGCGCCGGGGGACATGCATAAGCATACAGTTCTTAACACATCTCCACGACCCGATAATCGTCATCGCGGCGATCACTCCACCACCTGCAAATGCTCTAATCCTGAGTGGTTTGCGCCAAAAGGCTATAAACGCCTCCCCGGTCAGATGGGCCATGCCATGAGCCGGCTTGTCGTAAAAGACAGGCGCACAGGCAAAATGACGCTACGACAGCGGATGTCCCGCCATCCGTATTTTGTCCAGTTGCGCGATGCAGCAGGGCGTAAACGTGATTTTCGCCCGGAAAAGCAGGCGCTGTATGACGCCTTGTGGCCGCTTTGCATTCAGCGCGCGGATATGGCCACGTCCGTGGTGACCTTCAACGGCAGCAAACTGGCTGACGAACTTAGCCCGAAAGATGAGAAGGGCAGTGTTATTCCCGAAACCCGCGTTGAGCCCTGCCGGCTTTCCCGCCTGTTCGAAGAGTGGGAGCGTTACGGCCTGATTGAACGGCCGGATCTGGAAATGGACCCGGCTACAGGCTACTGCATGCCGCGTCATGTCGTCCTGACCGATCGTTTCTGGGCCCTTTGCGGCATCGACATGGATAAATTTCTGGCCGAGCGCAACGAGCGGCTGGCTGCCGAAGCCGACGGCATCATTGAGCCGGGCACGCACACATCCGTGCGAGCCGCGCGCCGGCGCTGGTATGAACACATGCGTATGGCCACACTTATCAGCCGAAGGGAAAAAGCGTCAAAGCAGAAGCGCCGTAAGCGGCTGAGCAAGCTATCTCTCGATGACCGGCGCAACGCGATGGCCAAGCTGCTGCGCGCACGCCCGGCTCATGCATGGCGCGACCTTTCACCTCATGACTTTGACCGCCTGGTGTGGAAATGTCTGCGCCAGCTGGAGCTGGGCCTCAATTACGAGCCCGTTCTGCCCGACAAACCAGACATCGTTCACTGATTTCATCCTGCAGTTTTAACCGCCTTAACTGGCGGTGGTGGCGATCGTAGCGGATGCAAAAATGCAGACAGCAACGCCGGCATTAGCTTCCCCTGAAACATGAAAAGTGGCCACAGGCCGTGCGCCACTTTTTTTTACCACAGTTATCCGCAATCAGTATCCTGCGATTACAGGCAACAGAGTCACCGTTACGCGCAAGACAGTCCTGACTTACGTCAGAAAGAAATAATCAAAGTAATAAAGAAGGTTTTCATGCAGGCCACTGGCGTGGATAAGTGTGCAGCCATTAATCGCAGCGACATGCCAATCCAAAATCCGGAGGTAGCTCCCACCGACAAGCGGTGGGCAATAAGGCACTAGTTACAACATCCAGTAATATTCTTGTTAACATCAGCACCGAGCCGAACCTAAAACCCCGCGCCCCTCTCATCCAGGATCTGCGCCGTACCTGCACCCCGGTTGCCCCCACTGACCAGCCGCCGCCGCCCGGCCCAAAGGGCCGGATCAGAGTCGCTTTATAGATGAATGATGTAACTACCACAGGTGTTGCTGTAACACTGAGGCCCGCGGTCTCTGTCTTTCGTCTTCGACCATCAGGCTAATTCGCGACTGAAAGGCCGCTGCTTAAACGGCGTCTGGCAGGGAGGGGGGGGGGGCTTTTGCCACCATTGGGACTGTAACCGGCTACGCCGGGCTCACGGCGCCGACTGGCATAAGTAGCCGTCCGTAGCAGTTTATGGCGCCTCCATGCCGCGCTGACGCGGCATTCAGTGGACAGGCTGCGCGCTGCTCGCCTGCCATTTGAGGTTTCAATTGAGTTCTATATATTTCACGACATGGAATTATATGTTCGTTAATTATGGTTACTAACCGGATGGATATTTGCGGGAGGACAAATCATGCAAGCAAGGAAAATTATGGAAGCTATGGGGATTAGTCCCTTTGGTCCGGAGGTAAACAAACTACGTGAGCTTATTCGCTTTCATCTGACTATGGGTGCTTCAGAAGCAGAGATACCCAAACTCGTAGAGCAAAAAGCCAATGACGTTCGTGTCCTTCAGCAAGGAACCCTAAGCGAACGAAAAAAACAGGCTGTGCAGTTCATGTGGCAGCGTTATCGAGATCAATGGCCAGTCGCTACTGCTGCGTACAAAGCAAAGAGTAAAAGCGGCTATACAAACTATTATTATTATTCAGTTGGCGATTTTGAAGCCCCGCCGGGCTGGCGTTTTATCGTGCATGGAACGGTTTTTGCAATAACTCAGGCTCATAATCTTCGCGAAATACTTGTTACCCGCGCTGGCCTGCTGGCTGAGTTCATGCCAGAACCTGAGAAGCATTCGGTCGAAGTCACCACGTATGAACCTGAGGCCATATCGGTTGCAGAGATTGCCACCGAACCCGTTATCTTGCCTCCTAAACGAGAAGGTAAGCAGACGCAAACGAAAACCCGTCCTGACCAGTTCTCGGTAAGCGTCCAGCGAAGACCGTATTGACAGGATGACCCGGAGATTATTCCCCGGGCAGGGAGGCGCGCCATGGCAGTAACTCACCGACGCGGTTGACCGGCCAGTCGGCGATAACCGACAGCACGTAACGAAGATAACATTCAGGATCGATGCCGTTCAGCCGACAGCTCCCGATAAGTCCGTAAAGCTGCGCACCACGATCGCCACCGTGATCTGAACCGAAGAACAGCCAGTTTTTCCGCCCCAGACTGACCGTCCGCAGCGCGTTTTCGCGATGTTATTATCCGGCTCAGCCCAGCCGTTGCTGGCGTAATATTTCAGCGCCTCCCACTGATTAAGTGCGTACGCGAACGCCTTCGCCAGCTCCGAGTGTCGCGAGAGAGTTTGCTGTTTTTCACGCAGCCATCCTTCCAGCGCGTTCAGTAACGGCAACGTTTTTTCCTGCCGGACAGCAAGCCGTTCCGCCGCGCTTTTACCCCGGATGGCCGACTCGATGACGTACAGTTCGCCGATACGATGCAGCGCTTCGCTTGTCGTCTCCGAGGGCGTTCGCACGTGCACGTCGTGGATTTTACGCCGCGCGTGCGCCCAGCATGCCGCTTCCTTTATATGGCCTTCGCGGTACAGCTCGTTGAACCCGGCATACGCGTCCGCCTGCAGCACCCCGCTGAACCCCGTCAGATGCGTCTGCGGGTGCACGCCTTTGCGGTCCGGCGAGTAGGCGAACCACACCGCCGGGGCCATCACCGATCCTGCGTTGCGGTCGTCGCGAACGTACGTCCACAACCGCCCGGTTTTAGTTTTGCCGTTGCCCGGCAGCAGCACCGGTACCGGCGTATCGTCGGCGTGCAGCTTGCCATCGGTGAGCACGTAGCGCGAGAGCGCTTCATCCAGCGGTGACAGCAGCTGGCAGCACGCGTCCACCCAGCCCGACAGCAGCGAACGGCTGAGCGTCACGCCCTGACGTTCGTATATCTCTGACTGCCGGTTCAGCGGCGTGTGTTCCGCGTACTTTGACGTCAGCACCCGTGCCAGCAGGCCCGGCCCGGCGACGCCGCGCTCGATGGGCCGCGACGGCGCAGCCGCCTGCACGATACGGTCGCACTTTTTACAGGCATGCTTCTCACGCACAGTGCGGATGACGCGGAACGCGCTGCGCAGCAGCTCCAGCTGCTCTGCCACATCTTCCCCCAGGTACGACAGCGCGCCGCCGCAGTCCGGGCAGCAGACTTCCGCCGGCTTCAGGCGGTTTTCATCGCGCGGCAGGGATTCAGGGAACGGCTTACGCGTGCGGGTCTGTCGCAGCGGGCGCGGCACCGGCGGGTCGTCAACGCGTCCGGTGCGTTCGTCACTGTCTTTCTGCATGGCGGTGAGCCTGGTTTCTATCTGCGCGATGCGCTTCGCGACTTTTTCAGAGCGGCTGCCGAAGTTCATGCGACGCAGCTTGTCCAGCTGTGCCTGAAGGTAGTCAACTTCGCGCTCACGCTCGTCCAGCCTGGCCTGCAGGAGACGGTTCAGCGCCTCCTGTTCGGCCAGCCGCTGTTTAAGGAGGGCAATGTCGTCGGGGATGTTGTCGTTCATGGCGGGCATGCTACCAGGTTGCCCGCCGGGTGACCAGGATTACAGCAGCGTGAGGGGTGACAGCAGGCGCTTTGGCTGCCGCCAGTCAATGCCCTCCAGCAGCATGGCCAGCTGGGCGGGCGTGAGGAACACTTTGCCGTCGCGGGCCGACGGCCAGGCGAAGCGGCCCCGTTCCAGCCGTTTTGTCAGCAGGCACAGCCCATCACCGGTGGACCAGAGCAGCTTGACCTGGCTACCGCAACGTCCGCGGAAGATAAAGACGTGACCGGACATCGGGTCATCTTTCAGCGCGGTCTGGACCTTTGCGCCGAGGCCGTTGAAGCCGTTGCACATGTCGGTGATGCCGGCGACCAGCCAGATTTTCGTTCCGGATGGCAGGCCGATCACGGTCGTCCTCCACGCATCATGGCCTGCAGCAGCGCGGTGAGCTGCGCCGGCGAAGGGTTATGCAGCGATATTTCGCCGCCCGGGAGCCGGATAATACAGTCCGCAGCGGCGTCAGGCTGCGGTGCAGGTGCGGGTGAAGGATGTGCTATCTGAACCGGTACCAGCGCGGGCAGTGCTGGTATTTTAGCTTTACGCCCGCGGGGTTTAGCGACGCAGCCCTCATTTTTCCAGAGACGCATCCATTTAAAGAGGAGGTTGTCGTTGACGTTATGCTGTCGTGCGAGGGCGGCAACGCTGCCGTTTTCTTCAAGCGTTTTGATCGCCATGCGCACCAGCCGGAGCTTAAATTCGGGAGAGTAGTGCTGGCGTGTTAAGGATTTTGAGCCCGTCATCAGGTGTCCACCTAATTAAAATAAGTGGGCACCTAAATTACAGGGAGAGGCGAAATTAACCAGACGGTGCTGGCTGTACGCTTACAGTTCTCGTTTGCTACGTCTGTTAAGTACAACTGCTTCGATAAATGTGTCGTCACCGGCTCGCAAATACACTCTCGTTGCAGTGCCGCACATCTGGTTGAACACAAGGATGGCGGCGCAGACTATTACACTAACGGGCTGTGGATGCGCTGCGATATTCACAAAATTTTTGACGACAGTTGGTGCGCAATTTGTCCGAAAACAATGCAGCTCTACTTTCTTGACGAAGCCATAAAGCTCGACCCTGATTTAGCCGAGTATCAAGGCAAATACATTATAAATCTGCGCTGGCCAATTAACTCCGAGTTCCTGCTTGCCCGATGGGCTGCATTTGAGGCTTTGCGTTGCGAGGGGGACCGTACAAGCAGCTACAATCGAGACCCGTCTCATTAAATCGCGCTTACTGAAATGCGATACTGTCCGCCCATTATTCCAGCGCTTTTAGCTGAACAGGACTCGTTTTATTATCGCATTTCTATACTTGGGGTCCGCCTGGAAAATAGGCTCTGCGAAGCAGGGTCTTCGAGGGGGGCAGAGGCGCCGTATGGGTTATGGAGATATTTCAATGAATTTCTTGAAGATTGTACTGACTGCAGCATTGTTTGTCGCAGCGCCTACATGGGCGGGAGATTTGACGGATCCTCAAAATAATGCCATTAGATCTGCGAAGCAGTATCTCAATATGACAGGCTTCTCGTGTAAAGGCCTTATTAAGCAACTTACCTCAAGTGCCGGAGACAAATACACCGTTGATCAAGCAACCTACGGGGCAAAACAGGCAGGTGGCTGCTAAAAAACGGCGTGGTTCAAACGATGGTTACACTCGAATTACCTAATTCCAGTGCGCCGGTGTTTGTTCCCTCCGAATACTGATTTTATTAACGTAGGTTTATTTCCGTTTTCCAAGCGGCCACCTACTTGTCCAGTTCTAAATAGCTTGAATCAGCATGCTTGAACGGTACGCATCCGTGCCATGTTCTGACAATCTTGTGTCTATCCTCATGTTGTGAAAGGGGTTTAACCATAGCATGGGATGGAAGGAGGTGTGATTCGTGATCGGGATGTTATGGTAAGTTTCTGACTGTGTTTTGTTTATAATGCAATTCGTCACCTTGTGATGTGGCAACATTGTTTTCTAGAACCTTTTATCATGGATGAGTCATATGAAAATACCGTCAATATCCAAATTTTCCGCAGCTGTCATGTTTCCACTTTTCATGGTCGGTTGTGCTGCGTCTTTTAAACCAGTTTTACCTGATTACAATGGTGAAAATGCAGCATATTTACGGTTCGATAACAGTCCCGTTTATACCAGCATTAGACAAGCTTCTGGCCAGATGCTGCAACCTGTACCTTATATTGTAAAATGGTCAGGCGAACCTAATAAAGAATACAGCGTTAATGCGCGATTCTCGATTATGGGTATCAAATCTAGCTATGGGAAAAAAGTAGAAGGCAGCGGTCCTGTTTCCTCGGTTTTTTCAGATAAAAGCTATATGGAATACAGAGTTAAGGCTGGCGAAACATACGCAATAAAATGGGTATTTACTGATCAGGGCATGTACCACAGCTCCGATCGTACCTGGTCAGGGTCAGTGAAACCTGAGACTGGGCATACATATGAAGTGACCATTAGCGGTGGTTCTGATGGTAATGACGTAGTTATTACCGACGTTACCAAGCGCTAAGTGATCTGATGATTGTTTATGCTCTCGTTTAGCTACCGTAAATCACCTAAAATATGAGTAGTAAAAAAGAATCTTATTGTGATCCTTTTTTATCTGAGCGTAATCTCCTGCTCTGCAAACGAACCAACCCGCCTTTAGGCGGGTTGGTTCGTTTGCA
>NZ_JACAPA010000046.1:0-61299 GCF_013385945.1 Pantoea sp. B9002
CGGGACTTCCATGTCCCGGCTTCGCCTTTCGCCCGCGTCCTGCGGGCTCTCCTGGCTTCCTCGCTTCGTTCAGCGCTGCGGATTGCCTGCCCAAAAGTGACCCCGGCCTGCTATTAAGCTTCAGTGCGTGTTGTTGAAGATGGCTCATTGGCTGTCGGCGCTGGCGCGTCTGCTGCGGCAAAAGGGCTATTCGCAGCGCTGAGGCTTTTACGTTGGGCCAGGAGCCTCACGCATGGATGCGTGAGGCTCCTGGCCCAACGTGGAAGCCGAAGGCACCGCGCTAACGGCACGAGGACGGCCCGTGACGCAGCAGATGTGTCAGCGCCCATACCAAATTTAAAGCAAAATGATTTCTTAACTGAAAAGCATTGAAGGAATTTCAATAACTTAATACTTCATCCTGAACGCTTCGGCCATCATTCCGATCTTGTGCATATTGTTATTATTGCGCGCCATTTTATGCGCTTCGGGTTTCAGGATGATCATCAGTAAATAGGCATCTGTATCCATCGCACCCCGGCAATAAACCAAATGGGCCTGATCGCTGGTGCGCTTGAACTGACGTAAAAATTTGGGAAAAGGTGCATTCGCATCGGCAAGATGAATGTGAGCTACCTGCTCTTCTTTTACCAATGGATAGGTTCGGTCATCATCATAAAGTGCATCCCGACCAAACGTATCAGGCAACTCACCGTCTTTTTTATAGGAAAGAAAATCCGTCGCCAAATCATCAAGCTCTGCCGGGCTCAATTGCTGACGGATCAAGGTCGATTTAAAAACCCTAATGTTCATTCGGCGAACTCGGTCAGATCCTTATCAGAAGCGCTTTGCAGCAGTTTCTCCCCACCCTCCGCAATGTCACTCAAGCGATTAGCATTGGGCCTGAATCGCGCAGCGGTATGCACTCTTCCCTGTTTCTCTTCCAACAGATCGATAAGCTCTTCAAACACCTCAGCACTGATCATATAACCTGCGGGTCGGTTATTGGAGAGAACTGCAACCGGCTCATCAATGAAATACTTAGCCGGGTTTTTCCTTAATTCAGTAATATTTATCGATTTTTCCGCGAGAATACGTTCCATAAATCACCTCTCATCACATTTCATTGAATGCATCATAATGCACATCAAAGTGTACATCAATTTGTGTGTTTGAAAATTATACAGAAGTGATTTCGACCAGCTTGTAGAGATAGATATCTTGTTATCGTCTATTAGACAAAAAAAAGGCGAGGCCGAAGCCTCGCCAAAAAGATGCTGGACCTCAATCGTAATAAGGAAGTTTACGATCGACACCGTTAATGTTGACCAGCACAAAGCCCGTAGGCGCGGTTTTGTTGGTCGGCGTACCGGCCGCCGTCGCGACGGTCAGCACCCCTTTCTCGTTCGCCCCAATACCGGCCAAACCGTTGTGCAGGCCGAAGCGCGCCGCCGGTTTGAAACCGCCCAGTTTGGTGGTATCGGTCACGACCGAGAAGTCCTGCTGGAACAGCGAGCAGGAACCAGTATCGAAACGCGTTGGACCGGTACATTTCAGGTTCATCATGGTGTCACCGCTATTGGCGCGCAGTTTTACCCACACCGCTGCATAGGTGGTGCCCACACGGCTGTAGCGGATATCCAGCACCGCAGGTTGTCCCATGTGATAGGCATCGGCCCACACCGTTTCCAGACGCTGCAGATTAACCCAGGTTTTCCCGGTCGCCGCCACGTTGACCGGCGAACCGGCGGTGCCCGTTGGTTGAGTGGCATCCGCTTTACCAATAAACTCCATCACCCACTGCTGGTTGGCGTTCGGGAAGAACAGCTGCCCAACGCGATACCAGTTATCGGTGTCGGTGTTATTGGTAATTTTGTAGCCGCTGAAATAGCCCGCACGCAGCGATCCGGTCATAAAGGTGCCGTAATTCTCGTCGCGACGATAACCGTACTCAAAGGTGGATAACCAACGTCCGGCCACCGCATCCAGGCTGAGTTTCGCGCCAGATTGCAGGTTGAGCTGACGGATCACCACGCGCGCATTGTTGAGATTCAACGGCGTACCGCAATCCTCAATGTTCAGCGTATCCACCGTCCAGCCGCCGTCAGAGAGATCGCCCGGATTGCGCGTGTGCTCAATCCACACATTGCGAATAACCCCCTGCGTCACGCGCGGCATGTAGAGCGTGGCGTCACCGTAACCGGTCTGAAAGTTACAGTTACACAGCTCAATCGCCGTGGAGTGATCCCACGCGCCTTTCGGCGAGTTCGACCAGCCCACATCAAACACGCGTCCGTAGGTATAAAGGGTGTAAATCTGGTCGAATTTACTGTCGAGGGTATCCAGCACTTTGATCACCGTACCGCCGTTATTCTGCGCGCGGAAACAGTAGATATTGACGGTGGTGCCTTCGATACAGGTGTTTTCGAAGAACGGCTGCACGTTGCTGCACATATCGGCGGTGATGGTGCTTTTGTTGGTGGTGATATCGGCGGATGCCTGGCCGTTCCACGCGATACCCCGGATTGAGGTACGACGCGCCTTCACCTTGAACACCGTGTTGGCACTTTTGTCGGAAATGATGGTGGTGCGCGGCAGCGAACCCAGCTCCACGTCATCGCCCTGCAAGCCGAAGAAGGCGCGCTCGGTGCCGCTGATGTCGATTGGGCTAATCAGGAATTTACCGCCTGGGAAACGCACCGGTAATGCGGTGATGTTGCCCGAGTAGTTTTGCGTCCACGCCAGCATACGGTTAAACGCATCGGTATCGTTGGCGTAACCGTCGCCTTTCGCACCGAAGTGATAAACGTTGATCTCCGACGGATCGTTAATCACGCGTTTCCAGTAAAAACCGTTACCGATCACCAGCGTACCGCCATCTTCTACCGCCGTGGTGGTGCCGATAAAACCGGTAAAATCACCGCCACCGTGGAAGGTGGAGTCAGCGTTGTAGCGACGTAAGAATGCCAGATCGCCGTTTTTGGCCGGTACAGTGGTGCGCAGTTCTGCATAAGAGTTAACTTCGATCATCATAGCCTCCTCGGCTTTTCGGGTAGGTAATGCAAATTCAAGAGAGCAGCGTTACTGAGCCGGCTGGCCGCAGTGCTGATCCCAAAGGTCGTTGTGGTTGTTAATGGCGCGCACGGTGCGAACGTCCATGCGCTCGGCGTCATTGCCGTGGGTGTAAATCGGGGAAAAAAGGGTACAGGCAGAGTCGATGACGACGGGCGCTTCAGCGCTGGTGGTATTTCGATTGCTGCAGCTTGTCGCGAGCAGCAGCGTCATCAAGATTAAGATTGCTGGCTTCCACACGTTTGGCCTCCTCGCGCAGCTGTTGCTGCTGTTGGTTAACCGCTACCGCTTGCGCCGCGGCTTTATCGGCGTGCTCGACGGCAGATTGGGATGCTTGCTGCACCTTGCCGATTTTTTTGCCACCGAAGTAGCTGGCAACCAGCGCGGCGAAGACGCCCGCCAGGGCGGCAACCCAGTGCCAGCTGCCGCCGAACAATGTCATGAGAAGTGTCATGCTTTTTCCTCCATCGCCGTTTTCTGCTGGTTGAGGCCTTTCTGGCGCACGAATTGGGCAATCACGCCCATCGCCACCATGAAGGCGCCAATCAGCCCCAAATAGTTGTGCGGCAGAATCGCTTTCACGTCGGGCGGCATGCTGTTCCAGGCATCAAGCGCAGCGGTGGGGAACGATTGCACCCACGCGCTGAGCATCGAACCGAGTGACGCCAGCCACACCGACCAGGTTTTGAATAACAGCCGCGCATGTTTCACGAACTCCAGCGTGGTGAAGCGCTGCATCACCATCACCACCACCACCACCGCCAGCACCGCAGTGACAAAAATCAGCAGTTTCAGATTCATAGCAGCCCCCGATAGATGTCGTAGGTGCCGCTGCGCATCACTTCAGCATGGCGGCGCGCGCGGCCCGAGGTTTGGCTGGCCCACAGACTGTCGAGCATGGCGTTGGCCGCGCTGTTGAAATCGCCCTGCGTGATGGCGGTGAGCATGCCGCGAAACATCTCCAGCCCATCCACACCCAGCTGATAGCCCATGCTGATCAGCACATCGCAGCGCGCCTCGTTGCATTTGGCCAGCGCCTGCTGCACTAGCGCACGCTGATGCATCTGCTGCACCTTGCCCTCGACAATGCACTGCTTCCACACATCGCCGACGGGACGCGGCACCTGGAAGATGTAGTTGCTGAGCGAGGCACCTTTGGGGCCGATGCGAATGCCGCCGGCGACCGTTGGGAAACCCAGCGAGTCGAGGTAAGGCGCTTCGCGGTAACCCTCTTCGAAATTCAGGATGGCAATAATCTGGCTCATAGAAATTCCTCTTTGACGGGGCGCAACAGTCTGAAAATGGCTGCGCAAAACGGCAAAAAACATAAATCCTGCTGATCGTTTACGACATTGAGCGCGTTTTCATATAAGCGAAACGCTCAAGGATGGTTAAACATTGAGCAACAATGAAACGTTCCGTTTAAAACTGGGGAAAGTGATGCAGGTTTAGCGCACGGCATACAGATAGACGTGGGGCAAACAGCAGTTATCGAAGCTGGCTTGTGCCTGCTGAACACGAACGGGCGCTAACACGGCGCTGTCAACGCGCGACAGCGTCTGGCGCTGGCAGATGCGTTCAGCGGTGCGCAAGGTAACGTTTTCGTATTCGATGCCGAGTGCGCTGTCGATGCTGCGCTTAAGGCGGCTGAGGGACTGGCGTCGCCGATGGCGGCGCGTGCGTGCATTGCCTGAAAATACTGACTTCCCGTACTGGATAATCGCCATAACTCCTCCTGTTAATGAGTCTTTGGCGATGGGGTGGCAGGCACGGCAATTCGGCTGATGCCGACGCGTTCGCTGTTCCTCTGGAAAATACTCGACGTCAACTCGCCCGGCTGCATTCGCGGCCAGGGTGAAGTAGAGGAGAGTGAAAATCAGAGGGCAACTGACAACGCTGCAAAGTGCGTATCCACCCCATCCCAAAGTTCACTAACTTTGGATGGTATGTATCGCGCTTGTGCAGCGCCTCAATTGTTTAAGAGCGGGCTCATCCGTGAGCAGGTATGTTGTCCATCCATGCTCAAATTATTAACAGGTTCTAATGCATTGGCAAACACCAATGGTTAATTTTTTATTTACCATCAGTTAAATTTATGATTTCAGCCAAAATATTTTTTTGTCGCAATCTGGCGTTTTGTGATCAGCCCAGGATTTGGTAATCCCGCGCCTGGCTCATGATCACCCGCGCCACCACTTGCAGCGTCTTGGCTTCTTCCAGCGTGAGATACCAGGTTTCATAGCGCTTGTTATCGGAGATCACCGCGACCTTTTTGTGCTGAAGTTGCAGGCGTTTGAGATAGAGCTGATCGTCAAGCGTGAACAGGTAAATGCCATCGCCATCGAAGCGATGCACGCTGATATCGACAAACAACTGATCGCGCGGCGCAAAGGTGCCAGCCATCGAATCGCTGTTCAGTGCGATGAGGCGAATATTTTCCGCCGGACGGCCGTTAAACAGCACCCGCGCCTCTTCCAGCCCATATTCAATGGCTTGAATGGTTTCCACCAGTTCATCGCGCGTAGAGCTGCTGCGTACGCCGTGCTGGCCGATATCCAGACTCTCCACGCGAAACAGATGCTGTGGATTCACCAGACTTCGCTGCGTCAGCAAGGCGGCCGGTTTTTCCATGCCAAATTGCAGCCACTCAACGCGCACGTCGAGTAACTGGCTGAGCGCCAGTAAATTATTATCATCGGGTATCGATTGTCCGTTAAACCATTTCCACACCCCCGGCGTTGAGATCTTGCATCCCCTCTCTTGCAGAGCAAGCGCAACCTGTTTGTTCCGTCCATGTCCGACAATTCCCGCGCTTTCGCATGCGGCAATCAGCCTGGCAGTGAATGCTTGTCTCGTACTTTCTTTTTTAACCATCAGTTAATAATCTGCCTTCAGTAAAAGACTGAATGTTATTTTCATTTTTGCTACCAGTTCATTTTATATTACCGGCAGTTTACTACCCAACCGCTTTTATCAATGAAGCTGGACAATCATTATCCCCTTCGGTTAGGGCGAAACCAGTGTTCAGTGCCATATCGCTTGTTCTGACAGGGGTTTTCAGGATTGTTCTGTAGCAGTAAGACCAGCATCTAAAGGAAAAAATGGGTGAAAAGCCGCGAGCCCGCCATAGATGACAGAAATAAATCAAAAAGCTCTTGGAATAACTGGATCGAAAGCGAAAAAAATGGGCACCGTTTTCGGTGCCCATTATCATGCAGGAGCGAACATTAGCGACGTAGCGTATCGTCGCCCCACCCTATCCATTTGTAGGTGGTCAGCGCTTCAAGTCCCATTGGACCACGCGCGTGCAGCTTCTGCGTACTGACCGCCACTTCGGCGCCGAGGCCAAACTGGCCGCCGTCGGTGAAACGTGTGCTGGCGTTAACGTATACCGCCGATGAGTCAACCTGGTTGACGAAGCGATTGGCGTTGCCAATGCTGCGCGTCAGAATGCCATCAGAGTGCTGCGTGCCGTGCTCACGGATATGCGCGATGGCTTCATCAATATCCGCCACCAGCTTGACGTTCAGATCGTTGGACAACCATTCGTCATCATAATTTTCCGTTTGCACCGCCACCACCTCGGCGGCACCGTTTTGCAGCAGCGCCAGCACATTTTCGTCGGCGTGCAGCGCAATCTTCTCTTGCGCCATACGTTGCAGGAAAGCGGGAATAAAGCTGTCCGCCTGATCGCGATGGATCAGCAGCGTTTCCAGCGAGTTGCAGGCGCTTGGGCGCTGCTTCTTAGCATTGACGATCACCTCCAGCGCGGCTTCGGTCTCCATGGTTTCATCGAGATAGAGATGGCACACGCCGATACCGCCGGTAATCACCGGAATGGTGGAGTTTTCACGGCACAGCTTGTGCAAACCTGCACCGCCGCGCGGGATCAGCATATCGACGTAGCGATCGAGCTTCAGCAGCTGATTCACCAGTTCGCGATCCGGGTTTTCAATCGCCTGCACCGCGCCCGCCGGTAAACCGTGCTGGGTCAGCGCATTTTGGATCACGCGCACGGTGGCGGCGTTGGTGCGATAAGTCTCTTTGCCGCCACGCAGAATCGCCGCGTTGCCGGTTTTCAGGCACAGCGAAGCGACATCCACGGTGACATTCGGGCGCGCTTCATAGATCACGCCAATCACGCCCAGCGGAACGCGACGACGTTCAATGCGCAGGCCGCTATCGAGCTGGCCGCCATCGATCAATTGACCGACCGGATCGGCCAGGCGACATACCTGACGCACGTCATCGGCAATGCCTTTCAGACGCTGCGGGTTGAGCGTCAGGCGATCGAGCAGCGCTTCGCTCATGCCATTTTGGCGCGCATCCGCCAGATCCTGCTCGTTCGCCGCCAGAATGTCCGCGCTTTCCGCTTCCAGACGATCGGCGATGGTCAGCAGCACCTGATTTTTTTGTTCGGTGGAGAGTTCCGCCAGTTTGTACGACGCAGCACGCGCCGCTTTACCCATCTGTTCTAACATCATCCGCTCCTTAACTGACGATCATGTCGTCGCGGTGCACCGCTACCGGGCCATATTCGTAACCGAGGATCTCGCCGATTTCCTGGCTGTGATGACCGGCAATCATGCGCATGGCATCACTATTGTAGCGCGTCACGCCGTGGGCGATATCGCGCCCCTGCAGGTTACGAATGCGGATCACTTCACCGCGAGAGAAGTTGCCCTGCACGTCACGAATGCCTTTTGGCAGCAGCGAACTGCCGCGCTCAAGCATTGCGGCCAGCGCGCCATCATCAATGGTGATTTCGCCCGCAGGCGGTGCGCCAAAGATCCAGCGCTTGCGGTTTTCCAGCGGCGACTGCTGCGCGTGGAAGCGCGTGCCGACCGGTTTGCCATGCAGCACATCGCTGATCACATCCGGACGACTGCCGGCGGCGATGATCACATCGATCCCCGCGCGGCAAGCCACGTCCGCCGCCTGCAGTTTGGTCGCCATGCCGCCGGTTCCCAGGCCCGACACGCTGCCGCCCGCGAGGGTGCGTAACGCATCGTCAATCTGGTGCACGTCGCTGATCAACTCCGCTTCCGGATTGGTACGCGGATCGGCGGTGAACAGCCCTTGCTGATCGGTCAGCAGCAGCAGTTTATCCGCGCCGCCCAGCATCGCTGCCAGCGCCGACAGATTGTCGTTGTCGCCCACTTTAATTTCGGCAGTCGCCACCGCATCGTTTTCGTTAATCACCGGCACGATGTGGTTGTCGAGCAGCGCACGCAGCATGTCACGCGCGTAAAGGAAACGTTCACGGTCTTCCATATCGGCGCGCGTCAGCAGCATCTGCCCGATGTGAATGCCGTAAATCGAAAACAGTTGTTCCCACAGCTGGATCAAACGGCTCTGCCCCACCGCAGCCAACAGCTGCTTTGAGGCGATGGTAGGCGGCAGTTCGGGGTAACCAAGGTGTTCGCGTCCGGCGGCAATGGCGCCAGAGGTAACGATAACAATGCGATGGCCCGCGGCGTGCAGCTGCGCACACTGACGAACCAACTCCACCATGTGCGCCCGATTCAACCGACGTGAACCGCCGGTGAGGACGCTAGTACCCAACTTGACCACAAGGGTCTGACTGCCACTCATGTTTTTCCTGCCATGTAAGAAAAAAATCTGCGAAGGGACGTTTTATCAGGAGTGAGCAAGGAAGCCAACAACAGCAAGGGGAAAAGCACAAAAATCCCCTGACAATGCGGTAGACCAAAA
Organism: Pantoea sp. B9002; assembly: GCF_013385945.1. Lineage (NCBI taxonomy): Bacteria > Pseudomonadati > Pseudomonadota > Gammaproteobacteria > Enterobacterales > Erwiniaceae > Pantoea > Pantoea sp. B9002. The sequence goes on from NZ_JACAPA010000046.1 coordinate 8,767, forward strand.
GTTCGCGATTAACAAGAAATCCGAAAAACTGTCATAAAACGTTCATCACCAACCGGTAAAAAGTCGGTGTTTTACAAAACCTTTCACGGGTACAACAAATTTTACTCATTGGGATTGATAGCAAAATGAAGAAGAGCACACTGGCATTAGTTGTATCAGCGCTGGCACTGGCTTCCACCGCAAACGCCGCAGAAGTGTATAACAAAGACGGTAATAAACTGGACTTCTACGGCCGTGTTAAAGCTGAACACTACTTCAGCGATAACGCGTCAAGCGACGGCGACAAATCTTACGTGCGTATCGGTTTCAAAGGCCAGACGCAGATTAATGACCTGATGACCGGTTACGGTCAGTGGGAATATCAGTACAACGTGAATAACTCTGAAGGTTCTGATGCCAACGCAGGCAACAAAACCCGTCTGGGCTTTGCTGGTCTGAAATTCGGCCAATACGGTTCATTCGACTACGGTCGTAACTACGGCGTGCTGTATGACGTCGAAGCCTGGACTGACGTATTCCCAGAGTTCGGCGGTGACGGTACGGCGCGTACCGATAACTTCATGACTGCGCGTGCCACTGGCGTAGCCACTTACCGCAACAGCAACTTCTTTGGTCTGGTTGATGGCCTGCGCTTCGCGCTGCAATATCAGGGCAAAAACGACGCCACCAGCGCTAACGCCCGTGGCAGCATCACCGATACGTCGCGTCAGAACGGCGACGGTTACGGTGCGTCACTGGGTTACACCATCGCTGACACCGGCATCAGCCTGATGTCGGCCATCACCTCTTCAGACCGTACCAATCAGCAGCAGCTGCAAGCGCTGGGTAGCGGTGATAAAGCCGAATCATGGGGCGCCGGTATCAAGTACGATGCGAACAGCATCTACCTGGCTTCTATCTACACCGAAACCCGCAACATGACGCCAATCGGCACCCGCGGCTTTGCTAACAAAGCGCAGAACTTCGAAGTGGTGGCGCAGTATCAGTTCGACTTCGGCCTGCGTCCGTCCCTCGGCTATATCCAGACCAAAGGCAAAGACATCGAAGGGATCGGTGACGAGGATCTGGTTAAATACATCGACGTGGGCATGACTTACTACTTCAACAAAAACATGTCGACCTTCGTGGATTACAAAATCAACCAGCTGGATGACAACAACAAGCTGAACCTGAACAACGATGACGTTGTGGCGGTTGGCCTGACCTATCAGTTCTGATTTATCTTTACCCTCGTTGTGTCTATAAAAAAAGAGCCGGCTCATCACCGGCTCTTTCCTTTTTAAACCCTTAAATGCCTGTCAGGCGCTCAGTTTCACCGGCTCTTCTTTGAAGCCTTCCGCCGGGCGCAGATCGAGTTTCTGTTCCAGCAGCATCGCTTTCAGACGCTCATGGAAATTACGCAGCGTGCTTTCCACTTTGGCATTGTTCTCTTTGCCTTTGATAGTCGCAGCGCCCCAATCACCCGCTTTATCAAACAGGCCAAAATGATATTCGTATGTGAAGTGATCTTCATAGGCTTCCAGCGTCATCCACCAGCCCCAAAACTCACGCAGTTCTGGTGCAGGCTTGACGTTGACACAGGCTGCGAGGCAATCGAAGAAGAAGCGTGTCTCTTCACATTTGCCTTCACGGATATACGGCCCCAATTCGGTGAAGCGCTTAAGCAGGCGACTACGGGGGTGACCACTCGGTAATGTCATCTCTTTTCCCTTAACCCTTTAAATTGCACTTCCAGCTTTCCATTAACATAAAAATGGAAAATCCCGGATATAAGTAGTAGCAGAGTTCAGAGATTTCGCCAGTTAGCCTTTCAACTGTTTTTCCAGCCAGTCACAAATTTGATTCAACGCTTTGTCGAAACTGGCAAATACCGGCTTGGCGGGAATCGCCAGCGCCTTGCCCTGCGACGAGGAGTTGGCGATCAGCTGCGCGTCCGCTTCCGGACCGAAAATATCATCCGGCCAATAAGCCGCCAGCATCGGTGTTGGCGTGCGGCGGCCGAGTAAGCCTTGCACCTTCAGCGAGTAGCGATTGAGTTCCGTGCGCAGATTGCTGTCGGAAGTTGAGGACATACCGAGACGGCTCGCCAGCATATCCATGTACATATCCGGCAGCTGCTGCTGCTGTTGCGCATCCACAAACACGCTGTGCACCATGGCACCCAGCGTCGCCACCGCGCGTACTCGCGGCACTTCCAGATAGGCCAGACGCGTCGCCACGTTGGCTCCGAAGCGGTAGCCCAGCAGCGCCACGCGGGTGTGATCGATCCACGGCACATTGCTCAGTTCACGCAGCACCTGCTGATGCACCTGGCTGGTGTCCTGATTGAGCATCCATTTGCTGCTGAAGCCTACCGATGGCATATCCAGCGTCAGCATGGCGATGCCGCGCGGCGCCAGATAGTCGTGGAACAGGCGATAGTGATCGCTCTGCAGCGAATCAAGGCCGCCGCACAGCAGCACGGTGGGATACGGCGCTTCGGCCTGCGCAGGCATGTGCAGGAAGCCCGTCACCGGACTGCCGCCGCCTATCGGGAAGGTCAGGGATTTCAGTTCGCCCGGCAGACGCTGCGTGGCTTCTTCGTAGGCGCGATTGGCCAGCACCTGCGCCTGATCGGCCAGCTCATCGCCTTTGATATAAGGATAAGCCGCGAGGCTGAACAGATTGGCGGCATGCAGCCAATGCTGACCGGCATCGTCATGGTTTTCGCTCTCTAACGCGCGCTGCTGCCAGATCGCCGCCTGCTTCGACCACTCGTAATTCCAGTTGCCGCCGCGATAGCCAATCACCGTATCGAGCAAGGCTTCATTGGTGCGTTCGAACTCGCTCACCGCGATACGTGCCAGCACTTCGCTGATCTCCTGCGGCGACAGACCGCGCCACGTCCACAGCAGCTTGTTCAGCATGCGATACCAGCCGCGCTGCGTATCCCCTTCAAGGGCGTTATGCACCTGCACGGCGGCATGATGCTGGCGATGCACTAATGAGGAGGTTTCCGGGTGTTTAAAACGCGGTTTGAACAGTTCTTCGCTCAGGTTTTTATCAGACATCTCAGCTATTCTCCTGCCAACAACGTGGCGATGGCTAAGAGTGTACTGCACCCGCCATACGCGCGCGAGGCGCAGAAAGCACAACGCCCGGCATAACCGGGCGTTGTTTGCGATGCATCAATTAGCTTTTGACGATTGGCGGGATGTAGACCACGCCCATGTCCCAAGGCTGCTCGATCCAGGTGTTCTGCGGGATATCGACAATGTAGTCGTCCACCAGCGCACGGCCAGCTGGCTTCGCGAAGATGGTGCAGAAACGCGCTTTTGGATACATATCGCGGATCGCCTGCGCGGTGCCGCCGGTATCCACCAGGTCGTCAATCACGATGAAGCCTTCACCGTCGCCTTCGGCACGCTTCAGCACTTTCATTTCGCGCTGATGATCGTGATCGTAGCTGGAGATGCACACGGTATCGACATAGCGAATACCGAGTTCACGCGCCAGCAGCGATGCCGGAACCAGACCACCACGGCTCACCGCGATGATACCTTTCCACTGTTCCACAGGAAGCAGGCGCTGGGCCAGTTTACGGGCATGGATTTGCAACATGTCCCAGGTTACGACGTATTTTTCGCTCATATAAAGGAATCCCGGCCAAGAAACTTGGCTTAAAAAATATGCAAGGGGGAAAAGGTTGCGCGAGATTATAAGGATCTGACGCCTTAAAAACCAGCATCTGTCTTACTGGTTGCAGGTTTTTAGCGCGCCTGATTACGCACCCGGCGAGAAACAGTGATATTCTCAGGCCCATCACGTCAGATTTTCTGACGACGATTTTTACTGGAAACCCGCGTGCGTGCGGTCTGTCCGCCACGCTGACACAGGAGATGCATGGTGTCTGAATTGTCGCAACTTTCACCCCAACCGCTGTGGGATATTTTTGCCAAAATCTGTTCCATTCCGCACCCTTCTTACCACGAAGAAGCACTGGCCGAACACGTTGTAGGCTGGGCAAAAGAGCAAGGTTTTTGGGTTGAGCGCGATCAGGTTGGCAACATCCTGATTCGTAAACCCGCTACCGCCGGTATGGAAAAACGCACGCCGGTGGCGCTGCAGGCGCACCTCGATATGGTGCCGCAGAAGAACAATGACACGGTGCACGACTTCACCAAAGATCCAATTCAGCCGTATGTTGATGGCGAATGGGTGAAAGCGCGCGGCACCACGCTGGGCGCGGATAACGGCATTGGTATGGCGTCTGCGCTGGCGGTGCTGGCTGACAACAGCCTGATTCACGGTCCGATTGAAGTGCTGCTGACCATGACCGAAGAGTCCGGTATGGACGGCGCCTTTGGTTTACAGCCGAACTGGCTGCAGGCCGACATTTTGATCAACACCGACTCGGAAGAGGAAGGTGAGATCTACATGGGTTGCGCCGGTGGTATCGACTTCATCACCACCTTGCCGCTGACGCGTGAAGCAATTCCTGCGGGCTATGAAACCCTGAAGCTGACGCTGAAAGGCCTGAAAGGCGGTCACTCCGGTGCCGACATTCATCATGGTCTCGGCAACGCCAACAAGCTGCTGGCACGCTTCCTGGCGCTGCACGCGCGTGAACTCGATGTCCGTCTGATCGAATTCACCGGCGGTACGCTGCGTAACGCCATCCCGCGTGAAGCTTTTGCTACGCTGGCGATCGACAGCCATAAGGTTGATGCACTGAAATCTGCTGCGGCACATTTCCAGGCGACGCTGTTGAACGAGTTAGGCATTAAAGAGAAGAACATCGCCGTGGTCACCGAATCGCTGGCGCATCAAGGCCAGGCGCTGAACGCTGACAGCCGCGATCGCTTCCTTAACCTGCTGAACGCTACGCCAAACGGCGTGATCCGTAATTCCGACGTCGCAAAAGGCGTGGTGGAAACCTCGCTGAACGTCGGCGTGGTGACCATGGATCAGGATAATGCCGAAATCATCTGCTTGATTCGTTCACTGATCGATACCGGTAAAGATTGGGTGGTTGAAGTGCTGACCTCGCTGGCCGATCTGGCCGGGGCGAAAAGCGCACCAAAAGGCGGCTATCCGGGCTGGCAGCCTGATGCCGATTCACCGGTTATGGCGCTGACGCGTAAAACCTATGAAGCGTTGTTTGGCAAAACGCCGAACATTCAGGTGATTCACGCCGGTCTGGAGTGTGGTCTGTTCAAAAAGCCGTATCCGAACATGGATATGGTTTCGATTGGCCCAACCATCACCGGCCCGCATTCGCCGGATGAGCAGGTTCACATCGAAAGCGTGGGCCTGTACTGGAAACTGCTGACCGCGCTGCTGAGCGTGGTGCCAGAAAAAGCGTAATCTCTTCGCAGACCACAGCCTTCCATTTTCCAGGTGCGCATGAATGCGCACCCTACAAAATTCGTAGGGTCGTCATTTATGGCGACCTGGTTTCACAGCACAATCCCCTGATAATCTCGCTTACCGCCTCCTGATTACCCCAACTCTTGCCTGCCATGCAGATTTAGCCGCCGTCACGTCCAGATGTCTGGATGGCTAATAAGATTTCGTGCTAGCTTATGCCCTTTCGTTCGTTGCCGAGAGTGATGGTTCAGGAAAAAATGCCCCCAACTCAACTAATTAAAGGCCCGGCTCAATGAGTGCGATCAACCGCCTGGAGATGCGTAATATCTCCATTGCCTTTGGCGGTTTCGCCGCGCTCGCGCAGGTGGATTTTCTGACCGAAGGCGGCTCGGTGCACGCGTTAACGGGCGCTAACGGTGCCGGAAAATCTACGCTGATGGCGGTGCTGGCCGGTGCACACGATGATTACAGCGGTGAGATTCTGCTGGATGATGTGCCAGTCACCATTCGCTCACCGCGCGATGCCAAAAAACTCGGCATTCATCTGGTGCAGCAGGAAGTGGATGTGGCGCTGGTGCCACAGCTCAGCGTGGCCGAAAACATTCTGCTCGATCGTTTAGCCGAACCGGGTCACGCCTACAACTGGCGCGAGATTCGCCGCCAGGCGCGTACGTTACTGGCGCAGCTGGAAGTGAACATCGACGTCAACCGTTTGGTGGAGCGTTGCTCGCTGGCGGAGAAGCAGCAAATCCTGCTGGCGCGCGCCCTGTCCCATCACTGCCGCTTCCTGATCCTGGATGAACCCACCGCCCCGCTCGATCAGCATGAGAGCGAGCGCCTGTTTACCGTGGTGCGTCGCTTGCAGTCCAGCGGCATTGGCGTGGTGTTTATCTCGCACCGCATTCACGAACTGAAAGCGATTTGCGACCGCTTAACGGTGCTGCGCGATGGTCGTCTGATCGAAAGCAGCCCGATGGCGGCGCTAAGCGGTGAGCAGATCGTGGAAAAAATGCTGGGACATCGGCTCGATGATGTTTTTCCGCCGCGTCGCGCCCGTACCACTCAACCGCTGCTGCTGTCGGTGGAAGGCTTACACGACGATCGCTTACTGCAGGAAATTTCGCTGCGTCTGCATAAAGGGGAAATCCTGGGCATTGCTGGTCTGGCGGGCGCCGGTAAAACCGAGCTGTGCAAAGCGCTGTTTGGTGCCAGTAAAAGCCGCGTGACGCAGGGCGAACTGCACGGCAAACCGTGGCGACCGCGTTCACCGCATGATTCAGTAGAAAACCGCATGGCGCTGGTCCCGGAAGAGCGCCGCAAAGAGGGCATTTTCATCGATGAACCGGTGAGCATGAACCTGAGCATCAGCGCCGATAACAGCTTCTCGCGCTGGAGCCTGTTTGGTCATCGCCAGGCGTGGCGCTGGGCGGAAGAGGTGATTCAGCGCCTGAATGTGCGTACCACCGGACCGGGGCAAATCCTGCGTCGTTTGTCGGGCGGCAACCAGCAGAAAGTGGCAATTGGCAAGTGGCTGCGCAACAACGCCGATGTGCTGATTTTTGATGAGCCAACCAAAGGCGTCGATATCAAAGCCAAAACCGATCTGTTCACGCTGATCGATGGCCTGGCGCGCGAGGGCAAAGGCATCATTTATGCCTCGGGCGAGTTTTCTGAATTGGTCTGTCTGTGCGACCGCATTTGTGTGCTCTGGGATGGGCGCATTGTGGCAGAGATGGAGGGCAACACCGCCACAGAAGAGGCACTTTTGCTTTATTCCACCGGAGGAACACCTGCGTGAGCAGCAAAGAACTATCCCTAAACTCGCAGCCTTCTCTGCGCCATCAGCTGTTTGATTTCCTCTATAAGTGGGGCATGTTGCTGACGGTGGTGATTTTGATTGCCGCATTTGGTCTCGCTTCAGACAGCTTCCTCGAACCGACCAACATCATCAACATCCTGCGCTCCATCGCCATCGTCACGGTGATTGCGATTGGCGTGTCGATTTCGCTGACCATTGGCGGCTTTGACCTGTCGGTGGGATCCACCGCATCGCTGGCCAATGCGCTGGTGATTTCGCTGTTCGTCTGGCACGGCTTTGGCACCACCGAAGCCATCATTATTACGCTGCTGCTGTGTACGCTGGTTGGCTTGTTCAACAGCTTCCTGATTGTGGTGCTACGTATTCCCGACATGCTCGCCACTCTCGCCACGCTGTTTGTGATTCAGGGCGTGGCGATGACCTACAGCTTTGGCGGTTCCATCACTGAGAATATGGTGCTGCCGAGCGGTGACATGGCCGAGGGCACCATTCCTGCGGCCTTTGGTCTGCTCGGCCAGGTGCCGACCATCGTAATTATCATGCTGGTGGTCACCATTGTGGCGCAGCTGGCGCTATCGCTGACTAAGCACGGCCGTCGTATGTATGCGCTGGGCGGCAATCCGGAAGCGGCGCGTCTCTCCGGCATTCGTACCACGCGCTATCGCGTACTGGCGTATGTGCTGGCTTCGCTGCTGGCCGGTTTGGGCGGCATTCTGCTGGCGTCACGCATCGGCTCTTCACAGGTGAATGCCGGCGGCGGTTATCTGATGGATGCCGTTGCCGCAGCGTGGATCGGCTTCTCGCTGGCCGGTTCGGGCAAACCGAATGCGCTGGGTACCTTGGTGGGCGCCATCATTCTTGGTGTGTTGCAGAACGGGCTGGTGATGTTGTCGGTGCCCTATTACGCGATGGACATTATTAAAGGTCTGGTACTGGCGCTGGCGCTGGCGATGACTTACATCCAGCGCCGTTAAGGCGCGTTTAATCAGAAAGAGATCATAATGAAAAAAATTACCCTTTCGCTGCTGGCGGTTAGCCTGCTCAACGCCAGCGCCGCCTTCGCCGATGCCGCAGTGCCTGCGGTTATCGCCAACCATGAAGGCCCGGTACGCATCGCCATCATCCGCAACCTGGGTTCGGACGATAACACTACGCAGTTTGTCGCCGGTGCGATTCAGCAAGGCCGCCAGTTGGGCTTTAAGGTCAGCACTTTCCTCAGCAATGGCGACGATGCGCGCTTCCAGGATTTCGTGAACCAGGCGATTAGCCAGAAATATGACGGCATTATCCTGTCGCACGGTAAAGATCCCTACTCGACTGCGCTGGTGCAGCGTATTGCCGCAGCGGGCATCAAGCTGTCGGTGTTTGATACGCCGGTTAATACGCCGGTAGAGGGCGTCACCGTGACGGCGCAGAACGATGCTTCGCTGGCACAGGAATCGCTCGGCAGTTTAATCAAAGACTTCAACGGTAAGGCGAATATCGTCAAGCTGTGGGTGGCTGGCTTCCCGGCGATGGATCGTCGTCAGGTAGTGTATGAGAAGCTGCTGAAAGAGAATCCGGGCATTCATCAGCTGGAATCGATTGGCGCGGTTTCTTCCGACGTTCAGGGCGATACCGCCAACAAGATTGGCGCGATTCTGGCGAAATACCCGAAAGGCAAGATCGATGCGATCTGGGGTTCGTGGGATGCCTTCAGCCAGGGCGCGTATAAAGCCCTGCAGGAGAATGGTCGTACCGAGATCAAACTGTACAGCATCGACGTATCCAATCAGGATCTGCAGTTGATGCATGAAAAGAACAGTCCGTGGGTACAAACCGTGGCGGTGGATCCGAAAACCATTGGCGCGGTGAATATGCGTCTGGTGGCGAACAAGATTGCAGGCGAAACCACACCGGCGACTTACGAGTTTAAAGCGTCTTCAATTTCTCAGCAGCAGCTGAACAGCCAGCAAGGCGCGGTCAATGTGGCGTCGCTGAATAAGATCATTCCAGGCTGGGGCGAGAACAGCGATTTCATCGCGCCGTGGTTTGCGACGCTGGAAGCGAAGTACGGTAAGAAGTAGTTTTCCCTCACCCTAACCCTCTCCCACATGTGGGAGAGGGAACCGATCGGCGCTGTCTTCTCGCTTTCATGCTGGCGGGAAAGGAAACCGATCGGTGCGGTTTGTTTTCTCCTTCTCCCGCTTGCGGGAGAAGGCCGGGATGAGGGGCAGCGCGCACAATCTCACAACCCCAACACCAACTGCCGCTCCAGCTGCGGATCCACCATCGTGACATGCAACCCCACCAGCCGCACGCCGCGCCCTGCTCTGCGTTCATCCCACGCCTGACGCGCCACCGCGATCATGTCGTCTTTATTCAGCACCGGCCAAACGTGCTCCTGCGTGGTTTGCTGGAAATCATTGAACTTAAGTTTCACGCCTTGTCGCGCGATCTGCTTATCCGGCTTGATAGCGGTTAAGCGGCGATCCAGCTCGGCATAGAGAAAATCAATAATCTCCAGACACTGCTCCCAGCTGTGGATGTCTTCCATCAGCGTGCGTTCAACGCCGAGCGATTTGCGTTCCCGCTCAACCACCACATTGCGCTCATCCACGCCGTTGCTGCGTTCCCACAAGATGCGGCCAAACTTGCCAAAGCGTTTAAGCAGTAACGCCAGATCGGCGCGCTGCACATCGGCGCAGGTGCGCAAGCCCATCTCTTCCAGCTTTTTGGTCGCCACTTTACCCACGCCAGGAATTTTGCTCAGCGGCAGCGTCAGTAAAAAATCAGACATCGCATCAGGCGTAATCACATATTGCCCGTTGGGTTTGTTGAGATCGGAAGCGATCTTGGCGAGAAACTTGATCGGCGCGATCCCGGCGGAAGCGGTTAACCCGGTTTCACGCAGGATATCGGCGCGAATCGCCTGCGCCATTAATGTCGCCGAGCCATGACAGTGCAAGCTATCGGTAACATCCAGATAGGCTTCATCCAGCGACAGCGGTTCAATCAGCGAGGTGTAACGCGAGAAGATGTCGCGGATCTGGCGGGAGGCTTCTTTATAAGCATCAAAACGACCAGGCAGCAGCCGCAGATGCGGGCAGAGTTTCAGCGCCATGCCGGTTGGCATCGCGCTGCGCACGCCATATTTACGTGCCGGATAGTTCGCGGTGCTGATCACGCCACGCCGTTCACGGCTGCCGCCAATCGCAATGGGGATATCGCGCAATGACGGGTCATCGCGCATTTCCACCGCTGCGTAAAAGCAGTCCATATCGACATGAATGATTTTCACGTTTGCCACTAATCCAGTATCAATCGAGACCTCATTATAATACTGGATATTTGTACAGATGCAAAAGTGTTGGCTTGCTAAATTGCAGGATTAAAACAGGCGACGAATCTCCATTCCCTGATCGTTTCTTTTAATCTCAAGCCGTTTATTTTGCGGATGCTGAGCGATACCGAGTTCGCCGAACATATCGACCTCGTAGCCTAAAGCACGCTTCAGCAAATTGAGCAGGCGATTACGTTTAGGAATTAATGCAGGCAGATAATCGCCCCACACTTCAAACAAAATGGCAGGATAACCCGAGCTTTCCAGCCAGTGCCGTGCACCTTTGAGCACTTCTAATTCGAGCCCTTCAACATCGATTTTAACCAGGTGCGCCGCCGGTAATTTCAGGCTATCTAAGGTGGCGATGCGCACGGATTCACTGCTGGTGAAGTCGGTGCTAAGCATCTTCTGCTGCGCACGAATATCGGCATCCAGCGACAGCGCCCCGACATTTACTTCGGTTTGCATATCCAACACCGGAACGTCAATTTCACCGTTCACATCACCAATCGCCATTTGCATAGCATGGCAGTGAAACAGCTGATTGCTGAACAGGTTGGCGCACAGTTGATAGAACACCTGACGTTGCGGCTCGAAGGCATACAAGGTGCCACCTTTGGCGCGAATGTGATCGCCCATCGGCACCGACCAGGCGCCTAAATTTGCCCCCACATCGACCAATACCGGACGCTCAATACCTTCAATAAGTAACTGAGCAATTTGCAGCGTGGTGGGCTCCCACGCTTTGCCGCTGCGTAAGTGTGCATTGATCATGTCGGGACCAGACGACAACATATAGTGCAGGTTATCTACCTGATAAAGAGACGGGCGCGCTGGAGTTTCCATTAATATTTACCTGTTGAAAATGACCGGCGCAGTATAGGTACGTGATTTTTTTCAACACCCAAGACATGTCTTATTCATCGTCAGGATTAAATGGTTTTAAAGCGCAGCGCAAAAAAGCGATTTTTTTGTTCCTCTAATTAAAGTTTACAAATTAGTGGTCGTATTCCTTTTAGGAACGCGCCATTTTCTCGGACACTGGCTTGATTAAAAGCCAGACAATGTTAATGTTGCGCTGCGATAGCGGATATTTCCGATAATGCAATACCCGGACGCACAGCGTCATCGTCTCTCTTCACATCAAGGTATCTACAGAATGGGCAGAATCGCATTAACGCTTGCGATGATTCTTATGCCGGTCCTTAGCTGGGCAATGAACCCCGAGCCTACGCAACCGCTGGCTCCGGTGAGCAAAGAGTTAAAGAAACAACTAATTGGCACCCCCGTTTTTATTCAGATTTTCAAGGAAGAGCGTACGCTGGAACTGTACGGCAAAATCGGGAATGAATATCGTCTACTGGACAGCTATCGCATCTGTAATTTCTCTGGCGGTTTAGGACCTAAACGTCGTCAGGGCGATTTCAAAAGTCCGGAAGGTTTTTATAACGTCAAGCTGAACCAGTTAAAACCGGATAGCCGTTTTTATCGCGCTATTAATACCGGTTTTCCCAATCAGTACGATCGCGCTAAAGGCTATAACGGTAACTATTTAATGATTCACGGTGATTGCGTGTCAGTGGGCTGCTACGCAATGACGGATGCATCGATGGATGAGATCTTCACCTACACCAACGCCGCGCTGCGTAATGGTCAGCAGGAGATTCAGGTCAATATCTATCCGTTCCGCATGACCGACAGCAACATGCAGCGTCATAAATATTCGACCTACATTAAATTCTGGCGTGAACTGCAGCCGGGCTATGCGTACTTCGCTAAGTACCGTGTGCCGCCAACCGTGAACGTGACGGCCACCGGCCAATATGCGGTGAACAGCACGCCGGTGATCTCTACACCGGATGCTGCCTCGAAATCATTCCTGGCGCTCACCCAGGCAAAATAATGCCCACTCGCCTGGCACTATCCGGTGCCAGGTTTCGTTACCCGTCAGCGGTTGCGTAGCAATCACCGTCACCACATCTTGCGGCGTAGTCTGCTGCTGAAAATCAATCTCCACATCCTGATCGAGCAACGTGGCTTTGCCAAACGGCGCACGGCGCGTAATCCAGTAGAGATTGGTCGAACAGAACGCCATCAGATAGCGCCCATCCGATAACAGCATGTTGAACACGCCCTTCTCACGCATTTCTGCTGCCAGCTCGGCAATGTAGCGGAACACCGCCGGCCAGTTGCCAGGCGTGCGCGGATAGCGCTCGGTCAGTTTGTGCAGCATCCAGCAGAACGCTTTCTCGCTGTCGGTTTCACCAATCGGACGGAATGGCCCGGTATCCAGCTGACGATAACCTTTAAGCTGACCATTGTGTGCATAGGTCCAGTTGCGGCCCCACAGCTCACGCGTGAACGGATGGGTATTTTCCAGCGACACTTCACCGCGATTCGCCTGGCGGATATGCGCCACCACCGAATGCGATTTGATCGGGTATTCCTGCACCAAACGGGCTATCGGCGAGTTAAAGCTCGGCTGCGGATCTTTGAAGGTGCGGCACCCTTTACCTTCGTAGAAAGTGATGCCCCAACCATCTTTGTGCGGCCCGGTTCCACCGCCACGCTGCACCAGACCGGTAAAACTGAAACAGATGTCCGTGGGGACATTGGCGCTCATCCCGAGCAATTCGCACATAGCAACCGCCTTAAGTTAGATCCTCTCGCGCGCGGCGAGAGGAACGCATCATTACTTAACCATCTCTTTTTCAATCAACAGCATCAGGATATGGATCACTTTGATATGGATCTCCTGAATGCGGTCGGCATAGCCAAAGTGCGGCACACGAATTTCAATATCCGCTGAACCTGCCATCTTGCCGCCATCTTTGCCGGTCAGGGTAATCACTTTCATGCCCTTAGCGCGCGCAGCTTCCACCGCTTTGATGATGTTGGCAGAGTTACCGGAGGTAGAAAGCCCCAGCAGCACATCGCCTTCACGGCCTACCGCTTCGATATAGCGCGAGAACACATAGTCATAGCCAAAATCGTTGCTCACGCAGGAGAGATGGCTGACATCAGAAATGGCAATCGCCGGGTAGCCAGGACGGTTTTCACGGTAGCGTCCAGTCAGCTCTTCAGCAAAATGCATGGCATCGCAGTGCGAGCCGCCGTTACCGCAGGAGAGCACCTTGCCGCCCGCTTTAAAGCTATCGGCCAGCAGAACTGCGGCGCGCTGAATCGCGTGAATGTTGGCTTCGTCACTCAGGAACGTGTTGAGCGTATCGGCTGCTTCATTGAGTTCTGAGCGAATAATGTCCTGATACATAGAGATGTCCTTTAGAGGAAAGATTGACCCGGCAAGTTTAACGGAATGGGGCTAAGCCGCAAAGCGCCTGCCATAAGGAAAAGCGCGGCGTCTCGAGGAAGTTTGGCAGTTGTTGCGCATCGTGCAACGAATTTGTGAGATGTGTTGTAATTGCGATGTAAACAGATTGATAAATTTTGCCCCATATTCTAAACCTACACCCATAACAGGTCAGACCTCTTACTACTTATGGAGTGGTTCATTATGTTGGTTGCCTCAATCGTTGCGACGCTAATCCTGCTTAGCGTGTTGTTCTACCACCAAATTTCGCTTCAGCTGAGCAGCGTGATTCTGCTGCTGTGGACCGGCGCGCTGGCGGCCGCTGACATATGGACGCCGTGGATGTTGCTGCCGCTGGCGATCATTCTGCTGCCGTTTAACCTGCCGGTGATGCGTCGCAGCCTGTTCTCGAAACCGGCGCTGCACAGCTTCCAGAAAGTGATGCCGCCGATGTCGCGTACTGAAAAAGAGGCGATCGACGCCGGCACCACATGGTGGGAAGGCGATCTGTTCCGCGGCAAACCGGACTGGCAGAAGCTGCACAACTATCCGCAGCCGCGCCTGACCGAAGAGGAGCAAGCCTTTATCGACGGCCCGGTAGAAGAAGCGTGCCGCATGGCGAACGACTTCGAAATCACCCATGAAATGGCCGATCTGCCGCCGGAACTGTGGGCATATCTGAAACAGCATCGCTTCTTCGCCATGATCATTAAGAAAGAGTATGGCGGCCTGGAATTCTCCGCCTATGCGCAGGCGCGTGTGCTGCAGAAACTGGCGGGCGTCTCCGGCATTCTGGCGATCACCGTCGGCGTTCCAAACTCACTCGGCCCAGGCGAACTGCTGCAACATTACGGTACCGATGAGCAGAAAGATCATTACCTGCCGCGTCTGGCGCGCGGTGATGAGATCCCGTGCTTTGCCCTGACCAGCCCGGAAGCGGGTTCTGATGCCGGTGCAATTCCCGATACCGGCGTGGTGTGCATGGGCGAGTGGCAAGGCCAGCAAGTGCTGGGCATGCGCCTTACCTGGAACAAGCGCTATATCACGCTGGCACCGATTGCCACCGTGCTTGGCCTGGCGTTTAAACTCTCCGATCCGGATCACCTGCTGGGCGATACCGCAGAGCTCGGCATCACTTGCGCCCTGATCCCAACGCACACGCCTGGCGTGGAGATTGGCCAGCGCCACTTCCCGCTCAACGTGCCGTTCCAGAACGGTCCAACGCGCGGTAAAGACATTTTCGTGCCGATCGATTTCATCATCGGCGGCCCGTCAATGGCCGGGCAAGGCTGGCGCATGCTGGTGGAGTGTTTGTCTGTCGGTCGCGGCATCACGCTGCCTTCGAACTCAACCGGCAGCGTGAAAAGCATTGCGCTGGCGACCGGTGCCTATGCGCATATCCGTCGCCAGTTCAAAGTCTCCATCGGCAAGATGGAAGGTATCGAAGAGCCGCTGGCGCGCATTGCCGGTAACGCTTACGTGATGGATGCCGCCGCGACGCTGATCACCAGCGGCATTATGCTTGGTGAAAAACCGGCGGTGCTGTCGGCGATTGTGAAGTACCACTGCACCCATCGCGGTCAGCGCGCCATTATCGACGCGATGGATATCGCCGGCGGTAAAGGCATTATGCTGGGCGAAAACAACTTCCTGGCGCGTGCTTATCAGGGCGCACCGATCGCCATCACCGTGGAAGGCGCTAACATCCTGACGCGCAGCATGATCATCTTCGGCCAGGGCGCGATCCGCTGCCATCCGTGGGTGCTGGAAGAGATGAACGCCGCAGCGAAAAACGATTTGGTGACCTTTGACCGCGCGCTGTTCAGCCATATTGGCCACGTAGGCAGTAATAAAGTGCGCAGCCTGTGGCTGGGCTTAACCGGCGGCCGCACCAGCGCCACGCCAACCCGCGACGCCACGCGCCGCTACTATCAGCACCTCAACCGTTTAAGCGCCAACCTCGCGCTGCTGTCAGATGTATCGATGGCGGTGCTGGGCGGCAGCCTGAAACGTCGTGAACGTATCTCGGCGCGTCTCGGCGATGTGCTGAGCCAGATGTATCTGGCCTCCGCCACCCTGAAGCGCTATGACGATGAAGGCCGCAACGAAGCCGATTTGCCGCTGGTACATTGGGGCGTGCAGGATGCGCTGCATCAGGCTGAAGTGGCGATGGATGATCTGCTGCGCAACTTCCCGAACCGCATGGTGGCCGGTGCGCTGCGACTGGTGATTTTCGCCGGTGGTCATCACTGCCCGGCACCGTCCGATAAACTGGACCACAAGCTGGCGAAACTGCTGCAGCTGCCTTCTGCGACCCGTACCCGTTTGGGCCGTGGTCAATATCTGGCACCAAGCGCACATAATCCTGCAGGTCAGCTGGAGCAGGCGCTGCAGGATGTGATGGCCGCCGAAGTGATTCACGATCGTTTATGCAAGCAGCAGAAAAAACATCTGTCGTTTACCCGACTGGATGCGCTGGCGCAACGTGGTCTGAAAGAGGGCTGGATTGATGAGAGCGAAGCGCAGGTGCTGATTCGTGCTGAAGCCAGCCGCCTGAAAGCGATTAACGTCGATGATTTCGCGCCGGAAGCGCTGGCGGTGCCAAAGCCGCAGACGAAATCCAACCCGCGGGCCAGTGAAGCCGCATAAAACATAAAAGCCTCCGCTGGGAGTAATGCCAGTCAGTTAAGCCTGACTGGCATTTTTTCTTTTGGCTGTCGGGTACTTCCAGGGCCTCTCTTTCTCCACTCTCGGGAATGACCTCTCCCGTCGCCCCGGCAGTTTGACTATCTGCGCTATCGCGCCCACATTTTTCACCAGTTCCGGGATCCGCCCCGGTAACGCGCCCTCAAGCGTCCAGAGCAGCTTCATTACCCAGGCCGCAGACTCGCTGAAGCTCAGCTGATTAGGCCAGTATCACTTAAGCGTCGACGCCATTTTTATCATCTGATATCTCACCAGATTATACGCAAGCAGCACGCCCCATAGCTCCTGACGCACCATCTCCGGTTTTTTGCTGCGCAGCGTCAGCCGGTTATTCTGCAGCCCCTGCTTGATTTCCCGATACCGGAGCTCTCTACTTCGGCAACGGCGCGCACGGCGGCTTCACTGCAGCTGAGTTTGGTGGCGGCGTTCTTAAAATCCTGATCGTTCAGCGTCTGCGACATAACGAATATCCTGTTTGTGTCGTACGTCTTGCGCGAAAGGGGGTTGTTCGTTGAGATTCTATATCTCTCGTTGTTGTGTTAACAACGCCAATAGCAAAGCGTGATCGTAAAAGCTTTATTGATTATCAACTCTAATTATTTCTGGTCCTGATAATCTGAGGAATGTAACATAAACATTAGTTACTACATGGATTAAAGGTTAGGGATTAACGATGCCAATTATCGGTAAGATGATTTTGAACGGCGCAGATTTCGTGCCGTTGAATCTGTATGGCGTGGGCGTCTTCATGGCGTTTTCCGGGAAAGGTGCCTACAGAAATATTACTGCATGTATGGCCGTCCCAAACGTTGGACCTATCCCACCGGGTAAATACTGGATCGTTGAGCGTGGGAGGGGTGGCCTGCTTTCATGAGCTAAGGCAAAGTCACAGGATTTATATAACCGCGTTTTTAACGGTGCTGAATTTGATCGCGACGAATGGTTTGCTTTATATCGTGACGATCTGAGCATTGATGATGAAACGTGGATTAATGACGTCAAACGCGGATTATTTCGCCTCCATCCCGGCCGCGTATCTGAAGGATGTATAACTCTCCACCTTAATTCAGACTATGCGCTAATTCGTAATGCCCTTCTGAGAACAGCGCCGATCCCGGTTCCTTGCATGAAAAATTTAATGGCGCGCGGATACATTGAGGTGGTTGCCGGTGGTTATTCAAACACTTGCCCGTAGAGCGGCCAAAGTCGCTTTTTTTCTCACGCTGATGCTCGTTGTCGCCCGTACTCTTGGCCCGCCAGAGTTATGGTTTAACGAACAATTAGCCTTGAAAATCGGCCAAATGATCTACGGGAATGAAGAGATTGGAGCGGATCGTTTTTACGACATCTATTTCTACATGTCCGTATGCACAGTGATTCCCATCACGGTTGTTATTTACATTTTAACAATGAAGTTAATCAAAAAAATAAGGAGCAAATAAATGCCAATTCCTCCGTATATGTGGCTTAAAGACGATGGTGGCGCGGATATTAGAGGTTCTGTCGATGTTCACGAACGTGAAGGCAGCATTGAAATTATCGGCCTGAGCCACGGTATTAACCTGCCGGTAGACACCGCTAACGGCAAAATAACCGGCACGCGCCAGCATTCATCAATGATGATCGAGAAAGAGGTGGATAGCTCAACGCCTTATCTCTATAAAGCAGCGGCCACCGGCCAGACGCTGAAAAGCGCCGAAATTCGTTTCTACAACATCAGCGATGCGGGCCAAGAGGTGTGCTATTACACCGTGCTGATGGAAAACGTGAAAGTCACCGGCGTTAACTGCGGCGTGGCCAACACAAAACTGTCGGGCAATGACAAGCTGAACCACACGGAAAGCGTCAGCCTGCAGTATGAAAAAATCACCTGGCGTATTGTGGATGGTAATATCCAGTACAGGGACGCATGGAACGAACGTCTTTCTGCGTAATCCGTTAGTAATTAACTTTCACTCAGCAAATAAAGGTTTTCCAATGAACTTCGAAGAAGTTTATGCCTTGCCACAGTCTGAACGTGACAAAATGATCGCAAGCGCTGATGTTTTTAGCATCGACTTAAACGTTCACACCGATAAGATTGTGCGTGGCCGCCTGGATGACATCAACGTAGGGAAAATTACTGTCATTGAATCGTCCCTTCAGCTGTTACCGAATGAGCCGGGTGTTGAATACATCGTTATGAAGCTAAAAAATCCAGCTTAAACGTGAAAAAAAAAAGCCTCAGAAACGGGGCTAATGCCAGTCAGTTAAGCCTGACTGGCATTTTTTCTTTTGGCTGTCGGGTACTTCCAGGGCCTCTCTTTCTCCACTCTCGGGAATGACCTCTCCCGTCGCCCCGCAGTTTGACTATCTGGTTTTTTGCTGCGCAGCGTCAGCCGGTTATTCTGCAGCCCCTGCTTGATTTCCCGACACCAGCATTAACCCGCCTGACGAATCCGCGCAATCAGCGCATCGACATCAGCAACATGATCGGCAGCCAGAATCAGCGTGCGTCCCAACGTGATACAGCTGCGAATGCACTCGGTGCGCATGGTCTCATCTTCAATCTGTTTGAAATCCGCAACGTGAGACATTCCCACCGTGCGGCGGATCAACTCGGTACCGCAATAACCCAAGGTATCGCGCCACACTTTGCGCAGGAAGGATTCGGCGTAACCGGGATAAGCCAGCGCCACATCGCGGGTTTTCTCTTTCGCCAATTCCAGGAAGCGGCTGGCGAACTGATTACAAACTTCCTGCACGTCGCTCAGACGACGTTCACGCCCTTCAGCCGCCTCACGCGGTGCCAGCAAGCCCGGCAGGCAGCAGTAGTTAATCAGCAAGTTGCCAATCGCGCTGCCGACATCAAAACCTATCGGCCCAAAGTAGCCGAACTCCGCATCAATCACTTTCAGGCTGCCATCGGCGACAAAGATGGAACCGCTGTGCACATCGCCATGCAGCAATGCTTCCGCATCGGCGAAAAAGCGATGCTTGAGACCGGCTACGGCGATTTTTAGCGCATCGTCGCTGCGCAGGCTGACCACCAGCGATTCCAGCGCCGCAGGATATTTGTTGCGTTCATGGTCAATAAACGGATCGTTAAAGAATAAGTCTTCGGTGATTTCGCACATTTCCGGATTAATGAAACGCGCCACTTCGGCTTTTTTCTTATGCGGATGCAGGAAGAAATCGGAGGTATGGAACAGCGTCTGCGCCAGATATTCGCCAACCTGACGACCGGCCTGCGGATAATATGCGCCCTTCACCAGCTCGCTGCGCCAGATACGATGGCTGGAGAGATCTTCCATCACCATCACCGCCAATTCGGCGTCGTAATGGGTGACATTAACGGTGTGCTGCGGGCAATGTTTGTAGTGCTCAATCAACGTCTGCGCTTCGAGACGCGCGCGATCCAGCGTGAGCGGCCAGGATTCACCGACACAACGCACATAAGGCAGCGCCTGTTTTACCACCACACGGCTGCGGCCTTGATTATCGAAAATTTTAAACACCAGGTTGAGATTGCCATCCCCGATCTCCTCGGCGCTCACCAGCGCTGACGGATCGTCCACGCCGCCAAATTGTTTAGCATATTCCACAGCATCGGCAGCATTGAACGTACGGTATTGCGACATTGCCTGTTCCTCGATTATCGATAGTAATAAGCCGTTCAGACGTCTATACATCCGTTACGCATGTTGGCACAATAGCCAGCATTAACGCAACAGGGATTTCACATCATGCAAACACTTCGTACCACCAGCCTTGAGGTCCGCGATAATCAACTGTGGATCCTTGACCAGCAGGCGCTGCCACAACAACAAAACTGGCTGCCTGCGCACAGCGTCGCGCAGTTGGTCGAACACATTCACGCTTTGCGCGTGCGCGGTGCGCCGCTGATTGGCCTCTCAGCCAGTTTGCTGCTGGCGCTGCTGGGTGAACAAGGCGCCGCGCGCACGGAATTAGCGGCGGCGCTGGAGGTGCTGCGTGCTGCGCGTCCAACGGCCGTGAACCTGATGAATAACCTCGATCGCATGAAAACTGCACTGGCCGAAGGTGATTTCGTCACAGCGCTGAGCCGCGAAGCGCTGCGTTTGGTGGCCGAAGATAAGCAACTGTGTGACAACATCGCCCGCGCCGGCAGCACGCTGGTAAAACCGGGCAGCCAACTGCTGACGCACTGCAATACCGGCGGGCTGGCGACCGCGGGCGTCGGCACGGCGCTCGGCGTTATCGCTTATGCCCACCAGCAAGGTTTGGTGAAAAATGTTTGGGTGGATGAGACGCGACCGCTGCTGCAAGGTGGCCGTTTAACCGCGTGGGAGCTGGGTGAGCTGAACATTCCTTATCAGCTGATTACCGACTCTATGGCCGCCAGTTTAATGGCGCGCGGCGTGGTCGATGCCATTTGGGTCGGCGCGGATCGTATTGCGGCGAACGGTGATGTCGCGAACAAGATTGGCACCTATAGCCTGGCCGTGCTGGCGCACTATCACGGCATTCCGTTCTACGTCGCCGCACCGCACACCACGCTGGATCGTCAATGTCCAAACGGCGACGCCATCCCCATCGAGCAGCGCGCCGCCAGCGAAGTGACCGGCGTTGCAGGCAGTTTTGGTAGCGTACAGTGGGCACCAGAGAGTGCGGCTGTCTATAACCCGGCTTTTGATGTGACGCCCGCGGCGTTGATTAGCGGCTGGGTGCTGGATACTGGCGTGGTGACGCCCGAGCAGGTTCAGGAGGGGATGTTTCAGCCGTAGGGTTGGGTGCGGGTGATAAAAAGGTCGTCATAAATGACGACCCTACAATCATGCTAAGCGCGGATACGCATCAGCAATCTTATCGCCGGTGAAATTCGCCACCCAACCTTCCTGATTATCGAAAATACGGATCGCGGTAAAGTGCGGCTCAGAACCCATATCAAACCAGTGCGCCGTGCCAGCCGGCACCGAGATCAGATCATTCTTCTCACACAAAATCTGATACACCTCGCCATCCAGATGCAGACAAAACAACCCTGAACCTTCGACGAAGAAACGCACTTCATCTTCGCTATGCGTATGTTCATTGAGGAACTTGGTGCGCAACACCTCTTTCTGCGGATTATCCGCACGCATGCTCAGCACATCCCAGCTCTGATAGCCCTTCTCAGCCACCAGACGATCAATTGCATGTTGATAGGCGTTGATCACCGTCTCTGCATCAGGATCCGCACCCAGATCGCGATCGGCTTCCCAGCGTTCAAAGCGCACGTTTTTCGCGTTGAGACGCTCGCGAATCGCCTCGGCATCGGTGCTGTGCCACACCGGTTGCTGGGCTTCGGTATCGGTAAAAATGGTCAATGCACTCATGTTAAATCGACTCCGGTTTAATCTGGGAAAAATCGTTGACCTGGTGATGGCGACTGGCGTTATCCGCCTCGCCACGAATTAACTGCACGGTATGCCAGCCCGCATCCGCTGCCGCATCCAGCTCCTGATAAATATCCGACAGGAACAGCAATGACGGAGGCGCAAGGCCGATTTTTTCGGCGATATTGCGATACGATTGCGCTTCACGTTTCGCGCCGACGCCGGTATCAAAATAGCCGCTGAACAGCGAGGTTAAATCACCTTCATCGCTGTAGCCAAATAACAGTTTTTGCGCGGCGACCGATCCCGAGGAATAAACATACAGGCCAATCCCCTGCTGCTGCCAGCGCTCAAAAGCCGGCAGCACGTCGGGATAAAGATGGCCGGTGAACTGGCCTTCAACGTAGCCGGCGCGCCAAATCATGCCCTGCAAGGCTTTGAGGCCCGGCGACTTGCGATCCTCATCGATATAATTCGTGAGTGTAGTAATCAGCTCCTCCAGCGAGGCCTGAGGCGCAGCGGACTCTGCACGCACCGCGTTGAGTGCGGCGGCGACGTTTTCATCCGTATGATTTTCCCGCACGTACGCCGCTAAATGCTGACGTGCATAAGGGAATAACACCTGATGCACAAACTGGATATCGCTGGTGGTGCCTTCAATATCGGTAACTATGGCGCGGATCATTTGGCCTCCAGCAGGCGACGTTGCAGTTCACATTCAAACAGGAATTCCAAACCTTCGAGATGGCGACGCGCTTCGTTCACGTCCTTGCCCCAGCAGGTCAAACCGTGGCCGCGCAGCAGAAAACCATATTGCAGCGGCGTATCGGCGGCAAAAGCTTCAATACGCTGCGCCAGCGCCGTAATGTCCTGATCGTTATCGAATAATGGGATGGCGACGGTGTTCAGATGCGTCTGCTGCCCGGCCAGCGTTTTCTGCATCTCATAACCACTGAGCACCAGCGCGTTGCCCTTCTCCACCCGCGACAGCACCGTCGAGTTGACCGTGTGCGTATGCAGCACCGCGCCCGCCTGCGGAAACAGACGATAAATCAAGGTATGCAGGCCGGTTTCCGCTGAGGGCGTGCGGCCCGATGGCACCGCGTTGCTAGCGATCTCAACCTGGATAAAATCATCACGCGTCAGGCTGCCTTTATCTTTGCCGGACGCACTCAGCAGACAATACTCCGCGTCCTGCCGCACCGACATATTACCGCCGGTTGCGGGTGCCCAGCCTTTGCCACCAATCCAGTGGCAGGCAGCCACTAAATGTTCCAGTGGAAGAAAATCCGTCATAGCGATATACAGGCTCCGCAGGTTAGTTTAGACGTCTAAGCGTCTCGATTGCCAAATGTTAACATCCTGTTTATAGTGGCAGCAACACAGGGTTTCTCCGCAACGACATTCGCGCTTAAGGCCACAAAACAATGACGCAGCACAACCTGATCCCCGAGAGCAAATTACCGGCGCTCGGCACCACCATCTTTACGCAAATGAGCGCGTTAGCGCAGCAGCACAACGCCATCAACCTTTCGCAAGGCTTCCCCGATTTTGACGGTCCGCGCTATTTGCAGGAGCGCCTGGCGCATCACGTGAGCCAGGGCGCCAACCAATATGCACCGATGATTGGCGTACTGCCACTGCGTGAGGCGATTGTTGAGAAAACCGCTGCGCTTTACGGCCACACGCCTGACGTTAACAGCGACATCACCATTACCACAGGCGCGACCGAAGCGCTCTACGCTGCGATTACCGCGCTGGTGCGTCCTGGTGACGAGGTGATCTGCTTTGACCCAAGCTACGACAGCTATGCGCCTGCGGTACAGCTGGCGGGCGGCGTGTTGAAACGCATCGCCCTGCAGCCGCCGGGTTTCCGCGTTGACTGGCGCGAATTCCGCAGCCTGCTGAGCAGCAAAACCCGCTTAGTGATTCTGAACACGCCGCACAATCCGTCCGCCACCGTGTGGCGCAAAAGCGATTATGCCGAGCTGTGGCAGGCGATTGCTGAGCAGGAAATCTATGTGCTGAGCGACGAAGTGTATGAGCACATCTGTTTCACTGAAGAGGGCCACGCCAGCGTGTTAGCGCATGCTGAACTGCGTCAGCGCGCCATCGCGGTGTCGTCCTTTGGTAAAACCTTCCACATGACCGGCTGGAAAGTGGGTTACTGCATTGCACCGGCGGCGATCAGCGCTGAAATCCGCAAAGTGCATCAATATCTAACCTTCTCGGTGAATACGCCGGCACAGCTGGCGATTGCCGATATGCTGCGTCAGGAGCCTGAGCACTATCGCGAACTGCCGGAATTCTACCGCGCACGCCGCGATCGCTTTATCCAGGCGCTCTCCGCCAGCCGTTTCAAGGTGCTGCCGTGTGAAGGCACTTACTTCCTGCTGGTGGATTACAGCGCAATTTCCGATCTGGATGACGTGAGCTTCTGCCAGATGCTGACCAAAGAAGTCGGCGTGGCGGCGATTCCGCTGTCGGTGTTCTGCGCCGAACCTTTCCCACACAAGCTGATTCGCCTGTGCTTTGCCAAACAGGAAGCGACGCTCGACGCCGCTGCGGAGCGCTTATGTCAGCTTTGAAAATTACCGTGCTGCAGGAAACCCTGAGCTGGATGGATGGCGCGGCCAACCTGCGTCATTTCGATGGCGTGCTGAAAGGCATTGAAGGCCGCGACATCATTCTGCTGCCGGAGATGTTCACCACCGGTTTTGCTATGGAAGCCGCCGAAAGTTCGCTGCCGCAGGATGACGTCGTGGCGTGGCTGCACGCGCACGCGAAAACCAGCAATGCGTTAGTCGGCGGCAGCGCGGCAATCCAGACGGAAAAAGGCGCGGTGAACCGCTTCTTGCTGGTCGAGCCAGACGGCACGCTGCATCAGTACGACAAACGTCATCTGTTCCGCATGGCCAATGAACATCAGCACTATGTGGCAGGTGAAACGCGTGAAGTGTTTGAGTGGCGCGGCTGGCGTATTCTGCCGCAAATTTGCTACGACCTGCGCTTCCCGGTGTTTTCGCGCAGCCATAACGATTACGATTTGGCGCTGTATGTCGCCAACTGGCCCGCACCGCGTGCGCTGCACTGGCAGTCGCTGCTATTAGCGCGTGCGATTGAAAATCAGGCTTACGTTGCTGGCTGTAACCGCGTCGGCAGCGATGGCAATCAGCATCAGTACAGTGGAGACAGCCGAATTATTTCGCCGCTGGGCGAGATTCTGGCGAGCGGAGAGCCTTTTGCGCGCGCACGTCTTGATGCGGAGCTATCGCTGGAAGAGCTGCAAGCCTACCGTGAGCGGTTCCCGGCATGGCGCGATGCGGATGGTTATACGCTGAAGTAACCTCTTGGCCGCGTGGACACTGCGCGGCACATTTTCCCCTCTCTTAAAAACCTCTAAAATTTTGTTTCCTTCTTGGAAACGTGGCGTTGTTGCGCTAGAATGTTTCCATGTTGGAACATGTCGAGGGAATGATGCACGTTATCTCAAGGAAAGTGTTCACAGAAGCGACACGGAGTTTTCCAAATGATGCAGCAGCATTGGATGCCACTTATCGAACTTTAAATGGCAACGATTTTGCCGATCCCGATGCGCTCAGAGCCTATTTTCCAAGTCTTGACCGAATGAAATACCGGGCGAAATGGTGGGTGATTAACGTGGGTGGAAATAATCTCAGAGTGATGTTTTTTGCTGATTTTATAGCCCAACGAATCTTCATTAAACACGTTGTAACGCATGCCGAGTATGACAAATGGGTAAAGCATTATCGGGAGAACAAAGAATGATCGCCGAAGCCATCCAGGCCAGCAACAATCTGATTAAAGCCGTCCCGCTGCTGGGCGGAAGTAACGCGAAAGCTGATTATGAGCAGGCGTTAGAACTGGTGGAGTATCTGATTGAACATCAACCTGATCATCCGCTGATTGAAATGCTCACCGATAAAGTGGCGAAATATGAAGATAGTGCGCCGGAGTTTGCCGCGTTTAACGCGCGTATCACTGCATTACCTGGCGGAGTCGCGTTACTGCGGGTATTGATGGATCAACATAATCTCAACCAGTCATCCTTTGTGAATGAAATTGGTCAGCGTTCTTACGTGAACCGAATTTTGAAAGGAGAACGTTCGTTGACAGACAAACACAAAGCCGCGCTGGCTAAACGTTTTAACCTGCCCTTCGAAGCATTTCGCGAAGATTAAAAGAGGAAGCCGCAGCAGAGAAATCCGCTGCGGCTTTTTTAGCTTACAGCTCGAAGCGATCCAGGTTCATCACTTTGGTCCAGGCGGCAACGAAGTCGGTCACGAACTTCTGCTTCGCATCGCTGCTGGCGTAAACCTCGGCCAGCGCGCGCAAGATAGCGTTCGATCCAAATACTAAGTCGGCACGTGTGGCGCTGAACTTCACTTCGCCGCTCAGACGATCGCGACCTTCAAACAACTCTTCGCTCTCATCGGTGGCTTTCCACGCGGTGCGCATGTCGAGCAGATTGACGAAGAAGTCATTGCTCAGTACGCCAACGCGGTCAGTGAATACGCCGTGCTGGCCGCCGTCGAAGTTGGCGCCCAATACACGCAGGCCACCCAGCAGCACCGTCAGCTCTGGCGCGCTCAGCGTCAGCTGTTGTGCTTTATCCAGCAGCAGCGTTTCGGTTGAAGAACCTTTGGCGCTGCGGCGATAGTTACGGAAACCATCGGCCAGCGGCTGCAGGAAGTTGAACGACTCAACGTCGGTTTGATCCTGACGCGCATCCACACGCCCCGGCGTAAACGGCACTTGCGTTGCCACGCCAGCGGCTGAAGCGGCCAGCTCGATACCCACGCTACCTGCCAGCACAATCACATCGGCCAGCGAGGCTTTGCCTGATTCCTGCTGAATCTTCTGCAAGGTTGGCAGCACATCTGAAATCACGCTGGCATTCACCGCCCAATCTCTCTGCGGCGCTAACGCCAGACGCGCACCGTTGGCACCGCCACGTTTGTCGCCACCGCGGAAGGTCGAGGCCGAAGCCCAGGCCACAGAAACCAGCTGGCTAACGCTCAAGCCTGAAGCGGCAATGCGCGCTTTAATCTCGCTGATATCAGCCGGCGTTGGCTGATGAATCGCCTGCGGTAATGGATCCTGCCACAGCAGATCTTCCTTCGGCACTTCCGGACCGATGTAACGCGCTTTTGGCCCCATATCGCGGTGCGTCAGTTTGAACCAGGCGCGGGCAAAGGCTTCGTTGAACGCCTGCGGATCGTTGAGGAAGCGGCGCGAGATCTTGCCGAACTCTTCATCGAAACGCAGCGTCAGATCGGTCACCAGCATGGTCGGTTTACGTTTTTTCTCTGGATCAAACGGATCCGGGATAATCGCTTCGGCATCAACGGCTTCAAACTGGATCGCGCCCGCTGGGCTGTGCGTCTGCACCCATTCGTATTTAAACAGGTTCTCGAAGAAGTAGTTGCTCCACTGCGTTGGGGTTTGCGTCCACACCACTTCCAGACCGGAAGTGATGGCATCTTTACCCACGCCGCTGGCGTAGCTGCTGGTCCAGCCAAGGCCCTGCGCTTCAATAGGTGACTCTTCAGGATCCACGCCCACATGGCTGGCTTCTGCCGCGCCGTGGGTTTTACCCAAAGTATGACCGCCAGCAATCAGCGCCACGATCTCTTCGTCGTTCATGCCCATGTTGCCAAAGGTGGCACGAATCGCCGGCGCGGCGGATTTCGGATCGCCGCTGGCTTCCGGGCCTTCCGGGTTGACATAGATCAGGCCCATTTCGGTGGCGCCCAGCGGGGCATTGGCCAGCGCTTCTGGATGGCGATGCGCCAGCCATTCGGTTTCGTGGCCCCAATCCACATCCATATCCGGTTCCCACACGTCTTCACGACCGGCACCAAAGCCGAAGGTGCGGAAGCCCGCGTTTTCCAGCGAGACGTTGCCCGCCAGAATGTAGAGATCGGCCCAGGAAATTTTCTGACCGTATTTCTGTTTTACCGGCCACAGCAGGCGGCGCGCTTTATCGAGGCTGACGTTATCCGGCCATGAATTCAGTGGCGCAAAACGCTGCTGACCGCGACCTGAACCGCCACGACCATCAATGGTGCGATAAGTACCCGCGCTGTGCCACGCCATGCGAATGAACAGCCCAATATAGCTGCCCCAGTCGGCTGGCCACCAGGATTGCGAATCGGTGAGAAGTGCGCGGATATCGGCTTTTAACGCGGAGTAATCCAGTTTGCTGAATTCGTCGCGGTAGTTGAAGGTGTCACTAAGCGGGTTGGAACGGTTGGAGTGTTGGTTTAACAGATCGACGCGTAACATATTGGGCCACCAGTCGCGGTTGGATGTCCCGCCACCGGCGCCGCGCGCCAGAACACTCTTCTCTTCAGACGCCCCGTGATGAAAGGGGCACTTGCCTGCAGCTGCTGCATTATCGTTATTGTCGTGCGTGCTCATGTTTATCGGCTCCATTGGCTTCACATTGCTTTCTAATATGCGACTAAGATTAACCGTACTTTAGCCAAGAATATATTTGGATGAACCGAAGGTTTTGATAGTTACTGGCTTTCAAGCGCAGCGCGTGAAGTGCCGCACATTATCGCGATTAAGGCATGCACCTTTCGTAGCGGCGCAATTTATTGCGCATTTAATCGCGAAAAAGATGCGCGATAAATCGCGCCGCTACGACAGGTGCGCTTTATCAGCTGCCGCGATAGGTCGACCACGACCACGGCGAGATGAGAAACGGCAGATGATAATGGCTGCCTGTGGCGCCAATCACGAAATCGATCTGCGCGCTCACGTAGAGCGCATCGCGCCCTTCGGCGGCAAAGTAGTCGCCAATTTCCGCTGTTAAACGGTAATGACCTGGCGCCAGCGGTTCAGGCGTCAGATCTTTGATGCGTCCGTCGCTGTCGGTTTTGCCTTCCACCAGCGGCAGCCAACCTTCCGGGCTATTTTGCTCGAGCGAAACCGCCACGCCAATCGCCGGTTTGCCCAGCGCAGTATCGAGAATATGCGTCGTAATGGTGCTCATGTGATGCTCTCCTTTAGCCGCAATAGGGTAATTTCACGCAGCTGCGCCAGCGCTTCACGCTGTTCACTCGCTGCATCGTTGTTAAGCCGACGCTGCAATTCCGCCAGCATCTCTTCGCCGCTGCGCCCTTTGGCGCGAATCAGAAATACCCGGCCAAAGCGCTGCTCATAGGTTTGATTGCCCGCCAGCATCGCCAACTGCAGCGCGCCGTCCGCCTGCTGCATCGCCGACTGCTCACTGCGCGACAGCGTGGCTTCTTTGTCTGCGCCCGCCACGTTGTCGCCAATGCGTGGATGGGCACTCAGCGCCTGCTCAAGATCAGCGGCTTGCCACAACTGCGCCAAACGATCGGCTTCGGCCTGCAAAGCCGCAACGTCGGCAAAAGGTCGCGCTGCCACCAGCGCCTGTTGCCAGGCGGGAATCGCCACGCAGTGCGCAATCGCCGCCTGCGCAGCTTGGGGTGAAAGCTGATTGAAGCTTACCAAATCCATCTTTATTCCTTAGCGCGCGCAATATCGCAAACCGCTTGCAGATACGCCTGCACGCCCAGCGCCACATCAGCGGTTTGTACCGATTCCGCCGGATGATGGCTGATACCGCGATGGTTGCGTACAAACAGCATGCCAACCGGCCAGCGCTCGGCGATAGCAATTGCATCGTGTCCCGCGCCGCTCGGCAGCGACAGGCTGCGCCCTTGCACGGTTTCTACCGCGTGGCTCAGCGCCTGCTGCAACCGCGCATCACAGGCGGTGGCGGCAATGTGGTAATACTCGTTGGCGCTGAAGGTTAAGCCGCGACGCAGCGCAATCGCCTGCGCCTGAGTGAGCAGCGTGGAGAGTAAACGCTCCAGCGGCTCATCCTGCGGACCGCGCACGTCGAGCGACAGCTGCACTTCACCGGGGATCACGTTGACCGCGCCCGGCAAGCAGCTCAGCGTGCCGACGGTCGCCACCAGCTGGGGATCGTGCTCCTGCGTGATGTGCTCAATAAACACCATCCATTCGGCGGCAGCGGCCAGCGCATCTTTACGATGCGTCATCGGCACGGTGCCCGCGTGGCCGGCTTCACCGATAAAACTGCAATTCAGACGACGCGCGCCGTTGATCGCCGTGACCACGCCAAGCGCCAAATCTTCCTGCTCAAGGCACGGACCTTGCTCGATATGCAGTTCCAGATAGGCGGCGATCTCATTGACCTCACGCGCCGCGTCGAGAATTTTCGCCGCATCGAAACCGACATCCTGCATCGCTTCCGCCACGGTGATGCCGTTGCCATCCGGGTGCGTCACCCAGCTTTCCGGCCAGCTGCCGGTAATGCCACGGCTGCCGAGCAGCGTAATGCCGAAACGCGTGCCCTCTTCGTCGCCGAAGCCGACAATCTCAATCGCCAGCGGCAAACGCTGCTGCCTATCGTGCAGCCACTGCACGGTTTCAATCGCACTTAACACGCCGAGCATGCCGTCGTAGCGACCGGCGTTGCGCACCGTATCCAGATGCGAACCGAGCAGCAGCGCCTGCGCGCCCGACTGCGCCGCTTCGTAGCGACCGCAAATGTTGCCCACCGCGTCCTGCCACGTCGTCATGCCCGCGGCCTGCATCCATTCGCCGACGCGCGCGTTGGCACGCAGCTGTTCCGGCGACAGATAAACGCGCGTCAGGCCATCTTCGCTTTCGCTGATCTCAGCCAGCGCATCACAGCGCGCCATGACGCGAGCGGCGGCGATCTGCGCCTCGCTGGCGGTCATCAGGCTTTTATTCATGCGCGGCTCCCGTAAAGATCCCACGCCGCCTGCATCCCCGCGCCTTGCGTGGTGCGGAAGCCAACATGATTCAGCACCGCTTCCAGCGCGCTCAGGGTTTGCATCACGCAATCTTTACGCGCGTTGTAGCCCATGGTGCCGATGCGCCACACTTTGCCGTGCAGCGGACCAAACGAAGTGCCGATTTCGATACCGAAATCTTCCAGCACCAGCTTGCGCACCTGATCGCCATTCACGCCCTGCGGGATCACTACGCCGAGCACGTTATTCATTTTGTGTTGCAGATCGCCAAAGGTTTCGAGGCCCATGCCCTGAATGCCTTTCAGCAGCGCATCGCCGTGCAGCTTGTGGCGCGCGATGCCGTTATCTAATCCTTCTTCCATCATCAGACGCGCACATTCACGCGCGCCAAACAGCGCGGTGGTGGCTTCGGTGTGGTGATTGAGGCGTTCCGGTCCCCAGTAATCCATGATCATGCCAAGATCGAAATAGTTGGAGTAGATCATCTCGTCGTCGCCATCCTGATGATCGGCGGTGCGGATGCCCTCTTCCACGCATTTGCGCTTGCGGATCACCGCTTCCATCTGCGGGCTCAGCGTGATTGGCGACGTACCGGACGGTCCGCCAAGGCACTTCTGCATGCCAGCCGACACCGCATCCAGCCCCCACGCATCAGTTTCCAGCGCGTTACCGCCGAGCGACGCGGTGGCATCGGTGTAGAACAGCACGCCATATTTCTGGCAAATTGCGCCCAACGCTTCCAGCGGCTGCAGCATGGTGGTGGAAGTATCGCCCTGCACCGTCAGCAGCAGGCGCGGCTGCACTTTTTTGATCGCGTCTTCAATCTGATCCGGCGTGAACACTTCGCCCCACGGCACTTCGATGGTGTGCACTTCGGCGCGGCAGCGGCGGGCAATTTCACACAGCAGATGACCGAAACGGCCAAACACCGGCACCAGCACTTTGTCGCCCGGACGGATCGCCGACAACAGAATCGCTTCGATACCGGCGCGTGAAGTGCCGTCGATCAGCATCGTCCAGCGGTTTTCAGTGCGGAATACGCCACGGTACAGCGCCATCACTTCGTTCATGTAGTGCGTCATCGCCGGATCGTACTGGCCAATCAGCTGGCTCGACATGGCGCGCAGCACGCGCGGATCGGCGTTGATCGGGCCCGGTCCCATCAACAGACGCTGTGGCGGATTGATTTGCGAAAATTGGCTGATATCCATGTTGTATTCCTTAAAGAAAGCTTAGAGGCGGACCGTGGAGATAAACTGCTTCAGCTCCGCAGTTTGCGGATTGGCGAACAGCGTTTTGCTGTCGCCCTGCTCCCAGACGCGCCCCTGATGCATAAAGACCACGCGATCGCCCACGTCGCGGGCGAAGTTCATTTCATGGGTGACGAGAATCAGCGTCATGCCTTCGGCGGCCAGCTGCTCCAGCACTTTTAGCACTTCGCCGACCAGCTCGGGATCGAGCGCGGAGGTGATCTCATCACAGAGTAAAACTTTGGGCTGCATCGCCAGCGCACGGGCAATCGCCACGCGCTGCTGCTGACCGCCAGAGAGATTGGCCGGATAGTAATTGATGCGCTCACCGAGGCCGACTTTCTCCAGCATCTGCGTTGCCAGCGCACGGCATTCGGCTTCGCTTTTCTTCAGCACGCGGCGCGGCGCCAGCATCACGTTTTCCAGCGCCGTCATGTGCGGGAACAGGTTGAAGTTCTGGAACACCATGCCGACCGAACGGCTGATTTCACGCGCCTGCGATTCGCGGTCGGTAATCGTCATACCGCCGAGTTTGATGCTGCCTTCCTGATAGCCTTCCAGCCCGTTCATGCAGCGCAGCAAGGTACTTTTACCCGATCCGCTGCGGCCGATAATCGAGATCACTTCGCCGTGATCGACGTCGAGATCGACACCTTTCAATACGTGGTTGTCGCCGTAGTACTTCTGTACCTGATTAATGGTGATGAGCGGCATTGAATTTTTTCTCCAGGTACTGGCTGTAACGCGACAGCGGATAACACATCAGGAAGTAACCGAGCGCCACCAGGCCAAACACCTTGAACGGCTCATACGTCACGTTATTCAAAATGGTGCCGGCTTTGGTCAGCTCGACGAAACCGATAATCGAGGCCAGCGCGGTGCCTTTAATCACCTGCACGGCAAACCCAACCGTAGGCGCGATAGCGATGCGAATCGCCTGCGGCGCGACCACGCGAAACAGCGTTTGACCAAACGTCAGGCCGAGACAGCGCGACGCTTCCCATTGCCCTTTTGGCAGGGCGCGAATGCTGCCGTACCAGATATCCACCAGAAACGCGCTGGTGTAGAGCGTTAAGGCCAGTGAGGCGGCGGTCCAGGGCGCGACATCGATGCCGAACAAGCCGACGCCGAAGAAGGCGAGGAACAGCTGCATCAGCAGCGGCGTGCCCTGAAACAGCTCGGTGTACGCGCGCACAAAGCGCATCGGCCATTTACGTTTCAGCAGGCGCATAAACAGCAGCGGCAAGGTCACCAGCGTGCCGCCAAAAAACGCCACCAGCGAGAGTAAAATTGTCCAGCGCGCTGCCAGCAGCAGGTTGCGCAGGATGTCCCAGTCGGTAAAAGTCGTCATGCCGGCTGCGCTCCCAACCATTTACGTCCCAGCGCCAGCAGCAGTTGGCGCATGGCAATCGACAACGCCAGATAGATCAACGTGGTCACGAAATAGACTTCAAAACTCAAAAAGGTGCGCGACTGAATCAGGTTGGCGGCGAAGGTCAACTCTTCGTACGACACCTGCGACACCACCGACGAGCCGAGCATCACAATGATGCATTGGCTGACCAGCGCCGGATAAATGCGCTGCAGCGACGGCGGCAGCACCACGCGGATAAAGGTTTGCGTGCGGGTCAATCCCAGCACGCGCCCCGCTTCCCACTGCCCGCGCGGCGTCACCTGAATCCCGGCGCGAATTATTTCAGTGCTGTACGCACCAAGGTTAATCAACATCGCCAGCAGCGCGGCTTCGCCCGCCGTCAGTTTCAGACCCAGATTGGGCAAACCAAAGACGATAAAAAACAGCTGCACCACAAACGGGGTATTGCGGATCAGCTCGACGTACACGCCCCAAATGCGGCTCGCCCAGCTCGGTTTGCCGCTGCGCAGCGCCGCGCCGAGAATACCGAGGCTGACACCGCCCACGGTGGCGAGCACGGTGATCTGAATCGTGACCCACAGTCCGGCCAGTAACTCTGGCCAGTGCGGCCAGAGATCGGCGAAGTTAAGTTGCGCCATGCTTTATGCGCCGAGGTTGGCTGGCAGCGGCGCTTTCAGCCACTCTTCCGACAGCTTGTTCAGCGTGCCGTCTTTGATGCCCTGCTCAATCAGCGCATTCACTTTCTCTTTCAGCGCCGGCTCATCTTTTTTCAGGCCGATGTAGCACGGTGAATCTTTCAGCATGAACTGGGCAACCGGCGCTTTTTCGGCGTTCTGACGCGCAATCGCCGCCACCACCAGGTTGCCCGTCGCAACGTACTGCACTTGTCCGGAAAGGTAGGCCGACAGCGTGGTGTTGTTATCTTCATAACGCTTCACCTGCGCCTCTTTCGGGGCGATATCGCTTAACACCATGTCTTCAACCGCACCGCGCGTGACGCCGATGGATTTACCGCTCAGCGCCGCCGCATCTTTCAGCGTTTCGCCCTTCGGACCAAATACGCCGAGGAAGAACGGCGCGTAAGCGCGGGTGAAATCGATCACTTTCTCGCGCTCAGCGTTTTTACCCATGCTGGAGATCACCAGATCGACTTTATCGGTTTGCAGATACGGCACGCGGTTAGCACTGGAAACGGGCACCAGCTGCAACTTCAGTTTCATCTGTTTCGCGAGGTACTTGGCCATATCGATGTCGTAGCCCTGCGGCTGCAAATCGGTACCAACCGAACCAAACGGCGGGAAGTCCTGCGGAACCGCCACGCGGATCACGCCGCGCTTCTGAATATCCTGCAGCTGATCGGCCATCGCACTCCCGACCTGCGCCATCAGCAATGCCGCGCCCGCTACCGCTAATAATACTTT
The DNA here is from genome assembly GCF_013385945.1 of Pantoea sp. B9002. Taxonomy (NCBI): domain Bacteria; kingdom Pseudomonadati; phylum Pseudomonadota; class Gammaproteobacteria; order Enterobacterales; family Erwiniaceae; genus Pantoea; species Pantoea sp. B9002. Next base: position 43,459 of record NZ_JACAPA010000046.1, read on the forward strand.
TTTCATTATGCACCCCGGTGAGTTTACGTGAAACAAAAGATTCTTGATGAATCATTCTGCAACTAATGTGCCAACCGCAGTGCCGCGAGAAGAAAGAGGAAAAAACGGGGATTTACCGCATTGAAGGCAGCAAAAACGGGCATTGCGCCCGTTGGAATGAACGATCAAAAACAGTGCAATGCACCACAATGGCGCCCGTTAACGGTGTTCCAGCTCGTCGAGATGCTGATAAAGATCGGCAATTTGATGGATGCGCTGACGGCCCTGCGACAACATTTCATGCAGCAACGCATTCGCCAGCAGGTTAATCAGGCTCATGGCGGAGGCGTAGCTATCAAAGGCGGACACGCTGTCGAGTGGCGCGCAAAGCTGCCAGCGCGCTAAGGTGATAATGCCCTGCGCCTGCGGCTCACACAGCGCCAGCACCGGGATGTTGCTTTGCTGCAGCTGCTGCATCAGCGGACGAATGATGCGTGGACGGCGGCGAAACGCCATCACCACCACGATATCGTCGGGCGTGATATCCACCAGCTCTTCGCCCAGCGTCTGGCCCGGCTGCGGCAGCACATGCACCTGCGGACGCGCCTGCATCAGCTGCTGACGCAGGTGCAGCGCCACCGGATAGGCGTTACGCATGCCGATGATAAACACCCGTTTCGCCGCACCCAGCGCGCTAATCACCTCGCCAAACTGCTGTGGATCGATGCTGTTGACCCACTGCGTCAGGTTGGCCATCTCCTGCTTATAGTGGCGCGACAGCAAGGTGTTGCCCTGCACCGCATCGCGGTTGTCGGTGAGCGGCATGCCGCTCTGGCGCAGGATGCGCAGCTCGTCGCGCATATCCTTATATTTCTCGTAACCGAGACGCTTGAACAAACGGCTGACCGTGGCCTTCGACACGCCGCTCAGCCGCGCCAACTCGGCGCTGTTGTAGCTGATCAGGTCATCAAAATGGTCAAACACGAAGTCGGCAATGCGCTGCTCCTGCGGCGACAGTTGCGGATAGTGACTACGGAGGCGTTCATCAAGTTGTTTCATCATCGGTCCTGTAACTTTCGTTTCATCACAAGCTAGCATAAATCGATCCAGATTGATGTCCGACCAAAACTGGAACAGCTCTTGCTTAGATTTATGCAGTATTTGCAGATATTCACGAATTCGCACATTCCGTAGCGGCGCAATTTATTGCGCGATAAATCGCGCCGCTACGGAATGTGCGGTGATTAAACAGAGTGTTTAAAGAGAACAAGAGAAAAAATCACTATGATACAGAGCAACATGGCGCCGTTAGGCATGGCCGTTACGCCACATCATCTCGCCAGCGAAAGCGCCTTAGCCGTACTGCGCGAAGGCGGCAATGCACTGGAAGCGATGGTGGCCGCCGCCGCAACCATCGCCGTGGTTTACCCGCACATGAACGGTTTGGGCGGCGACGGCTTCTGGCTGGTGGTACCGCCAAACGGCGATCCCATCGCCATTGACGCCAGCGGCGCAGCCGGTTCACTGGCGCATCTCGATTTCTATCACGGCGAAACACATATTCCGCATCGCGGCCCCAAAGCCGCCTTAACCGTGGCGGGCACCGTCAGCGGCTGGCAGGAAGCGTTGACGCTGGCGCAGGAACTCGGCGCTACACCGCTGCCATTAACCCGCTTGCTGCACGATGCGATTCGCTATGCCGCCGACGGCATTCCGGTCACCGCCTCGCAAGCCGCCGCCACCGCCGCCAAACAGCACGAGCTGCAGCATCAACCCGGTTTTGCCGCCACCTTTTTACCGGACGGCAGCGTGCCAGTTGCCGGCAGTCGCTTCACCCAACCGGCGCTGGCGAATACGCTGAGCATGCTGTGCGATCACGGACTCGAGAGTTTTTATCGCGGTGAACTGGCGCACCATCTGGCGCGCGAAATGACCGCGCTGGGAATGCCAATCACGCTGGAGGATTTGCAGACTCACCAAGCCCGGCGCTGTACGCCGCTGCATCTGGCGCACAGTGAAGGCGATATCTGGAACATGACGCCGCCGACGCAAGGTTTGGTGTCGCTGGCGATCCTCGGCATTACCGATCGGCTCAATATGGCTGACGCAGATGAAGCGCAAACCGTACACCGCATCGTCGAAGCCACCAAAAAAGCCTTTGCGCTGCGCGACAAGCACATCACCGATCCGCGCCACATCGACATCGATGTGCAGAGCCTGCTGGATGATGAGCATCTCAGAACGCTGGCGGCGCAGGTGGACGATCAACAAGCCGCTGCGTGGGGCACCGGGCGCGGACCGGGCGACACCGTGTGGATGGGCGTGATGGACAGCAGCGGATTGGCCGTTTCGTTTATCCAAAGCGTCTATCACGAATTCGGCAGCGGCGTGGTGCTGCCCGGCACCGGCATCACCTGGCAAAACCGGGGTGCCGCTTTCAGCCTGCAACCCGACCATTTGCTGGCGCTGCAGCCGGGCAAACAGCCGTTCCACACCCTCAATCCCGCCGCCGCGCGTCTCAAAGATGGCCGCACCATGGTGTACGGTTCGATGGGCGGCGACGGCCAGCCGCAAACCCAGGCAGCGATTTTCACCCGTCACGTGATTCAGGGGCATCCGCTGCAACAGGCGGTGAGCGCGCCGCGCTGGCTGCTGGGTCGCACGTGGGGACAATCATCCGATTCGCTCAAGCTCGAAGCGCGCATCGCGCCGGAAACGGTGCAGCAGCTGCGCGCGCTCGGCCATGAGGTTGAACTGCTAGCCGATTTCAGTGAAGTGGTCGGCCATGCGGGCGCGATCGTCAGACACAACAATGGCATGCTGGAAGGCGCGTTCGATCCGCGCAGCAACGGCAGCGCCGCCGGTTTCTAACGGAGATTATTGATGAGTTCACAACCGGATTGGGCCACCTATATCGCCCAAATGGAGCAGATTCTGGCGCTGGAGCTGGATGATGCGCGCCGCGCCGAGCTGCTGATGCAGTTCAACCGCATCGCCGCGATGGCCGAGCCGCTGATGGCGCTGCCGCTCGACGATCGGCTGGAAGTGGCGGGAGTGTTTCATCCATGAAACTGTCATCTTTATCGATTAACGCCCTGCAGCACGCGCTGAGCCAGGGCGAGATCAGCGCCCGCGATATCGCACAAACTACGCTGGCGGCGATTGAACAGCATAATCCTGCGATCAACGCCTGGACTGAAGTCACCGGCCAGCGCATGCTGCGCGAAGCCGATCAGATCGATCAGCAGCGCCAGCGCGGCGAGACCTTACCGCCGTTGGCCGGGATTCCTTACGCAGTGAAAAACCTGTTTGATGTCGCCGGACACAGCACTTTAGCCGGGGCCAGCCTGTTCAGCGAACGGGCGGCGGCACGCGAGGATGCGTGGGCGGTAAACAAACTGCGTCAATCTGGCGCGCTGCTCTCCGGCATGTTGAATATGGATGCCTATGCGTACGGCTTCACCACCGAAAACACTCATTACGGCGCGACGCACAATCCGCGCGATTTAACCCGCGTGGCGGGCGGATCGTCCGGCGGTTCAGCGGCGGCGGTGGCGGCGGGTTTGGTGCACTTCTCGCTCGGCAGCGACACCAACGGCTCGATCCGCGTGCCCGCATCACTGTGTGGTATCTTCGGTCTGAAACCGACCTTTGGCCGCCTGTCGCGTAGCGGCAGCCATCCGTTTGTCGCCAGCCTCGATCACATCGGCCCATTTGCCCGTTCGGTTGAAGATTTGAGCCTGGTGTACGACACCTTGCAAGGTGCTGATGCCAGCGATGCCTTCCAGGCCGCACAGCCCGTCTCGCCAGTCAGCGCGGGGCTCAGCAAGGGCGCAGAGGGCGTGCGCAGCGCGGTACTCGGCGGATTCTTCTCAACCTGGTGCAGCGATGAAGCGCGCGCCGCCGTGGCGGTGGCGGCTAAAGCACTGCAGGCAATCGACGAAGTGACTTTGCCGAATGCGGAGATCGCACGTTCGGCGGCCTTTATCATGACCGCCGCAGAAGGCGGCAATCACTATTTGCCGATGCTGCGCACGCAGCCGGAGCAGTTCGAGCCCAACTCGCGTGAGCGCCTGCTGGCCGGTGCGATGCTGCCCTCGGCGTGGTACGTACAGGCCCAGCGTTTCCGCCGTCACTTCCAGCAGCAGGTGCTGCCGCTGTTTGAGCAGTTCGATGTGCTGATTGCGCCCGCCACGCCCTGCACCGCCACCACCATCGGCCAGGAAACCATTCACATCAATGGCCAGGATTTGCCGACGCGCGCCAGCATGGGCATGCTAACCCAGCCGATTTCCTTCCTCGGCTTACCGGTCTGCACCGTGCCGCTGCAAACCGCCAGCGGCTTGCCGATAGGCTTGCAGCTGATCGCCGCACCGTTTAAAGAACATCTGGCACTGCGCGCCGCCTGGGCGCTGCAACAGCAAGGGCTGACGCTGCCACAAACTACCTTAATGGATGCCTGAAGATGACACCTGAACATATCGATCGCCCGGCCATTCTCGCCGAAGTCACCGCCGCCTTTTACCGCTACGAGCAAGCGCTAATCAGCAATGATGTGGAGGTGCTGGATGAGCTGTTCTGGCACGACAAACGTACCGTGCGTTTGGGCGCGGGGGAGAATTTGTATGGCATTGATGAGATTCGCGCTTTTCGCGCTGCGCGGCCGTCGAAAGGATTGGATCGCACGTTGCGTAATACGGTGATCACCACCTTTGGCGATGACTATGCGGTGTGCAGTACGGAGTTTACGCGTGAAGGCGTGGAGAAGATTGGACGCCAGCAGCAGACGTGGGTGCGATTGCCGTGCGGCTGGCGGATTGTCGCGGCGCAGGTGAGTTTGATGAGTTAAGTTGGGTGCGGTTTGTCCCTCACCCTAACCCTCTCCCGCACGCGGGAGAGGGAATGATTAGGTGGTGTGATTTGTTGAATCGGGGCGGGAGAAGGTTGGGATGAGGGGCTAAACGCTCGGTGCCGGATGCGTCTCGATCCAGTGATCGGCGATTTGCTGCCGCGTACACACCCACACATCTTCATGCTGCTGAATGTGATCAAGGAAGCGCTGCAAACCTCGAAATTTCCCCGGACGTCCCAGCAAACGACAGTGCATGCCAATCGACATCATCTTCGGCGCCGTTTCGCCCTCTTCATACAGCACATCAAAGGTGTCGCGCAGGTAGGTGAAGAACTGCTCCGCGGTGTTGAAGCCCTGCGGCGAGGCGAAGCGCATGTCGTTGCACTCCAGCGTGTAAGGGATGACCAGATGCGGTTTAACCGTGCCGTCCTGACAGGTGACCTGCGTCCAGAACGGTAAATCGTCGCCGTAATAGTCGCTGTCATAGCTAAAGCCGCCCTGCTCGACCACCAAACGTCGGGTGTTTGGGCTGTCGCGGCCGGTGTACCAGCCAGTTGGCGCTTTGCCGAACAGGTCGGTTAACACGTCCACCGCCTGCTGCATATGCTGGCGCTCGGTTTTGGCATCCATCGCCTGATAGTGGATCCAGCGCCAGCCGTGGCTCACCACGTCGTAATCCGCCGCTTTAATCGCCTCGACGATGTCCGGATGACGCGCCAGCGCCATCGCCACGCCAAACACCGTTAGCGGCAAACCGCGCTTTTGAAACTCATTGTGGATGCGCCAGAAACCGGCGCGCGAGCCGTATTCATACAGCGAATCCATCGACATATGACGATCGGCATAGCTGGCCGCGCCGATGATATCGGAAAGAAACTGCTCGGAACCGGCGTCGCCATGCAACACGTTGTTCTCGGCACCCTCTTCGTAATTCAGGACAAACTGCACCGCGACGCGCGCTTTGTCCGGCCACTGCGCATGCGGCGGGTTGCCAGCATAGCCGATCAGATCGCGCGGATAGTTTTTGTTGAAGCTGTACTCTTTCTTTCCAGATACATCATTCATTCTGTAAGTTCCTGTCGCTCAACCAGTGGTTAGTTTAGGTGCTGAAATGCCCCGCTGAGCGGTTTTTCGAGTGGATAATCGAGATCGCCGTGCTTGCTGGTGCCAAAGCCTAGCGCCACCAGCGACTCCACCATTTTTACCGCGGCGCTGACGCCGTCGATTACCGGCATGCCCAGCTCTTTGGTGAGATCCTGCGCCAGCGTAGCCATACCGCCACAGCCCAACACAATCGCGCCGCTGCCATCTTCGCGTTTGGCCTGCATGCAGCGCTGACGCACTTTTTCCTGCGCCACGCCGCTGCCGTCTTCCAGCGCCAGCACCGGCAGATCGATGGCGTGCAGCGCGGCACAATGGTGAGTGAAGCCATATTGCTGCAGCAGATGGCGCGCAATCACCAGCGTGCGCGGCAAGGTGGTGACAATCGAAAAGCGCGTCGCCACCAGCGTGGCGGTGTGCATGGCCGCTTCCGCGATGCCAATCACCGGGCCGCTCGCCAGTTCGCGCGCCGCCAGCAATCCCGGATCGCCGAAACAGGCAATGATATGGCCGCTCACGCCTTGCTCTTTGCCGCGTTTCACCTGCTCCAGCACGCCAATCGCCGCGATGGCTTCATCAAAATGACCTTCAATCGACTCCACGCCGTGAGTCGGGCACACCGCCAGAATCTCGGTGCCCGGCGCGGCGACGGCGCGCGCGGCGGCACCCATGGTTTCCGTCATCGCTAAGCTGGTATTGGGATTGATGACCTGAATCAGGCTCATGATGCCGCTCCTTTGTTACCGGCAAATAACCGGGTGAAATCAGGCAAGGTTTCGCCGCTGCGCTCAAAGTGCAGGCTGGCAACAATGTGTTCGAAGTGATGCTGCAGCGCCGCCGTTAACCCCGGCAGATCTTTTTGCCGCAGCAGATCCACCAGCCGATCGTGATGATCGCAACGGCAGCCGCGCTGCCACGGTGCACCGTAAGCGGCAATCACCAGCGATGAACGCTGCGTGAGACGCGTCACCATATCGGTGAGCACTTCGTTACCGGAGATCGCCTGCAGCTGAATATGAAAGGCGGCGGAGAGACGAATCGCCGCGGCACCATCGTGCTGGTCGTGTGCTTGCTGCTCTTCTTCAATTAACACGCCAAGTGCCGCTAAGTGCGGCGCCTGCACGTGGCTCAATACCGCCGGCAAATTGGCGCACTCTAATAAACTGCGGGTGGCAAAGATGTCGCGGGCTTCATCAACACCCGGCGTCGCCACCTGTGCACCACGTCTGGGCGACAAAGTGATCATTTGCACCGCGGCGAGGCGTTGCAGCACCTTACGAATGCCGGTGCGGCTCACGCCGAAGACGTCCGATAAAGCTTCTTCCGGCAATTTACTGCCCGGCGGCAGTTGATGCTCAACGATGGCGGTAAGCAGCGCCTGATAGATAGGTTCATCGCGATCGTTCAGATCGGCAGCCGTTTTCTGGCCTGTTTCACTCTTCATTACCTGCTCCGGTAAGTGACTGTGTGCTGCACATCGTATACGTGAAATTAATTTTTTGTATACAAGAAATCAATTCTGGCCTGGATCCTGCAATACCGTTTCACGCTGTGATTATTTTTCCATGATGTAGAGAGGAGCAGGTTTCATGCCAAAACATACTGAAGTGACCTCTGCGATGGTCTCTGAAGCCAACGCACAATACAGTCCACGCCTGTGTAATGAAGATCTGGCGCCGACGCGCGACCAGAACTGGTCGTGGTACAACATCTTTTCGTTCTGGATGTCGGACGTGCACAGCATGGGCGGCTATGTGGTGGCCGCCAGCTTCTTTACCCTCGGGCTGGCGAGCTGGCAGGTGTTGCTGTGCTTGTTAGTGGGCATCTGCATTGTGCAGCTGTGCGCTAATCTGGTGGCCAAACCGAGCCAGATGGCGGGTGTACCGTATGCGGTGATTTCGCGTCAGGCGTTTGGCGTGTTCGGCGCTAACATCCCAGCGATTATTCGTGGGCTGATCGCTTTTGCGTGGTACGGCATCCAGACTTATCTGGCGGCTAACGCGCTGATGCTGGTGCTGCTGAAGTTCTTCCCAACCCTGGGCAGCATGACGCAAAGCAGCTGGCTCGGCTTATCTCAATTGGGTTGGTGCTGTTTCGGTGTGATGTGGTTACTGCAGGCGATGGTGTTCTGGCATGGCATGAGCGCGATCAAACGCTTTATCGATGTCGCCGGTCCGGCGGTGTACGTGGTGATGGTGGCGCTGGCGGGCTGGATTGTATACAAAACCGGTTTCAACGGCATCTCCTTCACGCTGGCCAGCAAGCAGTTGAGCACCGGCGAGCAAACCTGGCAGATGATTACCGCCACCGCGCTGGTGGTCTCCTACTTCTCCGGTCCGCTGCTGAATTTTGGTGACTTCTCGCGTTACGGTAAAAGCATGGGCGAAATTCGTCGCGGCAACCGCTGGGGCTTACCGTTCAACTTCCTGCTGTTCTCGATTGTCACCGTGGTGATTGTCTCCGGTACGCAATCGCTGTTCGGCAGAATGATCACCGATCCGATTGAAACCGTCAGCATGGTGGGTAACGACGTGGCGGTTGCGATTGGCCTGCTGACCATGATTATCGCCACTATCGGCATTAATATCGTGGCGAACTTTGTCTCGCCGGCATTCGACTTCTCTAACTGCTCACCGCAGAAAATCAGCTTCCGCACCGGTGGCATGATTGCCGCAGTGGGTTCAGTGTTACTGACGCCGTGGAACCTGTTCCAGTCGCCAGAACTGATTCACTACACGCTGGATGTGCTGGGCTCGTTCATTGGGCCGCTGTTTGGCATCCTGGTGGCCGATTTCTATCTGATCAAACGCAGCAAAGTCTACGTTGATGACCTGTTTGATGACACGCCGAAAGGCCGTTACTGGTATCGCGGTGGCTTCAACCCGAAAGCGATTGCTGCGCTGCTGCCGTCGGTGGGCATTTGTCTGGTGATCAGCTTTATTCCTTCACTGCATGCGGTGGCGAACTTTAGCTGGTTTATCGGCGTGGCGTTGGGTGCGGGCTGCTATCGCTGGCTGGCGCGCGCTGACCGCGAAGAGTCTGTGGCGGCGTATCGCGCGACGGTGGCGGTGCAGAAGGATTAAGTTGGTAAGGGTCGCCATGAATGGCGACCCTACGGCAAATGTGTAGGATTTGGAAAAAGCAAAAAGCCGATGCATTTCTGCATCGGCTTCTTTAAATAGATTGGCGGAACGGACGGGGCTCGAACCCGCGACCCCCTGCGTGACAGGCAGGTATTCTAACCAACTGAACTACCGCTCCGCGCTTTGTTCCCCGTCGAGAACGAGGCGCATATTAATAGCAGCTTTCACACCCGTCAACGCTTTTTCTGTGGGAATGTTTCGTTTGGCGCTTTTTTCAGCTTAACGTCGATTTTGCACGCAGAATCAGCCGTTTTATACGCGCCACAGGCAGCTTCCGCCCTTCTTCTGCACTAAATCCAGACGACCTTCGTGCGCAACTATCTCTTCATCGCTGGCGCTGACCACGCGCAGACCTGAACTCGGACGTACAATGCGCTGAATGTTCTCACCGCCGCCCTGATTGTTCTGTTCACCGTCCAGAGAAAATGCCAGCGAGGTTTGACCGCCGGTCATCATCAGGAACACTTCGGCCAGAATCTCGGCATCGAGCAGTGCGCCGTGCAGCGTACGCTTGCTGTTATCTATCTCATAACGGTTGCACAACGCATCGAGGCTGTTGCGCTTGCCGGGATACATCTTACGCGCCATCGCCAGGCTATCGGTGATCTGGCAGAAGGTTTCGGTTTTGCCGATATCCCGCTTCAGCATGCCGAATTCGTAATCCATAAAGCCGATATCGAACGATGCGTTATGGATCACCAGCTCCGCGCCACGGATGTATTCAAGGAATTCGTCGGCGATATCCGCAAATATCGGCTTATCGGCGAGGAATTCATCGGCGATACCGTGAACGCCGAACGCTTCCGGATCCACCAGCCGATCGGGCTTCAGATACATATGGAAGTTGTTGCCGGTCAGGCGACGGTTGATCACCTCAACCGCACCAATTTCAATGATGCGATGTCCTTCATAATGCACACCGATCATGTTCATGCCGGTGGTTTCAGTATCGAGGACGATCTGGCGGTTATTTGCAGTGCTCATAGGACTCGTTTTATGTCAGACTTGGCGTTTTGTCAGAAGGAAGTCTACCAGAGATGCGCAAACAGGTAGAAATATTCACCGATGGATCTTGCCTGGGTAATCCCGGCCCCGGCGGTTATGGCGCCATTTTACGTTATGGTGCGCATGAAAAAGAGTTCAGTACAGGTTATCGCCTCACCACCAACAATCGCATGGAAATGATGGCGGCTATTGTGGCGCTCGAAGCGTTAAAGCAGCCGTGTGACGTGGTGATCAGCACTGATAGCCAATATGTGCGTCAAGGCATCACCAGTTGGATCCATAACTGGAAGAAGCGCGGCTGGAAAACCGCCGATAAAAAACCGGTGAAAAATGTCGATCTGTGGAAACGCCTCGATCTGGCGCTCAGCAACCATGAAATTAAGTGGGAATGGGTAAAAGGCCACGCTGGGCATCCGGAGAACGAACGCTGCGACGAACTGGCGCGCAGCGCGGCGGGAAATCCTACTCAGGATGATATCGGTTATCAGGTTGAATCCTGATCCTTCACTTCACGAAACTGGCGCGTAACGTTAACGGTTTGCCGTAGCTGGCTTTGACTCAGATTCTTCTTCATTTTGGTGGGCGTTAACGGGAACGTACGTTTACGTGCCACCACAATGTTCAAACAACCGAGCGCCGGCAAATGCGCGCTGATCACTCTGCCGCCCTGCCGATGCCACGGCACCACCTGAAAACGGGTGCGGTAAACCACTTCATAATTCAGCAGGCCCAGCCAGTCGAGCAGCCGCACCTGGCTGAACATCCGTCCACTCCACGGCGCGCGCGAGTGCAAACCCGGAATGCCTTTGCTAATCCCTAATAGACTGAAAGGATTGAAGCCGCTGATGATCATCCAGCCATCATCGATCAATACCCGATCCACTTCGCGCAGCACGCGGTGCGGATCCTGACTCCACGCCAGCGTGTGCGCCATTAAACAGGCATCAACTGATTTAGATTCAAAGGGTAATTGTGTGTTATTGGCGATAACCTGCAACTCATCGCCCTCAATGCCCACATTCACCTGATGCGATATGGCACACTGGCTGGTGTTGATTTCTGCGCTGAGGCTGCCAATTTTAAGCATATGAAAGCCATACAGCTTGCCGAGATAAGGCTGCAGTTGCTGAGTGAGTGCGTCGCGAAAATAGTCTCCCATTGGCATATCGCGCCAGGAGCGCGGTGCAGTCAGGATTTGGCGTGTTTTAGCCGGCTTCATGCTCTACCATTTTCCTTTTTCTACGACCTGAGAGGTGTTTATGAATCTTACCAGCATTCCCGCATTGCAGGATAACTACATCTGGACACTGACGGACGATGACAATAGGTGTTTGATTGTCGATCCCGGCGAAGCACAGCCGGTGCTGGATAAAATCAGGGCCAATCGTTGGCAACCCGTGGCGATTTTGCTGACGCATCATCATCACGACCACGTTGGCGGCGTGGATGAACTGTTGCAGCACTATCCCGATGTGGCGGTTTTCGGTCCTCAGGAAACTGCAGATAAAGGGGCGAAGCGTATTGTGGCCGAAGGTGATGAATTTACTCTGCTTGGGCTAAATTTCCGTGTCATCGCAACACCCGGTCACACTTTAGGACATATCTCATATTTCAGCTCCCCTTATCTTTTCTGTGGTGACACGATGTTTTCTGGCGGCTGCGGGCGTTTATTTGAAGGCACTGCAGAGCAAATGTTCGAGTCATTTCAAAAACTTAATCAGCTGCCTGAAGAGACTCTCGTTTGCTGCGCGCATGAGTACACTTTATCCAATATGAAGTTTGCTGCGGCTATTCTGCCCCATGACCCTAAAATTTTGGCAAGGTATCAGCAAATTAAGGACTTACGCGCAGAAAACCGCATTACTTTACCTACAAAACTGGCCTTAGAGCGGGAAATAAATTTATTTTTACGCACACAAGATGCTGATTTACAACGGGCTTTAGGCACTAATGTGTCATCGTCAGCGTTATGGCAAACTTTCGCCGATCTACGCGAGAAGAAAGACCGCTTTTGATTTTTGAGGTTGTGTTGTGGTGGACCGTCACGTATAGTTGCTCGTCTTTTAAGCGAACTATTGACACACACATGAAGGCTAAAGCGATCTTACTCGCCTCGGTCTTGCTGGTAGGATGTCAGGCATCAAGGAATGACGCCAATATCCCCGTACAGCATGCCCAGAGTCTGTCTTCAGCTGGTCAAGGTGAAAATGGAAAGTACGGAGATCGATTGTTGTCGCCGCGATGGCAGGATGATGGAACAAGCCTCGCAGAAGATACTGATCTCTGGAATCACATTAGTGACGAGTTGAAGATGGGGATTCCGGAAAACAGCCGGATCCGCGAACAAAAAACAAAATTTTTAAAAAATAAGAGCTATCTCCACGATGTAACATTACGGGCAGAGCCGTACATGTACTGGATAGTCGAGCAGATACAGAAACGTAAAATGCCGATGGAACTGGTACTGCTACCCATAGTGGAGAGCGCTTTTGACCCACACGCAACATCTTCTGCGAATGCCGCCGGCATCTGGCAGATTGTTGCACAAACGGGCAAAAACTATGGTTTGAAACAGAACCAATGGTACGACGGACGCCGCGATGTGGTGGCCTCGACCAAAGTAGCGCTGGACATGATGCAGCGTCTGAACGGTATGTTTGACGGTGACTGGTTATTGACCATCGCCGCCTATAACAGCGGTGAAGGACGTGTGCTGAAGGCGATGAAACAGAATAAGGCGCGCGGTAAGCCGACTGACTTCTGGAGTTTATCGCTGCCCCGCGAGACCACGGTTTACGTACCTAAAATGTTGGCCTTGAGTGAGATTCTCAAGAACAATAAGCGTTACGGTATCAAACTGCCGACCCCGAACGAGAGCCGTGCTTTAGCTCGCGTAGAAGTGGGACAGCAGATTGAACTGACACAGGCCGCCGATATGGCCGGTATGTCTCTCAGCAAGCTGAAGACATTTAATGCCGGTTATAAAAATGGCGCCACTGCGCCAAATGGACCGCATTACATTATGGTGCCTAAGTCCAACGTTGCTAAGTTGCGCGATTCACTGGCTTCCGGTGATATCGCTTCCGTGCAGCCTACCGAGATGGCGAAAGTCAGCGCGGCAGGAAATAGCTACACGGTACGCAAAGGCGACACCTTGTCTGGTATTGCCAGCAAGCTTGGCGTTAGCGTCAGTGCACTGAAACAGCAGAACAATCTGCGCAGCGCTTCAGTTCGTACCGGTCAAACGCTGACCGTAAGCGGCAAAGCGAGCACGCAATTGGCTGATAACGGCAACAGCATCACCTACCGTGTACGTAAGGGTGATTCTTTTGCCAGTATTGCTAAACGTCACGGTGTGAACACCAAAGACGTTATGCGCTGGAACAGTGATGCTAAAGACATTCAGCCGGGCGACAAGCTCACACTGTTTGTGAATAATAGCGCAACACCTGATACCTAATGCCCCGAAAAGGCTGACTTTTGTCAGCCTTTTTCATTTTCTGCTTCTGCTAAATTCTGCCTATTGCCTGTTCAGACACTGACTTGCCCTTCGCACTATTATTTTCAGCTGAACGTTGTGACAGTTACGAGGCGGGAGCTCGAGCGTATTAGCTTAACGCTCGATACCGTAAAGAGAGTTGAACTCAACCAGCAGCGGATTATGGTCTGATGCGCGCGTCACCAGCACAGAAGCTTCACTGACCTTCATATCGCGGTAGAAGACGAAATCCAGTGGGCGCCCAAAAGCTTTTCGACGATGGTCATCGGTGAAGTTCACCTCACGTAAAGACATCTCCCGCGCAAAGCGATACAGCGCATTCATTCGTTGACGGCTCCAGGCGTTGAAATCCCCTGCCATGATCACCGGTCCGCGATGATGCTGAATCTGTTCGCCAATCGGCCCCAGCTGTTTGCTGTAGACATCGACACCGAGACTGAAATTGACGGCGTGGATATTCACCACCATCAGCATTTCGCCAGTGGGCAACGGATATGCCGTGACCAGCGCAGATTTGGCCAAACGCAGCAGCGGCTCACGTTCACGTAGTGGGCAGCAGTACACAGGATGCGCAGATGCCAACGTCATGACGCCAGAAGGATGTTGCGGTAAGACAAAGGCTGGCACCTGATCGGCCGCGAGATAGTTACTGGTGGCGAATTTGACCAGTTCGGGCGTGGCCTGCGCCTCCTGTAGCAGAACAAGATGGGCATCTTTGCCAAAACCCTGCAGCACCGACATCCAGTCTGCACGCTGTTGTTTGAAGATATTCCAGACTAAAACTCGCAGTGTCGGATCGGCTGGCAAGGGCGCGCCAGGCGGTAATGCCTGCCCAGGATGCAGCATTGCCCCCGGCGGAAAAATCCGCTCTGCTGGCTGACCTGCTACATAACGCATTGAATAAGTTTTTTTCCGCACTTTCCCGCCTGACTGGTTTACGACTCGTACTTCACCTGACTGTTATAGGGATTTTAGCGCGGGGTTTCAATTGGTGTTCTTGATTGTCGGAATTCGCCTCACAGCATACCAATGCAAAAGCCTGCCAGCTGGCAGGCTTTTGTGCGGGTTATTCCATCGCAATCGCAGTTTGAGGTTTATCGAGTTGGCCACTCAATCGCACCAGCAGCAGCGCGCCAAGTACAATCACCGCACCGACCCACGGCGTTTGCGCCAGTCCATAATGTTCAACAATATAACCACCTACCGTTGAACCCAGAGCAATGCCGATATTGAAGGCCGCGATATTCAGACCTGATGCAACATCTACCGCGCCTGGCGCATAGTGTTCTGCTTTCTGCACCACATAAACCTGCAAACCCGGCACGTTAGCAAAGGCGAAGATGCCCATAATTAACACTGTCGCCACTGACATAAAGTGCATGCTGGCGGTGAACTGGAACACCATCAGCAGAATGGCCAGCGCCATAAAGATCAGTGTCAAAGCAGGAACCGCGCCACGGCGATCGGCCAGCTTGCCGCCCCAGATATTACCGATGGCGACCGACACACCATAACCCAGCAGAATCATGCTGACTGCGGTAGGTGAAAAGCCAGCCAGCGACTGCATCATTGGCGCAAGGAAGGTGAAGGCAGTAAATACGCCTCCATAACCCAGCGCAGTAATCGCATAGATCAGCAGCAGACGTGAATTGATCATCACGCGTGCCTGCTGGGTCAGCGTTGTTGCCGGTGGCTGAGCAATGTTACGCGGGATAAGCAGTTGGCTTGCCACCAGAGCGATCACACCCAGCAATGACACAGCCAGGAAACTTTCACGCCAGCCAAAGTGTTGCCCGATGAGCGTACCCAGCGGCACGCCAGTCACCAAAGCTACGGTTAAACCACCAAACATAATGGCAATGGCACTCGCCGCCTTCTCTTTACTCACCAGGCTGGTCGCAATCGTCGAGCCGACAGAGAAGAACACACCGTGCGCCAGGCCGGTAAGCAGCCGGGCAATGACCAGCGTTTCATAGTTTGGTGCCAGCCAGGCAACCAGGTTGCCAACGGTGAAGAGCACCATCAATCCCATTAATAATTGCTTGCGCGCTAACTTACCGGTCAAAGCAGTTAACACCGGTGCGCCAACGGCAACACCCAGAGCGTAAATAGAAACCAGCATTCCAGCGGAAGGCAGCGTAATACTGAGTTGTTCAGCGATGGTTGGGATCAGACCGACAATAACAAATTCTGTCGTTCCGATCGCATAGGCGCTGATAGTCAGCGCCCAAAGTGCAAGTGGCATGATTAACTCCCATTAAGGTTTTGATGGGCGTTAGTATTGCCGCATGCTTTAATGACAAAAAGATGCAAAGTGTAAATAGACTTTTGCTTTTGGAGGGATAATGAAGGCATCGTCAGATGAGCTTAAGGTGTTTATCGCTGTAGTGGAGAGCGGCAGCTTTAGTCGCGCTGCAGAACAGTTGCAGATGGCTAATTCAGCGGTGAGTCGCACGGTTAAAAAACTGGAGAATAAGCTGGGTGTCGCGCTCTTAACGCGTACTACGCGTCAGCTAGCGCTCACTCATGAAGGCGAGCATTACTTTCGCCGCGTGCAAAAGTTGATGCAGGAGATGTCAACCGCCGAGAGCGAGTTGATTGAACGTCAGCTAGCGCCTCAGGGCGTACTGCGTATTGATGCTGCTACACCCGTGATTCTGCATCTATTGTTACCGATGATTAAACCGTTTCGTGAGCGCTATCCAGATGTCACGTTATCGCTGATCTCGTCGGAGAGCTTTATTAACCTCATCGAACGTAAAGTCGATGTGGCGATTCGCGCTGGCAATTTGACGGATTCCACGTTGCGCGCTCGTCTGCTCTTTATTAGCTATCGCAAATTAGTGGCCACACCGGCTTATTTGGCGAAATATGGCGTACCAGTAGCGGCAGCTGATTTAGCGCAGCATCAATGCCTTGGCTTCGTTGAAACGCCACGCTTAAATCGCTGGCCTGTTGCAGATGAAGGTGGCGATCTTTATGACATCACGCCGGGTATGTCATCTAATAGCGGCGAAACGCTCAAACAGCTAGTGCTAGGCGATCAAGGTATCGCGTGTTTATCAGATTTTATGGTGGATAAAGAGATAGCGGATGGCACTTTTATTGAACTGCTTGCTGAACAGCGCGTTCCAGTTGAGATGCCTTTTAATGCGGTCTATTACAGTGACTTGGGAGTTAGCCAACGCGTCAGGGCGTTTATCGATTTTCTAAGTGAATGGGTTAAAGATCAGCCCTGGCGAGTGCAGGGCTGAAAAGGGAAGCAGTGATTAATCCCAGTGTGGTGCCAGACCTTCAGGACTCACTAAGCGCTGCTGACGATCCAGCGCGGCAATATTTGCCATATCTTGATCGTCTAGCTGCAGATCAACCGCTGTCATGTTGCTCGCCAGGTTCTCACGCTTGGTTGATGAAGGGATCACCGCGTAACCTAACTTCATCGCCCATGCCAGAACAACCTGTGCCGGAGTAGCTTTGTGCTTCTGTGCAATGGTATTAATTACCTCATCCTTCAGCGCTTCTCCATAAGCCAACGTCATGTAAGAAGTGATGTGAAGACCATTCTTTTCTGCGAAATCAACCACCTGACGATTCTGCAGGAAAGGATGCAGCTCAATCTGGTTAGTCGCAATATTTTCCACGCCAACTGCGTCAATCGCCTCTTTCATCAGGGCAATGGGAAAGTTTGAGATACCAATTTGACGCGTCAGGCCTGCTTCTTTTGCTGCCATCAATGCCAACATGCTCTCTTTCACCGATACCGCCGATCCCGGAGAAGGCCAGTGGATCAAGGTGAGATCGACATAATCGGTACGCAGCTTTGTAAGGCTCTCTTTCAAGCTGGGAATCAACTTCTCAGCCGAAAGATTCTCGATCCAGATTTTAGTGGTAACGAACAAATCGTCACGTGCTACGTCACTCTCAGCGATCGCCTGACCCACAGCCGCTTCATTTTCATAGATTTGCGCAGTATCAATTGTGCGATAGCCAAGTTCCAACGCAGTTTTAACTGAATGGATTACTACGTCGTCTTGCAGACGGAAAGTACCTAAACCAAAGGCGGGGATTGTCATGATTTCCTCATCGTATAGCGTTATGTTTCGATGGGAACTATTGTGGCAGGTTTATTGTTGCTGAAAAATCCGCTTATAAGCAGAAGAATTTTGATTTTTTATCAACAATAATGACAAAATTGCAGACATGAAAAAGCCCTGACTTTTCAGTCAGGGCTTATCAATTAAGTGGCGGAACGGACGGGGCTC
>NZ_JACAPA010000047.1:0-127650 GCF_013385945.1 Pantoea sp. B9002
TATTTCTGGGGATCCCTCAGCTCGTAGGGTCGCCATTCATGGCGACCAGCAACCGCACCCTCTCGGTGGGTCGCCAAGCGTAAAACGGTCGCCATGAATGGCGACCCTACAGTTGTTTGGCGAGGTTTTCGTAGGGTGCGCATTCATGCGCACCTGGATACATAGGCAATTTATTGCTTAAGTAAGCGGCATTACGCCATTCATGGCGACCTGAAAAAGAAAGGGAGTTCACCCATGTCCTCAGATCTCAACTTTTGGCTCACCGCGCTGGTGGTGGCCATCACCATTTTGCTGTGGGCCAGCGCGCGTTTGCCGGAATATGTCACCGCGCTGCTGTTTTTCGCGGCGGCAATGTTGCTACAGCTGGCACCCGCCAGCATCGTATTCAGCGGTTTTGCCTCGTCGGCGTTTTGGCTGGTGCTCAGCGGTTTTGTACTGGGCGCGGCGATTCGCAAAGTCGGCTTGGCGCAGCGCTGGGCCAACTGGCTGGTGGTGCCGCTTAGTCAAAGCTGGCCGCGTATGATTGCTGGCACCGTGCTGCTGACTTATCTGCTGGCGTTTGTTATGCCCTCGAATATGGGACGCATCGCGCTGCTCATGCCGGTGGTGCTGGCGATGGGCGAACGTGCGGGAATCAAAGCGGGCAGTCGAGGCAGTATTGGCCTGGCGCTGGCGGTGGGATTTGGCACGTTCCAGCTCTCCGCCAGTATTTTGCCCGCCAACGTGCCGAATCTGGTGCTGAGCGGCGCGGCGGAAAGCGCGTATCAGCTACATCTACAATGGTTGCCGTGGTGGTTGCTGCATATGCCGGTGGTGGGCATCGCTAAAGGATTGTTATTGATAGGTTGCCTGCTCTTTCTGTTTCGTGCGCAGCCCAAAGCGGTTCACCAGCGCGACAGCTTAACCGCGCTCAGCCGCAGCGAATGGCGCTTGATTGGCCTGCTGGCGATCACCTTGCTGCTGTGGATGACCGACAGCGTGCACGGCTTACCGGCTGCGTGGGTGGGATTGGCGGCAGCCTGTATCTGTTTGCTGCCATGCGTAGGTTTTATCTCCAGCGAGGACTTTGCCAGCGGGGTGAATTTCCGCACCTGCATTTACATTGCCGGGATCCTTGGCGTCGCTACACTGGTGGTAGATTCCGGTTTGGGACGGATGATCGCCAACGCGATGCTTAACGTATTGCCGCTGCAGGATCATCCCTCATTCGGCAATTTCGCAGTACTCAATGCGCTAGTCTCGCTGCTGAATTTTGTGCTCACCGCCAATGGCGTTCCGGCGATGGTGACGCCGATGGCGCAAGAGCTGGCAAACGCTTCCGGTTTTCCACTGCTCACTGTGATTATGCTGCAAGTGTTTGCCTACGCCACACCGCTGCTGCCGTATCAGGCTTCGCCGGTGGTGGTGGCTATGGGACTCGGCAACGTTCCGGCGAAGGCCGGTTTACAGCTGTGCGCACTGATTTTTGTGCTTAGCGCGGTGTTGCTGTTACCGCTGGATTATCTATGGTTTCGGCTGCTAGGCTATGCCTGATATCTTTGCCAGAGATTACCTATGCCAGCCAATAACGATTGGGTTGATTTTCGTCGTGACGATGAGACCGGAATAGAAAGCGTCAACGCGCACTTTCGCGGGCACGCTTACGATCCGCACGATCACGACGAACTGCTGGTGGGCGTGACGCAGCAAGGTTTACAACGTTTCAACTGCCATCGTTCGCTGCACACCAGCACGCCGGGCCGGGCGATTCTGATTGAACCGGGCGCGGTACACGACGGACATGCGCCGGACGCTGAGGGTTTCACCTACGTGATGCTCTATCTGCCGCAGAGTTGGGTGGCGGAGATGATGCAACGTCGTGGGTTAGGCGATGTGTCGAATATCGAAGGCGCTTTCCGCCACACGTTGACTGACGATGCGCTGTTAGCCAGCGCGATTCAGCAAGCCTGGTTTGCAGTGCATCAGGGCGAAGGGCGGTTGGCGCGCGATCAAAGCCTCGATCATTTGCTTACCATGCTGTCGCGCCATCTGGATACCAAACCCAGCCTGCAGCACAGCGAAGCGATGCGTCAGATGCAGCTGCTGCGCGACTATCTGCACGATTTTATGGAGCAGGATATTGGTCTGGATGAGCTATCGCGCCTTTCCGGCATCGATCGGTTTCGCCTGACGCGCCAGTTCAAACAGGCGTTCGGCCAATCGCCGCATGCCTATCTGGTGCGTTTGCGTTTGCGCAGCGCACGCACCTTGCTGGCGCAGGGCATTGAGCCGGTGCAGGTGGCGGCGCAGGTTGGATTTGCCGACCAAAGCCATCTCGGCCGCTGGTTTCAGCGCGCCTATCGCATGACGCCCGCCGCATATCAACGTCAGTGCACAAACGTTCTATACGCTTCCCCGCCTGCTCTTAGATGATGAGGTTTTCGTTGTCATTGGAGAGTTGTTGCAGATGTTTGATACCAAAATCGCCCTGATCGTACGTGATGATTTAGCCACCTGGCAGCGCCTGAATGTGGTGGCGTTTCTTGCTACTGGCGTGGCGTCCGCCGCACCCGAGATGATGGGCGAACCTTATGTTGATGCCAAAGCGCGACAGTACGGCAACATGGCGGGCCAGCCGATGCTGGTGTTTGCCGGGGATTTAGCCGGTTTGCAGCGTGCGCACCGTCAGGGGCTGGAGCGCGAGTTAACCATTATTCCTTACGTGGAAGCGATGTTTTCCACCGGCCACGACGCGGCGAACCGCGAAGTGTTTAGGGCGGAGGATGCCGATAATTTGAATCTGGTCGGTATCGCGCTGCGCGGGCCGAAGAAAGCGGTGGATAAGGCGATTAAGGGGTTGGCGTTGCACGGGTAAACAGGGTGTTCACCCGGCATGGTGACCGTAGGGTGCGCATTTATGCGCACCTGAATTTATCCGCCGCACTCAGCAACAAATCTTCCCGCCCACGCAGCGCCAGCAGCTCCAGCCCAATCGGCAAACCTTCGGCGCTGAATCCCGCTGGAATGCTGATCGCCGGCGCGCCGGTCACCGCTGAAATCAGCGCGTTGCTGCCTTCCTGCATCTCACCGTGCTTAACCGGCGCATGGCGCACCACCGGATAAGCCAGCAGATTGATCTGCTGCGCGGCGAAAAATTCAGCCAGCTGCAAATAAAGATCGCGCTGACGCTGCTGCACCTGCCGATATCCTTCACTCTCCACGCCCGGATGCTGTGCCCGCGTGGTAAACACCGTCTCCAGCTGCGGATGATAGCGCCCGGACGCCACCACTTCCGCCAGCGTGCGGCTCTGCGCCTGCGGTTTATCCGCCAGATACGCCGCCAGTGCGCCAGCAAATTCGTAGCCGATGATGTTGGCCTCAGCGGCCAACGTCTCCAGCTGCGGATAACTCACCTCACGCGGCGCGAAATCTGCCAGCGCCGCGCGCACCGCCTGATTAATCTCGCCTTCCTCGGCAGCAAAACCTTCCTGCCAGATGCCGATGCGCAGCGGCTCATCGCTCTCCGCAAACTGTTGTCCACTCAAAATCTCAGACGCTAAACGTAAATCCGCCGCCGACCGTGCCAGCGGGCCGGGAATATCCTGAGTTGGCGACAGCGGCACAATGCCGTTAATGCTGATTGCACCGCGCGTCATGCGCAGGCCAAAAAGATGGTTAAACGCTGCCGGAATACGCACCGATCCGGCGGTATCGCTGCCGATCGCCAGCGGCACATAACCTGCCGCCACCGCCACGGCGGAACCGCTGCTCGATCCGCCCGGCGATCGGCCCTCAACCCACGCATTGTGGGTAAAACCGCTCAACGACGACGCGCCGGTGATGCCAGCGGCCAGTTCATGCATGGCGGTTTTGCCGATCAGAATCGCACCTGCCTTTCTCAGTCGGGTAACCAGCGGCGCATCATCGCTGGCGATAACCTCACGCAGCAGCACCGAACCGGCGCTGGTTGGCCAGCCTTGCACTTCGATATTGTCTTTGATCAGCAGCGGAATACCTTCCAGACGTCCCGCCACTGCGCCGCGCTGACGACGCGCATCGCTGGCGTCCGCCGCCGCTAAGGCTTGTTCGGCAAACAGCCAGGTGATGGCGTTGTAGCGCGGCTGATCCACCTCGGCAATGCGCTGCAGCGCGAAGGTGGCTAACTGGCGAGCGCTCACCCTGCGCTGCGTCAGCGCCTGCTGTAAGTCGTTAATCGAAGCGGTGAGATAATAAGCGTATTGCATCAGGTTAATCCTCCAGCGGAATCCATTGCCCGTCGCGCGTGACGCGTCCGCACGAGCTGCCATTAAAGTGAGTGCTAAACCAGATTGCCTGATGTTGTGCGCACCAGTCCATCACGCGTTGCCGCGAAGAAACGGCCAGC
The DNA here is from genome assembly GCF_013385945.1 of Pantoea sp. B9002. NCBI lineage: Bacteria > Pseudomonadati > Pseudomonadota > Gammaproteobacteria > Enterobacterales > Erwiniaceae > Pantoea > Pantoea sp. B9002. Next base: position 4,364 of record NZ_JACAPA010000047.1, read on the forward strand.
GGTCTATCCTCGCAAAACAGTGAGTTCCAGTGCGGGTTCTGAAACTGGATTGCATTGTGCATCACGTCACCGGCAAAGATTGCCGATTCACCGGCGCTTTCCAGCACGATCGATGCATGATCAACGCTGTGACCCGGCGTGGAGAGATAGCGCAGCACGCCAGCAAACAGCGGGGAATCCTGCACATCAATGGTCTCAAGCTGTCCGCTCGCGATCAGCGGCAGAATGCTGTCGCGATAGAGTTCCCGCGCCGCTGGATTCTGCTGACAGTGCGCCAGTTCCCGCGCCGAGCAGATATAGCGCGCATGCGGGAACATCGGCTGCCATTCGCCGTCTTGTTGATGGGTGTTCCAGCCAACGTGATCGGTATGAATGTGCGTCATCAGCACCAGCGTCACTTCCGCCGGATCAACGCCCGCCTGCGCGAGGTTTGTGGCATACGGCGTATTCAGCTGGTGAAACAGCGGCTTGTTATCGCGGTTGCGGCCGTTGCCGGTGGCGGTATCGATAATGATGGTGTGTTCACCGGTGCGCACCACCCAGCTATGAATCGACATCTCGGCGGGCTGCTCTGCTAATTCGTCACTCATTTCCGCGCGATGCGGCGTAAACAGCACGCCCAGCGGGAAGGCGGCGGTTTGTTCGCTCACTTTGGTAATCAGGCAATCGCCGACGCGAATCGTCATGAGGTGCTCCTAAATTTTTTGGTTGCTGCGAAGAAGCCTCACTATACTGGCGGTAATATCATTATTTAAATCGATTAAAATCATGCAATGCATCAACGAAAATGATTTCTCGCGCATCGACCTGAATTTGCTGGTGGTGTTGCTGGTGATGTACGAGGTGCGCAGCGTCACGCAGGCGGCAAATCGGCTCTATCTTGGACAACCGGCGGTAAGCGCGGCGCTAAAACGGCTGCGCGAGATGTTTGACGATCCGCTGTTTGTGCGCGCCTCAAACGGCATGACGCCAACGCCGCGCGCCGAACAGCTGGTGCAGCAGTTCGCGCCGCTGATGCAGGATCTGCATCGCGTGATCTTCACGCAGCAGCCGTTTAACGCGGCAGAAGATAGCTACAGTTTTCGTATTGGCATGAGCGACTGGCTGGAGCATTGGCTGATGCCGGATCTGCTGGCAGAACTGGCCCGCGTGGCGCCGAATATTGATGTGAAAGTAATCGCCACCGATCCGTGGCAGGCGATTCCGCTGATGGAGCAGCAGCAGGCGGATGTGGTGATAACGGTCGGCAATGAAACCAGCCGCGATCTCACGCGCGAAAAGATCCTGCGCGCCGGTTTCAGCACGGTTTGGCATCGGCAGCAAATTGAACTCGATGCGCCGCTGACGTTGCAGCAGTTCGTGAGTTACGAGCATGCGCTGGTGTCGTATCGCGGTGTGAGCGAAAGCGCGCTGGATCGGCAGCTGCAACAGCAAGGTGTGGCGCGGCGCGTGCGCTATGTGACGCCGAACTTTTCCGCGTTGCCGATGCTGCTTAAGCGTTTGCCGCTGTTCGCTACGGTGCCGCAGGGTTTGGTGCCATCCTGGTGCGATTTATACGGTCTGAGCGCCGCGCCCGTGCCGGTGAGCATGCCGGATTATGAAGTGTCGCTGCTGTGGCACAACGCGCGCAGCGAAGATGCCGCCAACCGCTGGCTGCGGGATATTCTGCGCGGGCTGATACAGCGTAAATCTACGGATGATCCGTAGCGGCGCAATTCATTGCGCGATAAATCGCGCCGCTACGAAATGTGCCGTGATGTGATGCGATGCTAAACTGATCGGCATTACACAATTCATTGCGCGCCTTTTAAAACAGCGCGATAAATATGTGCATAAATCTAATTCGCACTTACCACGGCACCACGCGGCCTAAATAATCCAGATAATGAATCCCGCGTCGCCCAGCATAACTTTCCATGGTGTTCAGCAAATTCGGGATGCTCTCCTCAATGGTCAGGCGCGCTTCCGGGCCGCCCATATCGGTGCGCACCCAGCCGGGCGCCATCAGCAACAGCGTGCGATCGCCGGCGCTGCGTGCGGCGAAGCTGCGCATAAACATATTCAGCGCCGCTTTGCTGCCGCGATACACCTCGTAATTACCGTTGGTGTTGTTGGTCAAACTGCCCTGGCCGGATGACATCACCGCAATAGTGCCGCTGGCCGTGACGCGATCTTTAAAGGTCTCGATCACCCGTAGCGGGCTGAGCGCGTTGGTCACCATCACGCGGGTAAACTCTTCAGTAGAGACATCGGCGATGGTTTCGCGGTCATCATTTTTCACCCCCGCGTTGACGAACAGCATATCGAACTGCCGATCCGCCAGCCGCGTATGCAGCGCTTCGACCTGTTCCGGTTCGTTGATATCCACGCTCTCCACCGTCAGCTGTGAGGGGGAGCGATCGGCCAGCTGCTGCAAATTCCCGGTCGAGTTTTCACGTCCGGTGGCGACCACCTGATAACCGCGCTGCAGCATGGTTTCCGCCAGCGCTAAACCCAGGCCACGCGATGCGCCAATCAGTAATATCTTCATGATGTTCTCCTCGGTGTTTGCGATAAGAAGAGTGTAGCGCCGGGCGAGGGCAGGCGGAACGCGCAGCACTCGCAGTATTAACCTGCGCCAGACGCCTTGTCTTAAAATGCCGAATCGGCGAGGATAAACCGCATGAATGATGCCGATCTGAACCTGTTAATTGCTTTGGATGCGCTGCTGATTGAAGGCAGCGTAATTGGCGCTGCCCGCCGTTTGGGGTTGAGTGAATCGGCGATGAGCCGCACGCTGGGACGCTTACGCGCCACCACCGGCGATGCGCTGTTAGTGCGCGCCGGACGCAACATGGTGCTGACACCGTATGCCGAAGCGATCCGCGAGCGCACGCATCACACGGTTCGCGAGGCGCGAGCGGTGTTAAGCCCGACGGCGCAGTCGCTGAATCTGCATCAGTTAGACCGCGGTTTCACCCTGCGTACCAATGAAGGATTCGTCGAAGCCTTTGGCAGCGCGCTGATCGCTGCCGTGGCGCACCAGGCACCGCACGCGTGGCTGAGTTTTGTGCCCAAGCCGGAAAAAAGCGCGCGCGATTTGCGTGAAGGCAACATCGATCTGGAGATTGGCGTGCTGGGCAATATGGGCCCGGAGATTCGCCTGCAGGCGCTGTTCCGCGATAGCTTCGTTGGCGTGGTGCGCGCCGGACATCCGCTCACGCAGCAGCGGGATATCACCCAGTTCGCGGCCTTTGGTCATATCGTGGCGTCACGGCGCGGTGAGCTTGGCGGGCCGATTCATGATGCGCTGCAGCAGGCTGGATTAACCCGCAAAGTGGCGGCGGTGGTAGCGGCATTCTCCAGCGCGGTGGCGCTGGCGCAGGAATCGGATCTCGTCGCATTAGTGCCGCGTTCGCTGTTTCTGCATCATCCGTTGATCAAAAAAAGCACCCGCTTAGCGATGTTTGAACTGCCGTTCGCCACGCCAGAAATGACCGTGTCACAGCTGTGGCATCCGCGACTGGAAAATGACGCGGCGCATCGTTGGCTGCGCGGCGTGGTAAAAAGTGTTTGTCAGCCGCCGCGCACCGATCCACGCCACACCACATCGGCCTGATACAGCAGGCTATCGTGCTGTTGTTCACCTTGCGGCGTGAAGCCGGTTTCCTCCTGCTCGGTTTGTATCAACCACTTCACCGCATCCTGCGCGAACTGCTCAACCGGCTGGGAAAACGTGGTGAGATTGTAGGATGACCAACCGGCCTGCGCGATGTTGTCGTAACCGATCAAACAGAGATCTTCCGGCACGCGCAGGGCAAAGCGGTGGCGCGCTTCATCCATAAAGCCGCAGGCCACCAAATCAGTGACGCAAAACACGCCGTCGGGCCGCTGATGACGCGTCAGCAAGCGGTGCGCCAGAATCTGTCCGCTCTCGTACGAAGTGGTACCAAATCGTTCGATGGTCACGCTTAATCCCGCCCGTTCGGCCGCCAGGACAAAGGTGTCTTCGCGCTTTTTCAGGCTCGGCGTGCCCGCCAGCGAATTGGCAAACGCCAGATGCTGACAACCGGCGCGCTGAAACGCCATCACCGCCGTTTGTGCGGCGCTTTCGGCATCGAGATTGATGCTAAGCGAGCCCGGCAGCGCTTCGTCGCGGTTAATCAAAATGATGCGCTGGCCGTGCTTGTAACACTGGCGCGTGATGGTGCGATCCGGCATGCCGGAGAGAATGATTGAGGCATCGGCGCGGAAATTAATCGCCTGCTGCAGTGCCGCTGAAACGCTGTTATCCGAGCGATCGGTGTTGATCAGCATCGCCACTTTGCCCGCTTCCTGCAAAAACTGCGTCAGCCAGCGCACCAGACTGGCGCGATAGGGCGTGGCGATTTCCGAGACGATCAGGCAGACAATGCTGCTGCGATTGCGCACCAGACCGCGCGCCAGATGATTGACGTGATAACCCAACTCTTCCGCCGCCTTCATCACCCGTTCACGCGTTGCCGGTGACACGCTGGCGCCCGGCGTAAAGGCGCGCGACACCGCCGAGCGCGAAACGCCCGCGCGTTCAGCGACATCCTGCGCGCTTACCACCGCTTTCTCATGCTGCATGCTCAACACCTCTTCACAATCTGGCTGCAACTGAGTCTGCCTCAGATTGCAAAGCTGTGCAAACCGCTTTAGATCTCATTTGTTGCATTTTTGTGACATCGCCTAACAATTGCGCAGCGTGGTGTTTGACAGGACATTTCTTGTTCATTACTACTTTGCACACACGTGCAAGAAAAGGTGCCAATGAAGCACCAACCCTACAATCCAGGAGAACACTATGCGAGTCACCTCAATGGCCATCGCGCTATCCCTCTGTTGCACTGCACTGCCGTTTGCCGCCTCGGCAGCGGGCAATCTGAACATGGTTTGCTCCGCCGATGTGGTGGTGTGCGAGCACATGACCAACATCTTCAGCAAAGCGCATCCGGATATCAAAGTCAGCATGGTGCGCCTCTCGGCGGGCGAAGCTTATGCACGTCTGCGCAGCGAAGCACGCAATCCGCGCACCGATATCTGGTGGGCGGGCACCGGCGATCCACATATGCAGGCGGCGGAAGAGGGGCTGACGCAGCCGTACAAATCGCCGCTGCTCGATCAGCAGCAGGATTGGGCGCAGAAGCAGGCGGAAAACTCCAGTTACCGCACGGTGGGCATTTACGCTGGCGCGCTCGGTTGGGGTTACAACACCAAATTACTGGCGTCGAAAAAGCTGAAAGAGCCGAAATGCTGGGCCGATTTGCTGGACCCAAGCTTTAAAGGCGAGATTCAAATCGCCAACCCGAACTCGTCGGGCACGGCCTACAACACGCTGGCGACGCTGGTGCAGATCATGGGTGAAGATCAGGCCTTTGATTACCTGAAAAAGCTTAACGCCAATATTTCGCAATACACCAAATCGGGCTCCGCGCCGGTGAAGTCGGCGGCGCGTGGCGAAACCACCGTCGGCATCGTGTTTATGCATGATGCGGTGGCGATGGAAGTCGATGGTTTCCCGATCAAGACCGTCGCGCCGTGCGAAGGTACCGGCTATGAGATTGGCTCAATGTCGATTGTTAAAGGGGCGCGTAACCTCGCCAACGCTAAAGTCTGGTACGACTGGGCGCTGAGCGCCGAAGCGCAATCGCATATGAAAGAGGCCAAATCCTTCCAGCTGCCGTCGAACCGTAACGCGGAGATTTCAGAGTACGCGCCGCGCTTTGAGAACATCAAATTGATCGATTACGACTTCAAGACCTACGGCGATTCGGCCAAACGTAAAGCGTTGTTGGGACGTTGGGATAAAGAGATCGGTGCCAGCGCGCAGTAAGAGAATTTGCTCACACCGTAGCGGCGCAATTCATTGCGCGATGTTCGTCGGTGCATGCGGTTCGATTGATGAAATCAAAAACGCGCGATAAATCGCGCCGCTACGGATACGTGCTCGCAATGACGATTTGGGGGATTGGATGAATGCAAATAATCGCCGTCTGACAGGCGCGCTGATCATCGGCGCAGTGGCGTTACTGCTGCTGCCGTGGTTCAGCCTGGAAGCCGGTTTCTTCAGCAGCGGCTGGTTAACCAGCCTGTGGAGCGACAGCGCCAACGCGCCCGCGCTGTGGCAAGTGGGTGAACATCCGTGGCTAATCATCGCCATCGCGCTGTTCGTGCTGTGCGCCGGCTGCGGCATCCTGCCGGGCACGGCGCGCAGCCGTTTGCTGCTGCTGTTCAGTGCGCTTGGCGTGCTGTTCCTCATCATCGAAGGTCACGCCATTGGCTACAGCGGCTGGAGCTGGCTGTGGCTGGAAAACCGCTTCGGCGCGCTCGCATCGGGCCAGCCGGCGATGGGCGCGGGTGCGCTGCTGTTGCTGACCACTTTCCTGCTGCTGTTCTCCTTCGCGCTGGCCGAACGCGGCGTGATGAAAGGCGACGCCTTTGTGGTGGCGTCGCTGGTGCTGCTCACCGCGCTGGTGAGCATATTCGTGCTCTATCCGGTGCTCAGCATGTTTGTGGTGTCGGTACAGGACGTGGACGGCAGCTTCAAGCCGGATGGCTTAATCAGCAACATTCAGGACCCGTCGATTTGGAGCCTGTCCTGTTTGTCGGGCGGCACCTGCGGCACCGCATGGCGCACGTTGTGGCTGGCGCTGATGACCGCTGCCGGATCAACGCTGCTCGGTTTGGCGTTTGCTTTAGCCGCCACGCGCACGCCGCTGCCGTTTAAGAAAGCGCTACGCATGCTGACCATTCTGCCGATCATCACGCCGCCGTTTGTGATTGGTCTGGCGCTGATCCTGCTGTTTGGCCGCTCCGGCGTGGTAACCGAACATCTGGCGGCGCTGTTTGGCATCGAACCGGGCCGCTGGCTGTATGGCTTAACCGGCATCTGGATTGCGCAGGTTTTATCGTTCACGCCGATTGCGTTTCTGGTGCTGATTGGCGTGGTGGAAGGCGTCAGTCCGTCGCTGGAAGAGGCATCACAAACGCTGCGTGCCAATCGCTGGCGCACCTTTACACGCGTCTCGCTGCCGCTGATGGCGCCGGGTTTAGCCAACGCCTTTCTGATTAGCTTTATCGAAAGCATGGCCGATTTCGGTAACCCGATGGTGCTGGGCGGCAGTCACGGCGTGCTCTCCACTGAGATCTTCTTCTCGGTGGTTGGCGCACAGAACGATCCGAGCCGCGCGGCGGTGCTGGCGATGATTCTGCTGTGCTTCACGCTGACGGCCTTTGTGCTGCAGCGCTGGTGGCTCGGCGGCAAGAATTTCGCCACCGTTACCGGCAAAGGCGATGGCGGCAAACATGTGCAGCTGCCGCGCGTGCTGCGCTTTGGCGTGTACGGCATGGTGATTCCGTGGGGCCTGTTCACGCTGGTGATCTACGGCATGATTGTGGTCGGCGGCTTTGTGCAGTCGTGGGGATTGAATGATGCGCTGACCATCGAGCATTACGTGCGCGCCTTCGGCGTCAGCTTCAGCGACGGGCATCTGCTGTGGAGCGGCGTGGCGTGGAACTCGTTCTGGACCACGCTGGAGATCGCGCTGATTGCCGCACCGCTGACGGCGATTGTCGGCCTGCTCACCGCATGGCTGATTGTGCGCCAGAAGTTCGCCGGTCGACAGACCTTTGAGTTCCTGCTGATGCTGAGCTTCGCCATTCCCGGCACCGTTATCGGCGTCAGTTATGTGATGGCGTATAACCTGCCGCCGCTGGAGATCACCGGTACCGCGATGATTCTCGTTGCCTGCTTTGTATTCCGCAACATGCCGGTTGGCGTGCGCGGCGGCATCGCGGCGATGAGCCAGCTGGATAAAAGTCTTGATGAAGCGTCATTAACGCTGGGTGCCAATAGCTTCCGCACGCTGCGCAAAGTGGTGCTGCCGCTGCTGAAACCGGCCATTAGCGCCGCGCTGGTCTACGCCTTCGTGCGCGCCATTACCTCAATCAGTGCGGTGATCTTCCTCGTGAGCGCGCAATACAACATGGCAACCTCTTACATCGTCGGGCTGGTGGAAAACGGCGAATACGGTGTGGCAATTGCTTACTCAACCGTCTTGATTGTCGTGATGCTGCTGATCATCGGCATGTTCCAGTGGCTGGTGGGCGAACGGCGTCTGCGCCGCGTGGCCCGTCCGGTCGATATTGCGGTGCCGCCCGCTACAACCTCATTAACCCAGGAGAGAGCCGTATGACACGCGTAACCGCTGGATCTGTAGTGTTTGAACACGTCTCTAAACGCTTTGCCGGTTTTGATGCGATTCCCGATCTCTCGCTGACGGTGGAGCCCGGCACGCTGGTGACGCTGCTGGGTCCGTCCGGCTGCGGCAAAACCACCACGCTGCGCCTGCTGGCCGGGCTGGAGCATCCCACCGCCGGACGCATTTTGATCGGTGGCAAAGATGTCACCAACTTGCCCGCCAACGAGCGCGACGTGGCGATGGTGTTTCAGTCTTACGCGCTGTTCCCGCACATGAGCGCGCTCGACAACATCATGTATGGCTTGCAGTCGTCGGGTATGAATAAGCGTGAAGCGCAGGACCGCGCGCGCGAAGGGTTGAAGCTGGTGGGCCTTGAACATCAGGGCCAGCGATTGCCGTCTGAGCTTTCTGGCGGGCAGCAACAGCGCATTGCGGTGGCGCGCGCGCTGGTGCTGGAGCCGCAGGTGCTGCTGCTGGATGAGCCGCTCTCGAATCTCGATGAGCGTTTGCGTCGCCGGGTGCGCACCGATATCCGCGATCTGCAACAGCGGCTCGGTTTCACGGCGGTGTACGTCACGCACGATCAGGAAGAGGCGCTGGCGGTCTCCGATAAGATTATTGTCATGAAAGAGGGTGATATTGCCCAGCAGGGCGCGCCGGAAAGTCTCTATCACGCGCCGAACTCGGTGTTTATCGCCGACTTTATGGGCGAGGCCAATATTCTGCCGTGCGAAGTCGAGCAGCTTGATGGCAGCGAAGCGCTGGTGCGACTCGGCAGCCAGCGCTATCGCGTGCGCGGCAACGGCTTGAAAACCGGCGCGGCCCAGCTGTCGGTGCGACCGCAGTTTATTACGCTGCGCGGAGAAGGCGCGGGTGCCCTGCGCGGCGAAGTGACGCACAGCACGTGGCTCGGCGACCATATCGAATATGAAGTCGCCACCGAATTGGGTTCGTTGTTTATTGTCGATGCCGAGATGGAGCAGCAGTTGCCGCTGGCATCGAACGTCGCGATTGATTTTAAACCTCAGGGTTTGGCCCTGATTGCCGGTTAATTTGAGGATGGATGATGAGTGAATTAGACAATGACCCGCTGTTATCGCGCCTGATTTTAGCGGAGAAGGTGGCACGCGCCGGCGGCGCGAAGGCGCTGGAGTATTTCCATCAGCGTGAAACTTTGGTGGTCGAGACCAAATACGATTTGCAGGATGTGGTGTCGCGCGCTGACCGCGAAGTGGAACAGATGATCGACCAGCAGATTCGCGCGCAGTTTGCCGACGACGGTTTTCTCGGGGAAGAGTACGGATTGCAGGAAGGTTCATCGGGTTATACGTGGGTGGTTGATCCGATCGACGGCACCAGCCCGTTCCTCAACGGCATGCCGAACTGGTGCGTGTCCGTGGCGGTGTTGCACGACGGCGTGCCGGTGATTGGCGTGATTTTCGCGCCCACTTATCAGGAGTGTTACGTGGCGGCGATTGGACAGGGCGCCACGCTCAACGGTAAGCGCTTGCAGGTGGATGCCAGTCGCACGCTGCAAAACCATGTCACCGGTTTTGGTGCCAACAGCCACGTTAGCCCGGATGAAGTGGGGAAAATCCTTGCGTCGCTGCTGGCGGCCGGCGGGAATTTTATCCGCATTGGATCCGGCGCATTGATGCTGGCGTGGGTCGCGGCCGGGCGCGTGGTGGGTTATTACGAACCCTATATGCATGCATGGGATTGCCTGGCCGGTTATTGCCTGGTGAAAGAGGCGGGCGGCTGGTATCACCCGTTCAACACCGAAGGCGAACGTTTGCTGAAAGGTGCGCAGGTATTGGCGGTTGCGCCAGGTGCGGAAGCGGATTTGAAACGGATTGCCGGATTGTGATTTTGGTTGCGGTCGCCATGAATGGCGTAATGGCGATTATTTACGCACAAGAATAAATCTACGCACATTCCGTAGCGGCGCGATTTATCGCGCAATAAATTGCGCCGCTACGATCTGTGCTTTCTGTAATAACAACAATCTATCAAACCAGAATAAATTCCCGATAACCCGACCAAATCACATAGATGGCGAAATAAACAAAAATCAACGCAGAAGCAAGATAGGAATACTTCAACAAACGCTGCCCCAGCAACTTGCCGCCCATGCTACCGACCAGGCACAGCACGCAGGTCCACACCACGCCAGCAATAAAGAAGCCACCAAGAAACGATGAGGTTGCCGCCGCGCTGCCGTGTCCCATACGGGAAATCAATGCACCGCCAACGCTGGCAAACCACAAAATCGCGGTCGGCGATGACATCGCCAGCATCACGCCACGACTGAACTCGCGCAGCAGCGATCGATAGGGCTGTTGTTCGGTTTCCGGCAGTGCAGCCTGCTTCTGCAACGCCGCATACAACATTTTCCCGGCAAACCACAGCAGCATCACACCGCCGCCAATCCACAATACCCAGCGCACGGCGGTGAACTGCAACACAATCGCCATGCCCGCCAACGCCAGCACCGCATAGATTAAGTCACCAATGCAGGTGCCAATCCCCAACCAAAAACCGTGAAAATAGCCACGTTGCATCGCCAGCGTGATCATGGCGATATTGGCGAGACCGATATCAAGGCACAACGACAAACTCAGCAGAAAACCATTTGAAAACTGCAGCATAGCAACGTCAGCATCCCTGGCATGTTAAGAGGGCATCATTAAAGCATGCCGGTAAAACACAGTAATTATAAGAATTACGCATTTGTGCTATTCCGACTGACACGTTTGGAGGTAATCGTGCTCTAACTGCGGATGAATCCACGATAATGTGAACACGATCACGCCCGTTCGGCGCGAATCAAAGCAATCCCACTATAGTCGTTATGCGGCCTGCAGCATCGGCGCAATCACAATAAAAAATCCAACTCGACTAACGATTTTTATAAAGAACATTCCGATTATGGTGGGTACGACAATGAAAAATCACAATAAAACTGTGTCTGGCGTTTTGGCGTCACGTTTAAGCGTGGCATTATCGCTAGCTGTTTTCACATTAGCGGGAAGTGCAATGGCAACTGCAGCGGAACATCACAACCAAACGGCCTTAGTGGGCACATGGACCAGCATCCCGGATGCGCCGTTAGTGCAAAATCCAGGTCATCCCAGCGAAGGTTTATACCGTTTGAAGGTCAATAGCGACGGCACGCTGACGCCGCTCGATTTCATCAAAATGAAAAGCCCATCGTGGATTGTGAAATCGCACGACGGGCGTTTTGCCTACACCACCAATGAAGAAAACGTCGGAGCTGTAACTGCGCTGGCGATTGATCACAGCGGCAAGGTGCGCGTCATCAATGCGGTGGATAGCCACGGCCAGCAGCCAACGCATGCCACCATCAGCCCGGACGGGAAATTCCTGTTTGTCGCCAACTATTCGGTGGCAAAAGGTGGTGCCAGCGTGGCGGTCTTCCCGATTCATCACGACGGTTCGCTCGGCGAGCAGGCGCAGAATTTCCCGTTTGCCAGCGGCAGCGGTGCGGTGAAAGATCGTCAGGATAGCGGGCATGCGCACTCCACCACGTTCACTCATGATGGCAAATACCTTTACGCCGCGGATCTCGGCGGCGACAAACTGCACGCTTATGCCTATCACGCGGGCAACGCTCAGCCGCTGCAAGCGGATACTTCACGCGATGTCACCTTCCCGGCCGGTTCTGGCCCGCGCCACATGGTGTTTTCACCGGATGGCAAACACGCCTATGTCACTACCGAAATGGCCGGTGAAGTGGTGGTGTTTGCGGTGCAGGACGATCGTCTGGAGCAGCAGGCTAAGGTCAAACTGAATACGGAAAACAGCAGCGCCGAGTATCGCAGCGGCGGCGGCATTATCCTCAGCCCGAACGGCAAGTTTGTGATTGCGGCTAATCGCGGTTCGGATAACAGCCTAGTGGTGTTCCGCATTGAGCAGGATGGTTCACTGGGATCGCCAGTGCGCTACAAAGCGGATGGTATTGAACCACGCGCTTTCGCCTTTGATGCCAGCGGCAAATACCTTTATGTGGCAAACGTGTTCACCAATAACATCACTCTGTTCCATTTCGATGCAGAAAGCGGTGTGCTGAAAGCGGCGGGTGAAGTGGCGAAGATTGCCACGCCGACGGATATTAAGTTTTTTAATTGAGTGATTAATTTTGGTCGCCATAAATGGCGACATTATCGGTTTTGTAGGGTCGCCATTTATGGCGACCGCGCACCTAATTGGTGCCAATTGCCATTTAACAGTGCGCACATTGTCGTAGCGGCGCAATTTATTGCGCGATTAATCGCGCCGCTACGTGTAGGTGCGGTGTCTAATTTATTTGGCCCACTTCTTGCTTTATAAAAAATAACGCCCCAACGATGTGGCAACCCTCTTGTTAATGCAGACAGCGCCGTCTGCCGATCGCTTTTATTCTCTCCGGCCTCCCGGAAACACTCCTATTTTATCCTTCTCTTTTCAAGAGGTTGCTATGGCTATTAGTCGTCGTTCATTTATCCAGGGTTCAGCAGTTTCGGCATTAGGCCTGGCAGCGGGCGTTGCGCCTAAATTTTCTTTCGCCGCTGACAGCAAAGACGCCATCAAAATCGCCAGTATTCTCGACTTATCCGGCGGGCTCGATATCTACGGCAAGCCGATGTCGAACGCCATTAATCTGGCAGCGGAGGAGATCAACGCAGCGGGTGGTTTATTAGGTCGCCCGTTACAGGTGATTAATTACGATGCGCAATCCAATATGCAGCTTTATGCGCAATATGCGCAGCAGGCGGCGCTGAAAGATAAAGTGGCGGTGGTGCACGGCGGCATTACCTCGGCCTCGCGTGAAGTTATTCGTCCGGTGCTGGATCGTTTTCGTTCGCTCTATTTTTATCCGGCGCAATATGAAGGCGGCGTATGCGATCGCAACTACTTCTCTTCCGGTTCGACGCCGGCGCAAACCGTGGAAAAACTGGTGCCTTATGCGGTGAAGAAGTGGGGCAAAAAAGTCTACGTGCTGGCGGCAGATTATAACTACGGCCAAATCGTCTCGGCGTGGGTGAAAAAGTCGGTGCACGATAACGGCGGCGAAGTGATGGCAGTTGAATTCTTCCCGCTGGATGTCACCGATTTTGGTGCGGCGATCTCTAAAATTCAGAGCGCCAAACCCGACATGGTGTGGTCAGCGCTGGTCGGTGGCGCGCACATCTCCTTCTATCGCCAGTGGCATGCCGCCGGTATGAGCGGCAAGATCCCGATTGCCTCCACGGTGTTTGGCGGTGGGAACGAACATATCATTCTGTCACCGGAAGAGAGCAACGGCATCCTGGTGGCCGCCAACTATATGCAGGAAATTCCCTCGCCGGAAAACAAAGCGTTCGTCGAGCGATTCCATGCGCGCTACGGCGCGAATACGCCGTACATCAGCGACCTCGCGATGGGCGCTTATCAGGGCATGTTGATCTGGGCGGAAGGGGTGCGCAAAGCGGGCGATATCGACCGCATGAAGGTGATTGAGGCACTGGAGTCCGGCGTCACGCTGACCTCGCCGAGCGGCAAGCTGAGCGTTGATCCGGCGACGCATCACTGTTCGCTGGATGTGCATATCGCCGAAGTGGAAAACCATCAGATGAAAATTCTGGAAACCTTCACCGATCAAGCGCCGGTGGATACCGCGATGGTGTGCGATCTGAAGAAAAATCCGCGCGATACCAAACAGTATCAAATTGAGCTGTAACAGGAGCCGCTATGGATCTGTTCATTATCTACGCCATTGAAGTGCTCAATGCCATCGCCGTGCTGGTGATCATGAGCGTCGGGCTGGCGGTGGTGTTCGGCATGATGAAAATCGTCAATATGGCGCACGGCGAATTCATGATGCTGGGCGGCTACAGCGCCATTCTCGCCACCAATCAATGGGGCGTGCCGATCTGGATTTCGATGCTGGTGATCGCGCCGCTCACCGTGGGCGTGTTTGGCGCGGTGATTGAGCGCGTGATTATCCGTCATCTGTATGGACGGATGATCGACACCATGCTGGCGACGTGGGGGCTGAGCCTGGCGCTGATTGGTGCCGCCACCATGCTGTTCGGCAACACCACGCTGGGCATCAGTTCACCGCTGCCCAGCGTCAGCATCGGCAGCTACAGCACCAGCGGTTATTCGCTGTTCATGATTGTGTTTGCGGTCGGCTTGCTCGGCGCGCTGTGGTTGCTGCTGCGCTTTACCACTTTAGGTTTGTGCGCGCGCGCCACCATGCAGAATGCGCGCATGGCGGCGGCGCTCGGCAGCAATCCGGGCAAGATCTACAGCCTGACGTTTGGCCTGGGCGCGGCGCTGTCGGGTTTGGGCGGCGCGCTGTTAGCACCGATTACCGGCGTGATCCCGACCATCGGCGTCAGCTTTATCGCAAAAGCCTTTATCACGGTGATTGGCGGTGGCAGCGCCATCATCGCCGGTACGCTCTCCGCCTCGACGCTGTTCGGCACCATTTCGCAGCTGGTGACGTACTTCTCCACGCCGGTGTTTGGTGCGGTTGCGCTATTGCTGAGCGCCATTGTGCTGCTGCGCTTGCTGCCGCAGGGCATCACCGGACGCTTCTTCAGGAGATCGCTGTAATGAAACTGTTCTCGGAAAAGATCCAGATTGTCATCACCTCACTGGCGATGGTGCTGGTGGCGCTGTGGCTGTCAGGCGCGATCGAGCTCTACACCTTGCTGTCCCTGACGGTGTTTCTGGTGATGGGTTTGTTGTCGCTGAGCCTGGCGTTTATCTGGGGCTACGGCGGCATCCTGTGCTTTGGTCAGGCGGCGTTTTTTGGTTTAGGGGCTTATACCTATGCGATTTGCGCCATCAACTGGGGCGATTCGACCTGGGCGGTGGTGATGGCGGTGCTGCTGCCAACGCTGTTCTCGCTGCTGCTCGGCTATGTGATTTTTTATGGCGGCGTCAGCGATGTCTATCTCGGCGCCATCACGCTAGCGGTGAGTCTGGTGCTGTTTAACTGGGTTAACTCCACCTCCGGCAGCGAATACCACATCGGCGAGGCGCTGCTGGGCGGCTTTAATGGCATTCCCTCCGTGCCGACGCTCAACCTGCCGTTCCAGCCGGATGCCATTTTATCGCCCGAAGCGATCTTTATGGTCACCGCCGGATGTCTGGCGCTGTGCTACGCCTTGCTGAAGTTCGTGCTGCTGAGCCGTTTTGGCAAAACCGTGGTGGCGATTCGTGAGAACGAACAGCGCGCCGGATTGCTCGGCTACAACGTGCCGGCGCATAAGCTGGCGACCTTCGCCATCGGCGCGGCGATTGCCGGACTGGCGGGCTGTTTGTACGTCAACTGGGGCGCGTTTGTCAGTCCCGGCGTGTTCAGCATCAGCCAGTCGGCGCAGATCATCATCTGGGTGATTGTCGGTGGACGCGGCACGCTGCTGGGTCCGGTGATCAGCTGCGTGCTGTTGCAATGGATGGTGACGCGGCTGGGCGCGCAGCAAACCGTGGATGTCAATTTAGTGCTCGGCGTGATTCTGGCGGTGTTTGTGTTGCTGATTCCGGGCGGCATTTTGCCGACCTTGCAGCGTGTGTGGCGGCGCAAGCGTCCCGCCGCGCCCGCCAGCCGCGCGCAGGTCAGAGAGGTGAAACCATGACGACCAACGTGTTACTGGAAACCCGCAAAATGGGCGTCAGTTTTGGCGGCGTGCATGCAGTAAAAGAGGTGGATTTCATCTTACGCGAAGGTGAGTTGCGCTGCCTGATCGGCCCCAACGGCGCAGGTAAAAGTACTTTCTTCAAGATGCTGAGTGGCCAGGTGACGCCGACGCGCGGCGAGTGTCGCTATCGCGAACAGGTGATCTCCGGCAAACGGCCATGGGAAATCGCGCGTTTGGGGATTGGCATTAAAACTCAGGTGCCGAGCGTGTTCGAAGGCTTAAGCGTGCGGGAAAATCTGTGGCAGGCGGCGGCGAATAAGCTGGCGAAAGCGGCGCTGCCGGCGGCGATTGAACAGGTGCTGGAGGATATCGGTCTGGTCGATCTGCAACATGCGGTGCTCTCGGAACTGGCGCACGGTCAGCGGCAGTGGGTGGAGCTGGGGATGATCCTGATCTCCACACCGCAGCTGGTGCTGCTGGATGAACCGGCGGCGGGCATGACGCATCAGGAAGTGCGCAAAACCGCGCAGCTGATCAAGGCGATTAATCAGCAGAGCACGGTGGTGGTGGTGGAACACGACATGGAGTTCATCAGCATGATTGCGCAACAGGTGACGGTGTTTAACCAGGGCGCGGTGCTGGCAGAAGGCAGCTTCCGCGAGGTGACGCAAAATCCGCGGGTCAAAGAGGCGTATCTCGGCAATCTGGAGATTAAACATGCTTGAAATAAAAGAGATGGTCTCGGGTTACAACAAGATTCCGGTGCTGAACTTATCCGAGCTGTTTGTCGGCGCTAAGTCGTTTACCGGCGTGCTGGGCCGCAACGGCATGGGCAAAACCACGCTGCTGCGCACCATTATGGGCGAACTGCCGGCCTGGCAAGGCCAGATCGCGCTGAACGGCATCGATATTACCCGTTATCAGGCGCACCAGCGTGCGGTGGCGGGCATCGGTTTTGTGCCGCAAGGGCGACAGATTTTCCCGCAGCTGACGGTGGAGGAGAATCTGCGCATGGGCTGCGTGAAACACTTCTCCCGCGCCGGAGAGATTATCGAGCAGATGCTGGCGTATTTTCCGCGCCTGAAACGCCTGCTGGCGCATCCGGGCGGTGCGCTATCGGGCGGCGAGCAGCAGTTGCTGGCGCTGGCGCGCTGCCTGTGCGGCCAGCCGCAGCTGGTGCTGCTGGATGAGCCAACGGAAGGGATTCAACCGAATATCTGCGAGGAGATTATCGAGACGTTGCGGCGGCTGCGCCATGAGATGGATATTTCGATCATTCTGGTGGAGCAGGATATCGAGTTTCTTTACGCGCTCTCTGACCAGATTCATGTGATTGAAAAGGGGCAGATTGTGCAGAAGATCGATCCGAAAACCCAGTCGAGCGCCAGCGTGGCGGAGCAGTTTTTGGGGTTTCATGTTTGAGCTGTTTTACCCTCACCCTAGCCCTCTCCCGCACGCGGGAGAGGGAACCGATCGAGCAGCGTCTCCCACCGCACAGGAGAGGGAACCGATTGAGCGGGCGTGCATGTGGCAGCGTCTCCCTCTCCCTGTGGGAGAGGGCCGGGGTGAGGGCATCAGCGCGCAGAGGACATTGTCCGCCCTGACACAGCACCCGGCAGCATCAGCAAAGCGTTAACCCATCCGCTCGCTTACTGTGAGGCTTCCTCATTCGGGATGCGCATAGGGTGAACCATGACTGAACAATCATTACTGGCAACGCTTTCTGGTGTCCGGCTGCATATTTTCCATCCTGATTCACAGAGCGTGCGCGCGTTTTGCGCCTCGCTGACGCAGTTGGGCTGTCACGCTCAGCACAGCTGGCCGCCAGCAGCGTCAATCCCCGCCGATACGCAACTGCTGCTGGTGGCGATAGAAGTACATCAGCAGCCACTGTTATCCCCTCTGTTCAACAGCGCGCGCGAAAGGGATATTCCCCTCATCGCACTGGCGGATAGCCACAACGCGCGGCTGTTTCCGCTGCTGCTGCAACTCCAGCCGAACGCTATCGCCGAGCGTGAGCTCAATCCGTTTGCCTTGATTGTGCAGATGATCGGCACGCTACAAACCGTGCGTCATCAGCAGCGGTTGCGTGCGATGCAGCAGGCGCGTAAAGCGCGCGGAGAAAGGTTGGCGCAGGCCAAAGGTGTGCTGATGCAAACCTTCGGGCTGGATGAATCGGGGGCGTATCGCTTAATGCGCAGTGAAGCGATGAACACGCGTAGCAGCATGGAATACACCGCCGAGCGCGTAATCACCACGCTACAAAAGTAACGGCGCTGGCGCGTCCGGCAGCCGTAGCAGGCTGCTGGGCGTGTAACCAAAAGCTTTGCGGAACGCCAGGCTGAAGTGCGACATATCGCTGAAGCCGTGATCCAACGCCACCTGGGTGATATTGCGCGCTTTGCCTTCGGCGAGAATGCGATGACACGCCTGCAAACGCTCCTGCCAGAGGAAGTTCATCGGCGTGGTGCCGTGCGCGGCAAACACCCGGCTGATGGTGCGCGGCGAGACGTGATGCACATTGGCGATCTGCGCCACCGACAGCTCTGGCTCCTGCAGGTTGTGACGCAGAAAACTCACCACGCGTGAGTAGAGATCCGGCTTCAGCGCCTCTTCGCTGTGCTGCAAATTGACGCTCACCGAAATCATATTCAGCAGCGTGTTGGCAAACTGCTCGGCCAGAAACGGGTTCTCGTGGTCGGGATTAAACACGAACGCTTCCTGCAGCAGCAGTTTGAGCGATGCCATGCCGGGGCGCGTGAGATCCAGCGTTTTTCCCGCCAGTTTGGCGGTGGCAGGCGCTTCCTTCTCCATGATGTGACGCGGCAGATGCACGATATTGATCGCCACCTTCTCCATCGCAAAATCAAACGGCGTGGCGGCATCGTAAATCACCACGTCGCCAGCGCTGACGCGTGATTGATGGCCATTCTGCCGCAGCGTGCCGCTGCCAGCGCACACGTAGCCCAGATAGAAATCGTGATTAGGATGGCGGCGGATGCACTCCGGCGTGCGTTGCCACATCAGCGCGGTGTGCGATACGTGATTGGCAATATCCATGTGACCGAGCATCGAATAGGCAAAGCTGCCGGAAAAAGTGCCCGAATGCATCTGTCGCGCTTCGGCTTTGATCAGACGTGAACACACCGCATCACGCCAGGCATCGAAGCGATGACGGTTATCGAGATCGTCGGTGGTGAAAAGCTCTTTCATATCAGCATCCCCTAAACATGGCGAAAAAGGGCGGAAGTCAGGGAGTTGAAGCAAGTTTCAGGCCATGAGCGGGTGAAATGACCGCCCCGAAGCTATCGGGGCGGTAAAGAACGCAGATTTATAACGCAGGATGCTGTTTATGCCAGTCGGTGACCTGCTGGAAGGCCCACGCGCCCTGAATCATGGTGGTTTCGGCGAAATGTGCTGCCACTAATTGGAAGCCAATCGGCGCGCCGCCTGCGGTTTTGCCGCACGGCAAGGTGATGGTGGGATGTCCGCTGGCGTCGAATGCACTGGTATAGCGCAGTACGCCGTTAAACAGTGCCTGATCGGTACCAAAACGGGTCATGGTGTCCCAGGTTAATCCGGCATACGCGGTAGCCGGTGCCAGAATCAGATCAACCTGAGTAAAGAGCGCGGAGATATCGCCGCGCAGCGCCGCACGGCTGAGCAGCAAACGCTGATACTCCAGCGCGGTGACGCTGTGACCGAGATCCAGCAAACCCGCCAGGCCCGGACCGTATTGCTCTTTCTGCGCCGGATAAGTCTCTTGATGCGCCAGCGCGGTTTCCACAGCGCAGAGTGCGCTCCACTCGGCGGCGGCTTTTTCGGTATCGGGCAAGGTGATATCCACCAGCGTCGCGCCGAGCGAACTCAAGGTGGCGATCGCCGATTGCAGCGCGGCGCGCGTCTCCTCGTCGACTTTATCCAGCGCCCAGCTTTTATCAATGCCGATGCGCATTTTGCTGATGCCGCGCGTCATCAGCGCCAGATAATCCGGCACCGGCTCGCTGCTGGAAGTGGGATCTTTATCATCGCGACCGGCAATGGCTTGCAACATGGCGGCGGCATCGGCGGCGTTGCGCGCCATCGGGCCGATATGATCCAGTGATGCCGCCAGTTCGCAGGCACCGTGACGCGTGACGCGGCTCCACGTCGGTTTAATGCCGGTCAGGCCGTTGGCGTTGGAGGGAAAGCGAATCGATCCGCCGGTATCGGTGCCAATTGAGCCGAAGCATAAACCTGCGGCGGTGGCGACGCCGGATCCGCTGGAGGAGACGCCGGTCCACAGCGCGCTGCCCCACGGATTATTTGGCCGGGTGATATCGGGATGGTGATCGGCGAAGGCGCTTTCGGTTTGCGTCAGTTTGCCGAGAATCACCGCACCCGCCTCGCGGAAGCGCTCCACCACAGTGGAGTTTTCTGATGGGTAACGATCTTTGTGGATGATCATGCCGTGGCTAGTGGGCGCGTCTTTGGTCCAGATCAGATCTTTGAGCGCGATGGGTACGCCATGCAGCGGACCGCGCATTTTGCCCTGGGCTATTTCGGCGTCGGCTTCCGCCGCCTGTTGCAGCGCACTGTCGCGCATCACGTAGAAGTAGCTGTGTAAGTCGCGATCGAGCGTATCGATGCGCGTCAGCAGGGTTTGCGTGACCTCTACCGAAGAGATTTCGCCCGACTGAATCAAGCGGCCAATTTCCAGCAAGCTTTTGTAATGCAGGTTATCCATCGTGACCTTACCCCGTGAGTGAGAGATGTGTTGATGAATAACCTAAGTCACTGCGTGAAGTGCGGCTGTGTTTAGGCGGACAGATGGTATGTCTGGAATGCCAGGTTGGGCAGTTGTTTTGAGAAGGTCGCCATTTATGGCGACCGAATAATGTAAAGGTGACTAAAGCTGCTCACTAATACGCCGATAACTCTTAGGAATAGTACACAACGAGGATTATTTTCATGCTAAATGGGATTGGCAGCAGCGTACTGAGAAATTTAATCGCATCGAATGCGGTGGTGACGCCAGCGGTGAACAACAAATCCGCGCAAAACGCTCTGACGGCGGAAGCGTCGACCAAAGTCACCTTCAGCGAGGCGAGTGACGCCATCGCTGCGATCTACAAAATCGAGCCCGCACAAGTTAAGAGTTCCGTCGATGTCACCAGCAGCCTGCAAGCGCAGCTCAACGGTGCCGCGCATGCCAGCGGCGTCGGCATGAACGGTCTAGGCAGCACCTTGTTGAGTAATCTGGCCAGTAATCGTGGCGACGTGACCTTAAGCGTGCCAGCGACGGAAGCGCTGAACGGTGCGCAAAGCAGCAGCCAAAGTGCGCTGGCGTTGACCATCACTACCCAATCTGGCGTGCAGGTGAGTTTGCAGATGACGCGTCAGCAAGGCGGCATGGTGGTGGAGCTGAAAACCAGCGGCGGCCAGCTGAGCAACGATGAAGCGGCGGCGATGGGGCAGCTATCCGCCGGTTTGCAGAAGGCGTTAGATGGCCTGGATGGCAGCACCACCAAACTCGATATCAGCGATCTGATGAAGTTCGATAGTTCCGTGTTGAAAAGCGTCGATTTGAAGACCGATCTGCGTAATGGCAATAATGTCACGCAGTCGCTGAACTTGCATGCCGACGATCAGGAGCGCTGGCTTGGCTTCCACAACGGCGATGTCAGCATTAAACTCGATACCGATGTCTCGAAACTGACGCAAGCGGGCAGCGTGGCACAGCAGGCGGCGGCGCTGGATCAGTGGAGCAGCAAATTTGATCAGGCAGCTTCACGTGGTCACGGCGATAGCGACATGCTGACGCTGTTTAAAGACAGCTTCCGCGCGCTCAATACCACCGAAGGCAAAGCGGCTGAAAGCATCAATACGCAGCGCGTGAAGTCGATTGATGCCAACGCGGCGAAGAACGGCGCGATCAGCGGACTGGCGGACTTCTCGGCGAGCTATCAGCAGACGCCGGTGTCCGGCAATCCGTATAAGCCGGAAGAGCAGGACACGTTCTCCCTGAACGTGGCGCAAAAAACCGCTGCGCAAACGCATGGTGATACCCAGGATTTGACCCAGCAAACGCTGTTTAAACTCAAGGCCAGCTTCCACACCGCGCTGGATTCTGCCTCAGCGGCGAAGGTGACTGAACAGAAGTCGTCGCAAAACTATAAGTATCATTTGATCGATGATGAAGAGCGCAGCCAGACGTCGGTGACGCAGAATAAGAAAGGGGATTTGACCGCGAATTATGCGCAGCAACTGACGCAAAATGAGACGGTGAAAACCTATCAGCTGGCGAAGTTGATCGATAGCGTGCAGATTCCGCATAGTGTGAAAAGTGAATCCACCCGAAGTTTCGCCGCCGCGCAATTTGATGCGCAATTAAATAATTAACATTCCGCGCCGCTATTAAACTTCGCACAGCACCGTAGCGGCGCAATTCATTGCGCGATAAATCGCGCCGCTACGGAATGTGCGGTGATGTGATGCGGTGCTTAACTGATCGGCATTACACAATAAATTGCGCCGCTACGAGTATGTGCAAACATCATTATTTGCGGAATTAAACTTTTCTTAGCGTTATTTGATCTTAAGAATTACTCGCCGCTTTTTTATACTCGCTAATTGCCCGCAGCGCCGCCGCTAGCCTGTTGTTGTGCTTAAATAAATCCATAGCTTAATAATGGCAACGCATTGCCGGATATAGCATAACCGCGCTATTTACTTGCTTTAACCCCGCTGATTATCATCGCTTTCAATCCGTTATTAATTCCACGGCCTGCTGAGTTTTTCAGTGCAGGCTTACTATTCGCTGTGCAGTAAAAGTGAAATCAGCTATGACGCAAAACAGTGACGAGATTATTAACCGTGCGGCGGTATTCAACAGCGATGAAGAAGCCATCGCCGCCGCACGCCATTTGGCCGAACAGGCGAAAGGCGGCGCAGTCGAGCGCGATCAACAGCGCATTTACCCCATCGCGCTGCTCAACCAGTTCACCGCATTAGGACTTGGCAGCATCAGCGTGCCGCGCGAATTTGGCGGCGCAGGGTTGTCGTACCAAACCATGGCCGAAGTGTTTCGGCTGATCTCCGCCAGCGATCCGTCGCTGGGGCAAATCCCGCAAAACCACTTTGGTCTGATCCAGTTCATCCTTGGCGAAGGTTCTGCGGCGCAACAGCAGCAGCTGCTGAACGCGGTGGTGCAGGGCAAGCGTCTGGGCAACGGCGGGCCGGAGAAAAACACCAAACACACGCGCGATGTGCAGGCGCAGCTGGTGACAACGTCACAAGGCGTGCAGCTCACCGGCGAGAAGTTCTACTCTACCGGCGCGCTGTTCGCCGACATTCTGGTCACCACGGCGATGCACGATCAGCAGCCGAAAATGGCCTTTATTCCGCTGCCGACGCCGGGCGTGGAGATTATCGATGACTGGTCCGGTATCGGCCAGCGCACTACCGCCAGCGGCACGGTGAAGCTGCAACAGGTTGTGGTTGATCCGGCGTTATTGATGTCGCTGCCCGCCGCTGAAAAACCGACGCTGCGCGGCGCAGTTTCTCAGCTCATTCAGGCGGCGATTGATGCGGGTATTGCGCAAGGCGCGCTGGATGAGGCGCTGGAGTTTGTGCGCAGCAGCTCGCGACCCTGGGTGGATGCCAATGTCAGCCGCAATGCTGACGATCCGTACATCCTCGCCGATGTGGGCCGCATCAGCACTGAACTGAGCGCCGCCAATGCGCTGCTGACGCGTGCTGCCCGCGTACTCGACAGCATCGATCAACAGGCGCTGACCGCCGAAAACTGCGCGCGCGCATCGATTGCGGTAGCCGAAGCCAAAGTGTTGACCACCGAAGTAGCACTGCGGGCCAGCGAGAAACTGCTGGAGTGGGGCGGCAGTCGCGGCACCTTGCTGCGCCACGGTCTTGATCGTCACTGGCGCAATGCGCGCACCCACACGCTGCACGATCCGGTGCGCTGGAAAACTCATGCCATCGGCAACTATTACCTCAATGATGCGCTGCCTGCGCGTCATGCGTGGATTTAAGGAGCAACCATGACGCAGGTATCGCCTAAACAGCGCGCGACGCGCATCACTCATGCCCAGCAGGCGTTGCAGGTCGCGCAGGAGCTGGCGGAACGTTTTCGTGCTGGTTCTGCCCAGCGCGACCGCGAACGTGAACTGCCGCACACCGAGTTACAGCAGCTGTTTCAATCCGGGCTCGGCGCCATCACCGTTCCGCGTGACTTTGGCGGCATTGAGATTTCTAGCGCCGAACTGGCAGAGATTTTCGTGCTTTTGAGCGCCGCCGACGGTTCGATTGGTCAGGTGCCGCAGAACCATTTTTACGCGCTGGAAGTGTTGCGCATCAACGGCAGCGAGGCGCAGAAACAGCGGCTCTACGCTGAAGTGCTGGATGGCGTGCATCACGGCAATGCGCTGGCGGAATTCAGTTCGCCCGCCGCGCATCAGCGTTCTACGGCGGTTTCGCAGCAGGCGGAAGGATTGCGCCTCAACGGCAACAAGTTTTACTGCACCGGCGCGCTGTATGCCGACCGCATTCCGACGCTGGCGATTGCCGATGATGGCAAAGAGCAGCTGGTGTTTGTGCCGCGCCATCAGCACGGCGTCAACGTGATTGATGACTGGAGCGGCTTTGGTCAGCGCACCACCGGCAGCGGCAGCGTGCAGTTCCGCGACGTGGCGATTGCGCCGGAAGATGTGGTGCCGTTCCAGACGGCGTTTGAGCATCCGAGCACCGTTGGACCATTCGCGCAGATAATGCATGCCGCTATCGATCAGGGCATTGCGCGGGCGGCGTTTGACGACATGCTCGATTTCCTGCGTCAGCGCGCGCGGCCGTGGCCGGACAGCGGCGTGGATCGTGCCAGCGACGATCCGCTGACGCTCGATCGTACCGGTCGTCTGGCCGCACGTTTGAGTGCAGGTGATGCGCTGCTGGCGATTGCGGGTGATGCGGTTGACGTGGCGCAGCGCGACCCCAGCGCTGAAAACGTGGCGCTGGCGTCGGTGGAAGTGGCGAAAGCGCGCGCCTGGACCACGGACGTGTCGCTCGAGGCCAGTAACTTGCTGTTTGAACTCGGCGGATCGCGTTCCAGCCTGCGCGAGCATAACTTCGACCGTCACTGGCGCAATGCGCGCACCCACACCTTGCACGATCCGGTGCGCTGGAAATATCCGGCAATCGGCAACTACCTGCTGAATGGCGTGTTGCCGCCGCGTCGGGGGACAATATGAGTCAAAAACAGATTCTGCTTAACGCCTTCAATATGAACTGCGTTGGGCACATTCATCACGGTATGTGGACGCATCCGCAGGATCGCTCGGTGGATTTCAACTCGCTGGATTACTGGCTAGATCTGGCGCGCTTGCTGGAGCGCGGGCTGTTTGATGGGCTGTTTATCGCCGATATTCTCGGCGTGTATGACGTCTATCAGCAAGGCATTGGCCTGACCGCCAAAGAGTCGATTCAGCTGCCGGTGAACGATCCGCTGATGCTGATTTCCGGCATGGCCAGCGTTACGCAGCATCTGGGTTTTGGCGTCACCGCCAACCTGAGTTATGAAGCGCCGTATCCGTTCGCGCGCCGCCTTTCCACGCTCGATCACCTGACCAAAGGGCGCATCGGCTGGAACATCGTTACCGGTTATCTTGATAGCGCCGCGCGTGCCATGGGCCAGCAACAGCTGCTGGCGCACGATCGCCGCTACGATCAGGCCGATGAGTTTCTCGATGTCACCTACAAGCTGTGGGAAGGCAGCTGGCAGGATGATGCGCTGGTGCAGGATAAAGCCAATCGCCAATACGCCGATGCCAATAAAATCCATGAAATCAATCATCAGGGCGAGTTCTATCAGGTGCAGGGTTATCACCTGAGCAGCCCGTCGCCGCAGCGCACGCCGCTGCTGTTCCAGGCCGGTTCCTCGGCGCGCGGCGTGCAGTTTGCCGGACGTCACGCCGAGTGCAGCTTTGTGAATGCCGCGTCACCGGCAGCGATGCGCGAGCAATCAACGCGCTTGCGTCAGGCGGCGGTGGAGGCCGGACGTCATCCTGACGATCTGCGCATCTTTATGGGCGTCAGCGTGATTGTCGCGCCCACCGAACGCGAAGCGCAGGAGAAGCATCAAAGCTACCTCGCATACGCCAGCCCGGAAGCCGGTATCGCGCATTTTTCCAGCTCGATTGGCCTGGATTTGGCGGCGTTCGAACTCGATGAGCCGATTCAGACCGGCGACACGCGCGCCATAGAATCGGTGAGCAAAGCCTTCAGCGGCTGGACGCGCCGTCGTTTGCTGGAGCAGCACGCGATGGGCAGCCGCTATCCGCTGATCGTCGGCAATCCGAGCCAGGTCGCGGATGCGCTGATTAAGTGGATCGATGAAGGCGATATCGACGGCTTTAACCTGACGCGCATCCTCAATCCACAAAGTTACCGCGATTTTATCGATCTGGTGGTGCCGGAATTACAGCAGCGCGGCCGCTTCAAGACCGCGTATCAGCCCGGTTCGCTTCGGCAGAAAATTTTTCAACAGCAGGACCGCTTGCCCGATCGCCATCCGGCGGCGCGCTGGCGCGACGGCGTTAACCTTCGTTAATTTAACCTCAGGGATCTGATATGAAAATTGCACGTCATTTTGCGCTGGCTGCCAGCGTCGCACTGCTGGCGTTTAGCGCCGTCGCCGCCGAAAACTACAGCGGACCACTGAAAGTCGGTACTACTGCGGCCTTTGCGCCGCCGCTGGAAACCGCGGTGGCCGAGGCGAAAAAACAGGGTTTGAACGTTGAGCTGGTGGAGTTCACCGACTGGACCGCGCCGAACGTCAGCGTGGAAAACGGCGATATCGATGTGAACCTTTTCCAGCACAAACCGTTCCTGGAGAACGCCAATCAGCAGGGCGGATTCCATCTGGTGCCGTTCGCGCCAGCGATCATTAACAATATCGGCCTCTATTCGAAGAAACATACCGCGATTGACCAGATTCCCGATGGCGGCACGGTGGCGATTGCCAACGATCCGATTAACGGCGCGCGCGGCCTGCTGCTGCTGCAAAAAGCTAAGCTGATTACCTTAAAACCGGGCGCGGGCCTCAAATCTACCGTGGATGATATTGTCAGCAATCCGAAGCATCTGAAGATTATCGAAGTGGAAGCGGTGCAGCTGTCGCGTTCGCTGGATGAAGTCGATTTAGCGCAGGGTTATCCGCACTATCTGCGCCTGTCGAAGACCATCGATCCGAACAATGCGCTGCTGTTTGATGGCCTGGAACATCCGGAATACGTGATTCAGTTCGTGATCCGCGACGGTCATCAGAACGATCCGCGCCTGGCGAAGTTCGTTGATATCTATCAGCATTCGCCGGTGGTGCGCGCCAAACTCGATGATTTCTACGGCAAGCTGTATCAGCCGGGCTGGAGCCAGTAAGCATGGTGAGCCTGACGCTACCCGGCGAGCGCGATGCGTTGCTGTCACCGACGGCCGAGACGGCAGGGAAAATTCACGTGCAGATTCGTGGCTTGAGTAAACGCTATCCCGATCAAACTCAGGATGCGCTGAAAGAGGTCGATCTGCAGGTTAAGCGCGGCGAGATTTTTGGCATCATTGGCCGCAGCGGGGCCGGTAAATCGACACTGATCCGCTGCCTCAATCGGCTGGAAAATCCTACGCGCGGTCAGGTGGTGATTGACGGTATCGATCTCGGCACGCTGAGCGATCGTCAGCTGGTGGATTGGCGACGCGGTACCGGCATGATTTTCCAGCACTTCAATTTGCTGTCGGCGAAAACGGTGCGCGAAAACATCGAGCTGCCGATGAAAGTGGCGGGCGTGCCTGCGGCAGAGCGGCGGCGCAAAGTGGATGAACTGCTGGCGCTGGTGGGCCTTGAGCAGCGCCAGCACGCGTGGCCGGCGCAATTGTCCGGCGGGCAGAAGCAGCGCGTCGGCATTGCACGCGCGCTGGTGCACGATCCGGAACTGCTGCTGTGTGATGAAGCCACCTCGGCGCTCGATCCGGAGACCACGCGCTCGATTCTGGCGCTGCTGAAGAAGATCAATCAGCAGCGCCACATCACCATTGTGCTGATTACCCATGAAATGGACGTGGTGCACGATCTCTGCCATCAGGTGGCGGTGATCGATCAGGGCGAAATCATTGAGCGCGGGCCGGTGTGGCAGGTGTATAGCGACCCGCAACAGGAGACCACGCGACAGCTGCTCAATCCGCAGTTCAGCGCGCTGCCGGATGCGATTCAACCGCTGCTGACGCCGACGCGCGAGAGTGGTGATTCGCGTCTGCTGGTGCGTTTGCGCTACACCGGACAAGGCGCGCAGCCGGATTTGGCGGCGCTAAGTGCGCGGGTTGGCGGGGAACTGACGTTAATTTATAGCGCGGTGGAGTGGGTGGACAGCAAACCGACCGGGCAAATGTTGCTGCTGCTCGATGCGCAGCATGACGCTGACGCCGCGCGGACGCGGTTAACCCCGATTGCGGACCAACTGGAGATTCCGGGCTATGTCACTGGCTATTGATCGTTTATGGATTGGGCTGCTGGATACGTTGCTGATGGTGGGCGTGTCGTCGCTGCTGGCGCTGGCGCTGGGCTTGCCGATGGCGGTGATTCTGGTGGTGACCGGACGCGGCGATCTGTTTCCCAGCCCGCTGCTGAATCGCGTGCTGGGCTGGGTGGTGAACTTGTTCCGCTCGATCCCGTTTTTGATTCTGATGGTGGCGCTGATTCCCTTTACCCGCTGGATCGTTGGCACCACCTACGGCGTGTGGGCGGCGGTGGTGCCGCTGACGCTGGCGGCGACGCCTTTCTTTGCGCGTATCGCTGAGGTGAGCCTGCGCGAAGTGGATAAAGGGCTGACCGAAGCGGCACAAGCGATGGGTTTTCATCGCTGGCATATTATCTGGCATGTGCTGCTGCCTGAAGCGCGGCCCGGCATTGTGAGCGGGTTTACCATTACGCTGGTGACGATGATTAACGCCTCGGCGATGGCCGGTGCAATTGGCGCGGGTGGCTTGGGCGATTTGGCGTATCGTTATGGTTATCAGCGTTTTGATATGCAGGTGATGCTGACGGTGATTGTGGTGCTGGTGGCGCTGGTGACGGTGCTGCAGTTTTTTGGCGACAGGTTATCGCGCCGGTTGAATCACCGTTGATATTAAGAAATGCGCAATAAATTGCGCCGCTACGGTATGTGTACAGGTTGGTAGCGGCGCGATTCATCGCGCTCTTTTGACCTTATGTTTCTATCTGATCTGTAATCCTTCTAACGCCGCCAGTAGCGCATCCACTTTAGGTAGTAACTGCTTGCGGCGCGGCCAAATCAGCGTTAAGGCCAGGCCGTCCGGCTGCTGCTCGGGCAGAATGATCTCCAGCTCGCCGCGCGCCAGCGGTTCACGTACCAGCCACGATGGCATCTGCGCTACGCCTAATCCGGCACACAGCGCCTGCATCTGCGCATCCACATCACCCAGCGCCATGCGGTGCGGCAGGTTGCGCCAGTGCGGATAGCCATCTTCCGTAGTAAACAGCCACGGTTTCGTGCTGCCATCGACGCGTTCATACATGATCGCCTGATGCTGCAACAATTCGGCTTCGCTGGTGGGCCGACCCACGCGCGCCAGATAATCGGGTGATGCGCAAAACACCATGCGTTCGCGGCCCATCTGGCGACAACCCAGCGAGGTGGGCAGATCCGGCGATCCACCAATCCGCACTGCAACATCAATCCCTTCATCGAACAGATCAATGAAGCGATCCGAAAAAGTCAGATTGAGCTCCACATCCGGATGCTGGTGGCAAAACGGAATCAGCAGCGGCATCACGCCGAGGCGTCCATAGGTGTTCGGCACCGCTAAACGCAAGCGCCCAGAAGGAATGGTGC
Organism: Pantoea sp. B9002; assembly: GCF_013385945.1. Taxonomy (NCBI): domain Bacteria; kingdom Pseudomonadati; phylum Pseudomonadota; class Gammaproteobacteria; order Enterobacterales; family Erwiniaceae; genus Pantoea; species Pantoea sp. B9002. Next base: position 34,091 of record NZ_JACAPA010000047.1, read on the forward strand.
GCTGCGCCGCCAGCACCGCTTCGGCTTCTGCCAGCTCCTCCATAATGCGCAAGCAGGTTTGGTAATAGGCGTTACCGGCATCGGTGAGTTTCAGGCTGCGGGTGGTGCGTTCCAGCAGCCGCGAACCAAGGCGGGTTTCCAGCCGCGTCACGCTTTTGCTCACCGCTGAACCGGTGAGATGCAGGCGCTCAGCGGCGGCGGCAAAGCTGCCGCTCTCGACGCTGGCAACAAAAGGAACGATATCTTTCAGGCGCTGATCGTGCATGGATTCGTGAACTCAGGTTGTGAATGCTGTGAATTAATGCCAGAGATGGGAATTAAATTCTCTATTAAACTCATCATTACTGAAACTGAGGAGAATTGAAATGCAAAAGCAGGCATTGATTGTAGGCATCAGCGGTGTGATTGGACGTGCGCTGGCGGAAAAATTGCAGCGCGAAGGTTGGCAGGTCAGCGGTTTATCGCGCGGACGTGGCGCAGTGCCGGAAGGTTGCCGCAGCCTGACCGCCGATCTGACGGATGCTGATGCGGTGCGTGCTGCGCTGGCAGAAGAGCAGCCGGATGCGCTGTTCTTTAGCGTCTGGTCGCGCCAGGAAAATGAGAAAGAGAATATCCGCGTCAATGGCGGCATGGTGCGTAACGTTATTGAAGCGCTGGGCGAGCGTCTGAATGGATCGCATGTGGCGCTGGTGACCGGCCTGAAGCATTACCTCGGCCCGTTCGAAGCCTATGGCAAAGGCGCAGTGCCGGTGACGCCATTCCGCGAAGAGCAGGGACGCCAGCCGGTCGAGAACTTCTATTACGCGCAGGAAGACGAAGTGTTTGCCGGTGCGGAGAAGTATGGCTATCGCTGGAGCGTGCATCGTCCGCACTCGATCGTTGGCTTTGCGCTGGGTAACGCGATGAATATGGGCCAGACGTTGGCGGTGTATGCCACGCTGTGCCGCGAGCAAGGTTTGCCGTTTATCTTCCCAGGTTCGCCAGAGCAGTGGAACGGTGTGTCTGATGTGACCGACGCCGGTCTACTGGCGGAACAGTTGTTGTGGGCCGCGACTGCGGCAGAAGCGGCCAATCAGGACTTCAACGCGGTGAACGGCGATGTGTTCCGCTGGAGCTGGTTGTGGCCACGTCTGGCGGCTTACTTCGGCGTGGAAGCGGCGGATTATCCGGCGCAGATGATGCCACTGGAAGGACGCATGCAGGATGCCGCCGAAGCGTGGCGCGAGGTGGCGGCGCGTTATCAGCTGCGTGAAGCGGACATCACTAAACTGGCATCCTGGTGGCATACCGACGCGGATTTGGGACGTCCGATGGAAGCGTTCACCGACATGAGCAAGAGCCGCAAAGCGGGCTTCACCGGTTATCGTTCAACGCTGGATTCATTTACGCAGTTATTTGATCGTCTGAAAGCGGAGAAAGTGATTCCGCAGTAAATATTGATTGAAACGGGCGGCTCGCATGGGCCGCTTTTGCATAATTAGGTTATAACTAATCACCGCCAGCTTTATTGTCGGTAACCTCATCGGAAATTAAATATAATGCCCCAGCATAAGTCATATTGATAAGCTCATGCTGAGGCAAGATAGAAAATTACTTTTTCTTATAAACGATGGCGGTACCATGTATTTTGTTATTGGTATTCGCGGAGGTTACGATAAAGATATCGCCGCCTTTTTCATCGGCCAATTTAGACAGTTCCTCTCTGGCGCTGGCGGGATCTGTTTCACCTGAGGTGGAAATATTTCCTACCTCTACATATTGATCTTTTACCTTTTCAAACTCTACTTTTGTCATCAGGTCTGCGGCGAGTGAGCTGAAAGATACAGAGCTTGCTAATAATACAAAAATTAACTTTTTCATACGTATCCTTGGATGAGGTAATTGATGGGGATGTAATTATATTGCTATTATTCTATAGTTTAGAAATAGCGTATTTACAATGTGAGTAAGCTGATTTTTAATCTTTTGTGTAGCCATATCACACCAAAAAATTAACTTAACCATTGCACTCTTTCACTCGACTCACTTCAACGTCACCCAACGTTTCCCCGCCAGCACCGTCATCGCCACAATCGTCGCTATTGCCGCCAGATGCATGACAAAATCCAGCGGATGCAGATGCACCGGATGGCAAAATGCCAGCAGCGTCACCGCCATGCAGGAGACGCCCAAGCCGGCCATCGCCAGGCTGCGCACCGGATGCAGTGCGCGGGTGCGGCGCAGGCTGGCAATCATCAGCACCATCATTGGCGTGCTGACCACCAGCAAAAAGGTAAAGCAGCGCGCGCTGTCATTGTCATGTTCGATCGGCACTTCACCGGGAATCTGGCTGATGCTCATGCCGAGCCACAGCAGGCCAATCGGCAGCAGCGCTTTCCAGCTGATACTGCGGCGTCCGGCGATGCTCATGCTGAAAGCGCTACGAATTGCCAGCGTGCCGAGCACAAAGGCCAGCACCAATTGCAAGATCGCCTGCAGCGCGCCGGGTTGCGCCCAGTCGGTGACACTGCGCTGCACCAAAAAGCTGGCGGCAATGCCGCTGGGCAATGCCAGCAGCAGCCAGGCGAAGACGCGCCTGCCGGTGGAACGCAGCGGTTTAACCGGCCGCATCTCGCGCCCGAGTTTTTCAATTAACAGGTCATGATCGGTCATGATTGGCTCCAAAGCGGCGCAGATTGGTCAGCGCGCGGTGCAGTAGCGATTTCACCGCGGCAACACTCAGATTGTTGTGCGCGGCTGCTTCCGTCAGGCTCATTTCGCGCAGATGCACATGTTCGACAATTTCGCGCTGACGCGAAGGCAGCTGGCGCAGATATCCGGCCAGCTCTTCCTGCGAGTCCTGCTGCGGTGCGTCTGGCGCACTGGCGGCTTCCGGCACGATATCGTCGTTAACTTCCCACTGCTGATGGCGGCCACGTCGCCGCAGCGCATCGATGGCGCGCGCCGAGATAATCGCCAGCAGCCAGGGTAAAAAAGGGTAGGCAGGATCATAGGTGTGACGCACCCGATGCACCGTTAGCAGCACATCCTGAATCACATCTTCTACCAGTGCATCGTCGGCGATCTGTTTGCGTGTTTGCGAACGAATCACCGGCACCAGCGCTTTCAGCAGTCGGGTATAGGCGAGCTGATCGCCCGCCTGCGCCTGTTCCATTAGCGCGGGCCAACCTTCGCGCGCGCTATCGCTTGTTTGCATAATCCGCCTTGTTGTTCTTACGCCTTCTTGCTCGCCTGGTTGAGCGCGTTCACCACAATACTCGGTGTCAGCACCTGCGGCAGCACTTTCGGCGGTCCGCCGTCGGCAGGGTAAACCAAATACATCGGTAATCCGCCCTGACCGAACTCACTCATGGTGTCATCCACGTCCGGGTTAAATTTAGTGGAATCTGCCACCATGTACAGCGTACCGGTTTTGGCGATGGCCTCTTTCACCGCCTGGGTTGAGAGCGAGGTTTTCTCATTCACCTGACAGGTGATGCACCAGGATGCGGTGAAATCGACAAAGATCGCTTTGCCGTGACCACGCTGCGCTTCAACCGCTTGCGGCGTCCATTTGGCTTTGGTCACTTCCGCCGTCAGCTGATCGCCCGCCAGGCCTGCGCCGGGTTTGATCAGCGTCGGCAGCGGGGCGATGACCGCGATAATCAGCAGCGTCGTGACGGCATACAGCACCTTGTGACTTTTACCGGCAAAGTGGCGATGTTGCGCCATACCGTACAACCAGCCGGCGAAGGCCACCACCACGGAAGCGGCCAGCAAGGTGGCCAGCGCCGCGCTTCCCGCCTGCTGCGCCAGCACCCATACCAGCCAGGCGTACGCGCCAAACATCGGGAACGCCAGACCGCGTTTCAGTACATCCATCCATGCACCGGGACGCGGCAGGAATTTCGCCAGCGCCGGGAACAGTGAAACTAGCGTGAACGGCGCGGCGAAGCCGATGGCCAGCGCAAAGAAGATCACTAAGGCGACGGCGGGCGGCTGCACTAACGCATAACCGATCGCGCTCGCCATAAATGGCGCTGCACAAGGCGTCGCGACGATAATTGCCAGTGCGCCGGTCATCGCCGAGCGCGTAAAGGCACCGCGACCGACATCTACCGAGCCCCCCACACGCTGGACCGATAAGCCCACTTCAAATACGCCGAGCAAGTTAAGCGCGGCAGCAAGGATCACCAGCGACAGCAAGGCGATCACCAGCGGCGATTGCAGCTGGAAGCCCCAGCCCACTGCTGCACCACCGGCACGCGCTGCCAGTAAGATGCCAGCCAGCGCCATCATGGTCACCACAACGCCGAGTAAAAAGCCCAACCCTTCGCGACGCGCGCTGGCGGCGTTATCGGTATGGCGCAACAGGCCGAGCGCTTTCAGCGAGATCACCGGAAACACGCAGGGCATTAAGTTCAGAATGATGCCGCCGATGAAGGCGGCCAGCAGGGCGGTTAACATCGCTGGCCTCTTTGCTTAGTTAGCTTGTGGGTGAGATGCGTCGTACTGCTTAACGGCGGCCAGCGCTTTCTCGATATGCGTGTCCGGGTTTCTGTCAGTGTAACTCAGCAGAATGTCGCCATCCGGCGCGATCACGTACGAGGTACGATCGGACAGGGTTTTGCCTTTCATCTGCATGGTGGTTTGATACTGCGCCGCCACTTTCGCACCCGGATCGGCGGCGACGGTGAATTTATCGCGGCACTCGAGTTTAGAGAAATCGCTGACCTGATCGGTATTGCCTGCGGTCACGCCAATCACCGTGGCACCCATTTTGCTGAAGCTGTCTGTGGCTTCAGCAAAATCGTGCGCTTCAATGGTACAGCCCGCGCTAAACGCCGCCGGGAAGAAATAGAGCACGACCGGACCTTTCTGCAGCGCCTTTTCCAGCGAGAAGGTCAACGGCTTACCGGCCAACGCGCCCTGCAGTTCGAAGTTCGGCGCTTTCGCGCCCACCGGCAATGCGGCACCGGCGTTGAAGGCGGAAAGACCCAGTGCTGCGGTCATGGTCAGGGTACAAACGAGGGATTTGATGCGTTTCATTTTCTGCTCCTGCGATGTGTGGGAGTTCCGATTTGGATGCCTCAGTAGTTCAGTTCGCTGGAGCAGGGAGGAAAGTTTCGGTGGGGGAAAATTATTTTTGCAGGCGCGCTAACATCTGCAAGCTGTTGTTAAAAAGTTGTTCACCGATATGCTGCGGAAAATCTTTGGGTAATGTTCGAGTCACTTGCTCAATCGCGCCCGCCATTTCAGCAATAAAGAAATCGATAATCTCAATCATTCGATTCTGATCAAAATTAACCAGCTTTGCCGTGGCTAAAAAATGGCGCGGGAAAATTTTATCAATTTGATTTTTTCGCCCTCTGCTGGCCTTCAAACTCATCGCCAGTTTCAGGTCGCGGATATTCAGGCCATTTCCGCCCATCGAGGTGAAGACAGAAATGATGTCGTAGAAAGGCGTGAGACGATAACTTCCGCCGCGTTCAATAAAAACAGAGAAATTTTTGGCATGACCATCCGTTGCGCCAATCAGCCACTGGAATACCTGGAATTTCATAAAGGCATAGCGATCTGCCAATGCATTACTGGATCCCATCAGGAATTGCATGATGTCGGCGATGCCGGGCCCACCGTCAGATTCATATTTGCGTGCTGACGGTAAGCCGAATGCCTGACACATGTCTTCCTGAGGTAAACGTAGCAATTGTGTCTGCTGGTGGTTCCAGCGCCGATCAAAGCGTTGCACGGCCAAAGCTTTCATCTTGCCAGCGTGAATGATGTTGGCATCGGGTACGGCAAATCCCAATTCTCTCGCCAACGCTAAGCAAAGGTACTCATTTTCGACACTTTCACGCATATCCAAAGTGGCAAAGGGTTGCTTAATTTCACCGATGGGCAGTTTGATGATGTGCGATGTGGGCGTTGCACCATGCGGAATGGCCCAGCCATCGTCCATTGCCAACAACGCTGTTTTCTCCTGAGCACCCGCTACGGAGATGCGGAAGTCTTGTTCTTCACTGATCATGCCCAACGGAATATCGGCCTGATAAGCCGATAGCACGCGTTCCAACTTCTCTTCATCCAGCCTTTCGAAATTCAATCCTAAATCAGCGGGTGTATTTTCCGGTGACAGCAGCATGACGGCACCGACGCTATCTTTGCCGATTTCACTCAGCAGATCGAAAGGCTGACGGGATTTCGCGTGATAACGCGCGACAATGCGATCGCGTACTAAAGGGCTGTCAGGGAGTAGATTATCAAAATAGTTGAGCACTGCGGCGGATGTGATCACCGGCAACTGTAATGGCAATGACAGAGATAAAGGCCTGGCAAGGCGATTGCTCAACCAGCTTGGGTCGTATTGGAAAGTATGCGCTCCGTTGGTATGGCGCGTGAGAATGCCTACGCGTTCGCCGTTCATCCAGGCAATCAGTTCCTGTTTCACCAGTCATTCTCCTGACCTATTACAGCTGATTGATCTTTTTCCTGCACGTCCATTTTTAGATCAAGTGACTGTAAGATTTTGAACAGAGTCGCGAGCGTGGTGAGGTCGGGATTGTTTTCAAAGTGAGATATGGTGGCTTGCTTAAGGCCGACTTTTTTTGCCAACTCACTTTGCGTCCACTGGTTTTTTTGGCGAATGAGCCTGACGTGATTAGCAAGTTGACGCGGACTATAAATCATCGTTTATTCTCATTTGGAATCAATGTGGAAGGCGGGATTATCCTTTTATGAGGATATTGATGACATTATCCGCTGTAGAGGATAATGTCAAATTTATCCTTTGCAGAGGATAAATATGCTTAACTCCATGTCGCCATAAATGGCGACCCTACGCAGTAGGTTGGATCCCCTGACAAAACAAACTCAACGTATGCTGAACAATGATTTCTCGCTGGTAAGCGGGATCGTTGGCAAAGCGGGTGAAAGGCACTAGCACCAGGCTGAGAATTGAGGTCATCAGCAGTTGTGGCTCCAGATCGGCGTTGAGTAAACCTTGCTGCTGCCAGCCTTCAATCAGTTTTTTCACCTCATCACGTTCGCCCTGACCAAAACGCTTTTTGATGTGCTGACCCAAACCGCCTTCACCTTGCATCACTTCCTGCATCCACAGCGGCGCGAACCAGTTGTATGTGGTAACGATATCCGCCACTTCGCGGATAAAGGCGCTGAACGTGGTGACGGGGTCGCGCGGGCCATCCATAAAGTGCGCCACCAAACGCTGGCGTAACGGCAAAAAACGCTCCTCAACCACGATATCCAGCAGCGATTCGCGTGACTGAAAATAGTAATTCAGCATTGCCGGACTGACGCCCGCTTTGCGCGCAATGGCGTTGAGTGAGGTTTCGCCAATGCCGTTTTCGGCATACAGCGCTAAGGTGATGTCGAGCAGACGTTCGCGCTGCTGCACATTGATCGCGCCACCGCGTGGACGGCCAGGACGGCGAGGTTTGGCGGCGTTGGCCATTTCGTCAGCAGGGACTTTTCGTGCGGTCATCTTTACTCGCTCACTTGATTCATGTCAGACTGCGATCAATATTAATTGGGTATTTAATTAATTTCAATTGGTGTCTGTTATGAAACCCCAAACACACGCGCCGCAGTCGGGCAGCGGGCAGGAGAATCCTCCTTCTGTCCGTTTACTGATGAGCGCTTTATTACTGGTAATGTTGCTGGCGGCGCTGGATCAAACCATCGTCTCCACGGCGTTGCCGACCATCGTCGGCGAACTGGGCGGGCTCGATCGCCTGTCGTGGATCGTCACCGCTTATATGCTGGCTTCGACGATTGTGGTGCCGCTGTACGGCAAGTTTGGCGACCTGTTTGGTCGTAAAACCGTGCTGCAGATCTCGGTGGTGCTGTTTTTAATTGGCTCGGCGCTGTGCGGCCTGGCGCAGAATATGGAGCAGCTGATTTTCACGCGTGCGTTGCAAGGGTTGGGCGGCGGCGGCTTGATGGTAGTGAGCATGGCGGCAGTCGCCGATGTGATTCCAGCGCAAGAACGCGGTAAATATCAGGGGCTGTTTGGCGGCGTATTTGGCCTGGCAACCGTCATCGGTCCGCTGCTCGGTGGTTTTATCGTGCAGCATGCGTCGTGGCGCTGGATCTTCTATATCAATCTGCCGTTGGGTTTGTTTGCGCTGGTGATCATCAACGCGGTGTTCAAGACCGATAACAAACGCAAGCCGCATGAGATTGATTATCCCGGTGCGGTGTTTCTCAGCCTGGCGCTGGTGGGCATTACGCTGTTTACCAGCGAAGGCGGCACGCTACGCGCATGGTCCGATCCGCTGTTGTGGTGCATTCTGGCGTTCGGTGTGATTGGCGTGATCGGCTTTATTTATGAAGAACGCCGCGCCTGGGAACCGATTATTCCGCTGTCGCTGTTCCGCAACCGTAGTTTTTCACTCGCCAGTTTAATGGCATTTATTGTCGGCATGTCGCTGTTCGGCAGCGTGACGTTTTTACCGCTCTATTTGCAGGTGGTGAAGGGCTCCACGCCGACCGAAGCCGGTTTGCAGCTGCTGCCGCTGATGGGCGGATTGCTGATCACTTCTATCGTCAGCGGACGCATTATTAGTCGCACCGGCAAATATCGCCTGTTCCCGATTGGTGGTACCTTGCTGGCGACTATCGGCATGGCGCTGCTGACCACGCTGACCATTGATGCGCCGCTGTGGCATATCTACCTGTTTGCCTGCGTGTTGGGCATGGGAATGGGCATGGTGATGCAAGTGCTGGTGCTGGCGGTGCAAAACACCGTGACGCCGGATCGCATCGGCGTCGCCACCTCGTCGGTCACGCTGTTCCGCTCGGTTGGCGGTTCGATTGGCGTGGCGCTGTTTGGCGCGGTGTTTAGTCAGGTGCTGAAATCGGGCCTGACCACGCTGGTGGAGCAGGGCAAAGAATTACCGCGTACGCTCGATCCTGAGGCGGTGCATCGTTTGCCGCATGATGTGCAGCAAGCCTATTTGCAGGTGTTTGGCGATGCAGTGCATTCAGCCTTTCAAATGGCGGCGGGCGTGATGCTGCTGGCCTTTGTGCTGTCGCTGTTTCTGCCTGAATCACCGCTGCGCAAGAAAGACGCAGCGGCTTAACGCGGTTATACCGCCGCGCGCTGCTGCAAGGTTTTTACCGCTTGCGCAGCGTCGCGGCCCAGTTCAGCCAAATCCAGTCCGGCAATCACATCATCCTGCACCAGCAGTTTTCCGGCACAAATCAGCGCTTTCAAACTGGCGCGTCCGCCGCTGGCCACCGGGCCAATAGCGGGATCGTGCAAACCAAAATAGCGCGGATCGTCGAGCCGATAGATGGCGATATCGGCAGCCATGCCAGGTGCAAGGCGGCCGGTGTTTAAGCCCAAAACCTGCGCGCCACCGGATGTGCCCCAACGCACCACATCTTCAATGCTGGCGGCATCGCCACCGCCTTCAAAGCTTCCACCGGCATAACGCGGCTGCGCCAGCATGCCTTTGCGTGCGCGCTGGAGCTGCCAGGCGGCGTGGGTTTCGCTTTGCATATCCGCCGCTTCATTCGAGGCCGCGCCATCGACGCCAATCGAGATCTTCACGCCCGCATGCTCCATCGCCACCAAATCGGCAATGCCGCTGCCGAGGCGCGCATTACTCTGCGGGCAGTGCGCGATACCGCTGCCAGCCGCGCCCAGCATGGCGATCTCTTCCGGCAGCAGTTTCACCAGATGCGCAAACCACACGTCATCGCCAATCCAGTCGTGTTCGGCGCAAAACTGCAGCGGCGTAATACCGAACTTCGCGCGTGCGGCATCGAGGTAATCAACGGTTTCCGACAGATGACTGTGCAGGCGGATACCGAGCTGACGCGCCAGGCGCGCACTTTCGCGCAGTTCCTGCGGCGTGGTGGAGTGCAGCGTGGTGGTCGGTGCCATCACGATGCGGCGCATCGCGTTATCCTGCGGCTGGTGATAGCGCGCCACCAGACGATCGACATCGTTCATCATGCTGCCGAAGCTTTCCGGGCGCAGCGCGGTGGGCAAGTCGCTCTCTAAGCCACGGCTTTGCGTAGCACCGCCGCGACACAGCACGAAGCGCACGCCCAGCTTGTCGGCTTCATCGAACAGGATTTCTGCGCCATCAAACGGCATATCAGGCCAGTAAAGATAGTGATGGTCGGCGATGGTGGTGCAGCCAGAACGCACCAGCTCGACCAGACCCACCCGCGCGGCGATGCGAAATGTCTGTTCATCGAAGGCACCACGAAAGCGATACGGCGTCGCGGCCAGCCAGCCGCCCAGGCTAAGATTCAGACCTTGCGGCTCGCCTTTCAGCAGCGATTGAAACAGATGATGATGGGTGTTCACCCAGCCGGGATAGACCACACAATCGCGGGCGTCGATCACGGTTTCATCGGCGACAGCGTCGAGTTCGCCCATCTCCGCAATCAGGCCATCGCGGATTCGAATATCGCGCGCGCTGCTACGCGGTTGCTGTTTATCGCCGGTCAGGATCGCGGCGCAGTGTTTTATCAACAGTTGGCTCATGAGCACCTCACTCCGCTTTCGCCGCGACAAACTGCGTGCTAAACGCGCTTTGCCAGTCGGTGGACGCTTTGAGTAAACCGGCGTTGACCATAAAGTCACGCGTTGCCTGCCAGCGTTTATCCGTCATCACGCCTAAGCCTTGCTGCGCGGCATCACCGCCGTCAATCAGGTGCAGCGCTTTCATTTGCGATACGCCGAAGGCGAGTATTGCGTCGGTCATCTGCGGGTTCTCTTTTTTGATCAGCGCATTACCGGCAGCCGGATTGGCGAGGTAGGATTTCCAGCCCTCCATCGATGCCGCAACAAAGCGCTTCATGACGTCCGGCTCTTTTTGCAGCAAATCGTCGCGCGTCACCAGAATGCCGCCGTACGCCGGATAGCCGTAATCGGCAAACAGATAGAACTTGCTGTCCGGCTGCACTTCTTTAATTTGCTGCACTTCGGAGGTGGCATACGCCTGCTGCGCGGTATTTTTGTCGGCGAGGAACGGTTGCATGTTGAAGGTGTAAGGGCGCGCCTGACCATCCTGCAGCTGATATTTGCCTTTCAGCCACGGCCACCAGCTGGCTTGTCCGCTGGCAGAAACCAGCACGGTTTTACCTTTCAGCTGATCCAGCGACTTCACATCGCCGTGGGTGACAATGCCTTGCGGATCAAACTGAAACGGCGCGGCGATGGCCTTCAGCGGGAAGTTGCGCTCAACGCCCTGCAGCACTTGCAGGTCGTAGCTGACGATGACATCAGCACGATTCGCCAGTAGCAGCGTCATGTTATTCAGCTGCGGGCCGCCGGAACGCACCTCAACATCCAGCCCGTATTTTTTATAGATGCCGGTGGCGAGCGCCTGGTAATAACCGCCTTGTTCAGCCTGTGCGACCCAAGTGGTTTGCAATACCAGTTTGTCGGCGGCGTGCGACAGTAGAGAGGTGCTCAGCAGAGCAGCGAATAAGGAGAAACGGAAACGCGACATTGTCATAAAACCCCCAATAAACGTTGAGTTTGTTGTCGTCATCAGGGGCGTAGCGGCGAAGGGCATGCTCACGATGCTTTGATAAAAGCATCGTCCCCTGACGAGGTACAGCTAATGCTGTAGAGCAATGTCCTGCGTGCATCGGGTGTCACGCTGACCGCTTATACTCAGTGGGGATTTAGCAAAGCGCATGCCATTCGTGTAACCCACTGAAAGTCATATATTTAAGCTTGATGATGCCGGGCGTTTGGTTCATTGACTGATCCGTTATGAGGCAAATCAACGCGTTTTGCACCGCCATTGTGCAGGCCGGATGCGGCAGATTCCCTAACATATTGATTTTATGACGCACGGCGAGCTGGCACAGCCTTTGCTTGGCTGAAACTGAGTAGAAGCTGTCAACCGTGGTTTCACCCGGTGGGTCATTGCTCGATCGCCTGCGGCATTCAGCAGGCGCGGGGATGACTGCCACGCTGCGGGCGGGTCATCCGTTATCGCTCAATAACGAGGTGCACCAATGGAAAAGACCACTTATGACATGCATGAACTGGCGAAAGAATCGCGTATGGGCGCGCGCGGGGTAGAAGCTGCTCGTGATGTGCGCATCATCGATCTGTCCGATTTCGACCAACGTAAAGCGGAAATAGCCGATCAGCTGTGGCAAGCCGCCACTGAGATTGGCTTTTTCCAGGTTTCCGGCCACGGTATTCCGCTCGACGACATTAATGCGGCTTTTGCCAACGCGCAGCGCTTTTTCGCGCTGCCGCAAAGTGACAAAGCGCGCCATCCGTTGAGCCGCAATGCCGGTTGGGAATATCGCGCGCAAATCCGTCCATCCACCGGCAAACCGGACCAAAAAGAGTCGTATCAGGTGACGCGTCCGCGTATGGAAGGCTTGTGGCCGGATGATGCCACTTTGCCGGGTTTCCAGCATGATGTACTGAAGTTCGAGCGTCAGTGCTGGGAAGTCGGCATGCGTTTGCTCTCCTGTTTTGCCCTGAAGCTGGGATTCCCTGACGATTTCTTTGCCAAAGCGCATGAGCCATCGCGCGAAACCTACCAAAGCACGCTGCGGATGCTGCACTACTTTGCCATCAGCGGCGAACCAGATGGCCCGTGGCGCGCCGGGGCGCACACCGATTTCGATTGCCTGACCTTGCTGTTCCAGCGTGATGGGCAGGGCGGTTTGCAGGTGTGTCCGGGCAAAGAGATGGAGGAGCAAATCTGGACGCCGATCCCGCCGCTGGAAGGCTTAATTACCTGTAATATCGGCGATATGTTGATGCGCTGGAGTGATGACAAGTTGCCATCGAATTTCCATCGCGTCAGCAATCCGCTGCCGGGGGAATCGGTGCCGGCACGCTACAGCCTGGCGTTTTTCTGCCAGGCTAACGAAGATGTGATTATTGAAGGACCGGAGAACAAATATCCGCCTATTTCCGCGAAGGATTATCTGGCGCAGCGTATTAGCGCCAATTTCTCTGGCAAGTATTAAACGTACAGCTGTAAGTCGAAATTGATGTCATTCTGTGCAGGAGCGAAAATATTCTCCTGCACAGAAAAAACGCAGCGCGGGAAATAGATTTTTAACTCAAATACAAGATGTTACCGTTGCGTAAACTTAGGTAAAAACAACCGGAAAATAAAAGATTTCACCGCGCGCCTATTTATTTCTGCAACTTTTTTACGGTATAAATCTCTAACCTCTGTCTCCCTCAGCGAAAACACCAACACATGATCAATTCTGCCGCCAGCAAAGTTATCGCCTGCCTGTTTCTTTTTACTCTGGCTGGTTGTTCTTCGAAGTCTTCGCACGCGCCTGCAGAGGAGAGCGTTGATACCTCGGCCGACGGTGGCAAGCAGCCCGATTTAATTCCGGTGATTGCGGCGTTGCACGATCAAATGCATTCATGGGAAGGGACCAAATATCAGTGGGGCGGCACGCAATTAACCGGCGTCGATTGCTCGGGATTTGTCTGGCGCACGCTGAAAGATCGTTTCAATATTCCGATGGATCGCGTCACCACCAAAGAGTTAATTGCCATGGGCAAACCGGTGGATCAGGCGCATTTGCAACCCGGTGATTTAGTGTTCTTCCGCATTAAACGTGAGCTGCACGTCGGCTTTTATGACACCGATCATCAGTTCCTGCACGCGTCGGTGAGTCAGGGCGTGATGCGCTCTTCGCTAAATAATCCGTACTGGAAATCGGTTTATTTAGAGGCGCGCCGTTTGCCGAAAGAACAGAATTCGCAGATCAGTTTCAATTATAAAAACAAGGTTTGATGGGTGCGCATTAATGCGCCGAAGTTTGAATGGGTCGCCATGAATGGCGACCCTACGAATAGTTAAAACTGATACGAAACGCTCATCGAAACACTGCGCGGCGCGCCATAAACATAGCTGTTCATGTAGCTGTAATATTCGCGATCAAACAGGTTATCGACGTTCGCCTGCACCGCCACCTGCTTCGTCACCTGATAGCGCGCAAACAGCGAAGCCAGCGGAATGCTGCCCTGATAAACGCGCACGGTATCGCCGCTGGCATTTGTGGCATCCTCAAATACGCGGTTCTGCCAGTTGATGCCGCCGCCGACCGTCAGATCTGGCAACATCGGTAGCTGATAACGGGTGAACAGCTTGAAGGAAGTTTGCGGCTGATAGCTGTTGAAACGTCCCTCTTTATCCCGCGCTACGTAGCGTGTAGCGCCGAACGTCAGCTGCAGATTATCCGTTAGCGCACCATTCAGCTCAAACTCCGCACCTTTACTGACCGCACCTTTGGCGGGCGCATAAGCCTGTTCGGTGCCGCTCAAGTAGACGCCATTAATCGCCTGACCCACGTTGTCCTGCTCAATACGGAATACCGCCACCGTCGCGGTTAATCGACCATCATACCAGGCCGATTTTAGGCCGGTTTCATAGCTTTTTCCGGTAACCGGCGACAGATATTTGCCGTTGATATCGCGATCGGTTTGCGGCAGGAAGATCGAGGTATAGCTGCCGTACGCCGACCAGCTATCGTTGATGTCGTACACCAAACCGGCATAAGGCGTGGTGTTATTGTTGGTCATGTCGCCGCTGCTGCCGTTGGTGCTCCACTGGGTATAGCGCGCACCAATAATCAACGACAGCGGATCGGCCAGCGAGAAGCGCGCGGCGGTGTAAGCGGATTTCTGGCGAATGGTATCGTCGGCATTCTGATACCAACCTTGCCACTGCGGCTCGGCAATGTTGCCGTTCCAGCTGTTATTGAAAATGCCCATATCGCTTGAGGCGATGTCATAGTTTTCCAGATCGGTAACGCCATCCTGGCTGTAAGTGGCGTTGTGCTGGCGGCTATAGCTCACGCCCGCCATTAACTGATGCTGACGACCTAACAGCTCAAACGGGCCGCTGGCGTAGCCATCGAACGAATCCATCTGACGTTTGCCGCGATCCATGCTGCCGTAACCGGTGGTGCCTTCGCCGCTGTCCTGATCGGCGCTGCCCATCACATACAGCAGCTTATCGTTGAAGGTGTTCTCGGCGTGCGTGCCGTTGACGTGGATGTTCCAGCCGTTATCGAAGTTATGATCGATGTCGGCGAACACTTTGCGCGAATTGGTGTTGTAGCGCGCCCAGTTGGCGGCGGTGTTGAGGCTGCGATCGTAATGCGTGGTGGCGTTATTGCTGTAGAACATCGGCAAGCCGCCCCACGTTGGATTGCCGGTGTTGGCATCTTCGTAGTCGTAGCCCAGCGACAGCGTGGTGTGCTCGGTGATGTCGGCATCAATCACGCCGTAGAGGAATTTTTTGGTTTTGTGGTAGCGATCGAGCCAGCTGTCTTCATCACTGTAACCGGTCACCACGCGGCCGCGCAGGCTGCCATCCTGATTCAGTGGCGCAGAGAGATCCGCAACATAACGCTGTTTATTCCAGCTGCCGTAACTGGCGCTGACCGTGCCGGTAAAGGTTTTGCTGTCGGCGTGTTTGCGTACCATGTTGATTGACGCTGACGGGCTGCCCGCGCCGGTCATCAATCCGGTGGCGCCGCGTACGATCTCAATACGATCGTAAATGGCGGTATCAGATGCGGCATCGCCGTAGTTCCAGGCGTCATTAACCGAGGTTGGGATGCCATCGAACGAGAAGTTGGTGACTTTAAAGCCGCGTGAATAGTATTCCGAGCGCTCGCTGTCGATCAGATTGGTCGAGATGCCGGTGGCGTTGGTCAGCACATCGTTCACCGATTGCAGGTTTTGATCCTGCATGCGCTGCTGCGTTACCACGCTCATCGATTGCGGCACATCGCGTGGCGTCAGCAACAATTTGGTGCCCGCTCGCGTGGTTTTTACCGCGTAATCCTGCTTTTCGTTGTTATCGCTGTCGCCGGTTGCGGATGCATCGACCACCAAATCCTGCTGCGCATCGCTTGCCGCCTGTGCCAGGGTTGGCGTAAGCAGCGCATGGATCGTCACCGCCAGCAGTGAGACGTTAAAGGTTTTCCTGATGCCAGACATAAAATTTCCTGTAGAAACTCGTGTTATAGGAAGCTGTTTTGCTTCGTTTTTTATCGTTTACGGTATGACTCATCCGCTGAAAAGGGCAGAAGAGCAGGCACGTAAACCGCCACTGCACATTTATTGAGAAAGCCAATGATAATCATTTGCTTTAAAGAATCTGCGGAAGGTTTCAACTGTAATTGTAATAATGTGTAAGTGGGCTATGAATCAATGGTTTAGGGGTGAAAATAACCTGTTAATTGCTAATGTTTTCATGTTTTTAAGGCGATATTTGGAAGTTTTAGGCAAAGAAAGGTGTGCGGCAAGCTGGAATCGATTTATGGCAACGTAAGGAAGATCGTCGAGAAAGTTGCTAAGTTCATGCTAATGCGTATGATTCTCATTCTTCTTGTATTTTCCGTACGCGCACGCGCGCAACGGAGTCGTTCATCCATTGATGGAGTTGAGCATGAAATCGTTATTTAGCCCGCGCAAAGCCGCCGTAGCGGCAGCGATCGTCGCTGCATTCAGCCTGACCGCTTGCCAGGCTCCGGCTAAAAAAGCCGAAGCGCCAGCCGCCGCTGCTAAGCCAGTTGATACTTCTTTGACCCAGCGCACTCTGGGCGACGGCCTGTATGAAATGGCGTACTCGCCTGCTGCGAAAGCGTTATACGTTGCCAGCGCGCAGAGCTTTAAAGACGTTAACGGTGGTGTGATTTATCGTCTCGACCCAACCACACTGGAAACCAAAGGCGTTACTCATACCGATCTGAAAAACTTTGGTACGGCGATCGATGAAGCGGGCAACGTGTTCTACACCACCAACTCGCTGGATGGCGCTATCTCAAAAGTGGATGCGCAGAGCGGCAAAGTGCTGGAACGTTTAGTCTTCCCGGGCAAGAAAGATAAAGAAGGTTATCCGGCGGGCGCGCGTGAAGTGCTGTGGCACGGCAACGAGCTGTATGTCGGTCGCGTAGCCGATCCGGGTTACATCTCGGTGGTTGACGTGAAAACCTTCAAGCTGAAAGCCACCATCAAGAATGCAGGCAAATGGGTCACCGGCATCATCTATTCCCCGCTGACTGAGCGCATTTACGCGACCAACGGCGCGGGCGAGATTCTGGTGATCAATCCACGCACCCTCAAAATTGAGAAGCGCTGGACCGCCGGCGACGGTAAAGAGTATCTGTTCCTGAATATGGCGGAAGATCCGGCTACCGGCCGCCTGTTCGTCACCGACGATTCGAAAGGCAAAGCCACGCTGGTCTTTGATGAGCGCACCGGCAAAGTGATCAAGCGTATTGAAGGCGATGCGCTGGCGATTAAATTCAACGCTAAGCGTAATGAGATTTACATCAGCCAGCGCGAATCGAAGAAAGTGCTGCAGCTGGATGCCACCACTTACGCGGTGAAAAACAGCTGGTCGTTTGATAACAATCCAAACAGCCTGCTGATTGGCCCGGACAACAACACGCTGTATGTCACGTTGAAAGCGGAGTTCAACAAAGACTCCTCAACCAAAGGCCAGGATCAGATTGCGCGCATCGCACTGAAATAATCCCCGACCTGTAGCGATAATCCATGCCCTCGTAAGAGGGCATTTTTGTTTCTGATGGCTTATAACAGTGCAGGTTAAGCTGTTTTCCTCTGTTAATAATGAATAAGGCGCTGGCTATGTTTAAAGGATTGAGTGCGTTTCCCCTGACCCCGCTGAATGCTTCTGGTATCGACGAGCACGCTTTTCTCACCATCCTCGCGCGGCTCACTGCAGCAAAAGTGGATTCGCTTGGCGTGCTGGGATCCACTGGCAGCTACGCCTATTTCACGCGCGAACAGCGCAAGCGCGTTGCGACGCTGGCGGTGCAGCATGCGGAGGCGATTCCGGTGATGGTCAGCATTGGCGCGGTAAGCACCGATGAAGTGATGCGTCTTGCCGAGGATGCGCAACAGGCGGGTGCCAGCGCATTGCTATTGCCTGCGGTTTCCTATCAGAAGCTCAATGATGACGAGGTGTTTGGCCTGTATCAGGATGTCACGCGCCACGTTTCGCTGCCGGTGTGCATTTATGACAATCCTGGCACCAGCCACTTTGTGTTCTCCGATGCGCTGCATGCGCGTATCGCCACGCTGCCGCATATCGCTTCGATCAAAATTCCCGGCGTGCCTGCCGATATCACCGCGGCGACGCAACGGGTAAGCGCTTTGCGCGCGCAATTACCTGAAGACGTCACCATTGGCGTCAGCGGCGATGCCTTTGCCGCAGCAGGCCTAATCGCCGGTTGTGAAGTGTGGTATTCCGTATGCGGCGGACTGTTCCCGCGCATCGCCAAAGCAATGACGGATGCGGCGATGGCGGGAGATTTTGCGGCGGTGGCTGAACAGTCGCAAAGGCTGGAACCGCTTTGGGCGCTGTTTACCCGGCATGGCGGCAGTATTCGCGTTATCGCTGCAGCGGCCAGCTCGCTGGGCCTGGCAGAGAATGATTGCCTGCCGCGCCCATTGCGTTCGCTGTCGGCGGCGGATGTGGCCGAGGTGAAAAGGGTCATCAACGAACTCGAGTTGGCATAGTGATAATGAGCTGGTTAACTGTGATCGCACTAATAGTTAATCTGATAATAGTTTCATTGGGTATTATTGTTTCCATCGAAGGCGCACAGCCTTCAAATCAAACAACCAAAGGAATACGACCATGAATACTATCAAAACTCTGACTATCGCCGCTGCTGCCGCTCTTTCACTGATGTCTGCTGCCAGCTTCGCACAGACCGTTTCAGCCACTTCGCTGACTCTGGATGGCGCTGAAGCCAAAATCGCTGCTCAGGCAAAACAGAATGGTGAGCAATACAAAATTCTGGAAGCGAGCAATGGTAACGTCGTACATATGACTGCAGAACTTTACAAATAACGGATGGTTGCATACGGATGTGCCAGAACAGGTCGCCTACGGGCGGCCTTTTTTGTCGATATAACGCTGGAACTGTATAGTTACGTAAGTTATCGTGATCGCACTAATGGTTAATATTGAAACGATAACCTGAGTTATTATTACTTTCATCGAAGGCACACAGCCTTCTTATTAAACCACTAAGGATTATGACCATGAAAACCATCAAAACACTGTCTATCGCCGCTGTTGCTGCTCTTTCAATGATGTCTGCTGCTAGCTTTGCACAAAGTATTTCAGTTCAGTCTTCAACACTGGATGGTGCAGAAGCGAAAATCGCAGCGCAGGCGCAAGAGCAGGGCGCTCAGTACAAAATCACCAGCGCCAACACTAACAACCGCGTACACATGACTGCCGAGCTGTACAAATAAGTTAATCGCACAAGCAGTTGTGTTAAGGCCGCCTCCGGGCGGCTTTGTTGTATCTGAATGTCTGTAAATGGCCTGCGCATGTCCCGCCGCACGCCAGCGCTGTGTGTATCATCAACGCAGTTCTCCTCCACACGGATATCGCATGAAAACCTACGTCAGCAAAAACTTCTCACCCGCCAAAGCCTGGGATGCGTTAGACATCGCCAACTTCGCCGGCACCAGTGTGCGTCTGCACTGGACCAATCAACCTTACAAGTGGCACATCAATGATGGCGAAGAAGTGTTTGCGGTGCTGGATGGCGCGGTAGAGATGCATTACCGCGAAGCGGGCGAGGTGAAGAGAGTGCTGCTGAATAGCGGCGACATTTTTTACGCCAGCATCGGCACCGAGCATGTTGCGCACCCGCAAGGCGAAGCGCGCGTATTAGTGATCGAAAAAGAAGGTTCGGTTTAACGCGCCACCAGCGCTTCAATCTCTGCTTTTGCCTGCAGCAGCGACGCCAGCAAATGCGCGAACTGCTCATCAAAACGCAATGCCGGCGCGGCTATCGCTAAAGCATAACGCTCACCCGCGCCGGTTTGCAGCGCCACGCTGATGCCGCACACCCCGCGCGCATGCTCTTCACGATCGATCGCATAACCTTGCTGACGCGTAAGGGCGATCTCTTTCAATAGCGCCTTGGCATCCTGCAACGTTTTCTCGGTGCGCACATCTTTCAGCTGCGGCAGCAAGCTCTCCAGCGCCTCAGCGGATTGCTCCGCCAGTAACGCTTTGCCGTGTGCCGCGCAGTGCGAGGGAAACGCGGTGCTCACCGGCGAGGCCACACGCAACTCCCGATCGGAAACAAACTGACTCACCAGCACGGTATGACTGCCGCGCCAGACGCAGAGATCGACCGTTTCACGCGTGCGGCGGCCGAGTGTCGCCATCGCCGGTTGCGCCAGCGCAATGATATCGGTATGCGCCGATGCCGCGAGGCGAGCCAGCGCGGGACCCAGTTTGATGCCATCGCTATCCTGCAACAACAGCTGTTGCGTAATCAGCGAGGTCACCAGCCGATGCACGGTGGTGCGCGGCAACTCAGTGATTTTCGCCAAAGCAGACATGGTTAATCCCGCCGGACGATCTTCCAGCGCGCGCAGAATCGTGGCGGCGCGTGCGATCACCTGTGATCCGTTAGTTTCTGTTTCCACACTCATTTTTAGAGGATTCCGTGCGTTTGAGCTGGCGTCACTATAGCACGATGGCGCACGGTGATTGACAGCGCCGCCGATTCCTCTAACACTGACGTCCAGTATTCGGATTTAATGTCCATTATGTGGATATCAGGAGTTAATGTGTCATCCCTTAAACCTACCGGCGCATTTACCTTATTAGCCGTCAGTTGCCTGACAATTATGGTGGGCTGCGTGATTGTGCCCGGACTCGGCGAAATCGCTGCGCAACTTGGCGTCACGCATCTGGCGAGCTGGATGGTCACGCTGCCATCGCTCGGCGTGGTGCTGGCGGGTCCGTTGGCGGGACGTGCTATCGATCGCTGGGGCGCTTATTCACTGCTGCTGATCGGACTGTTTTGCTACGGCCTTTTCGGCGTCGCAGGCGCGTGGTTGCCGGGCGCGCTGCCGCAGATCATCGATCGTCTTTTATTAGGCTGCGCCACCGCGATGGTGATGGCGGCAGGTACCAGCATGATCGCCAGTTTTTACAGCGGTGAAGCGCGGCTGAAAATGATGGCGCGGCAAGGCATGTCCATCGAACTGGGTGGCGTGCTGTTTCTGTTTATTGGCGGCATTTTGGCCTCCATCAGCTGGCGCTGGCCGTATCTGCTTTACCTGTTTGCCTGGCTGATGTTGCTGATGGTGTTGATCAGCGTGCCACGTCCGCCGCAGCCGGTGGCATCTGAATCTATCGATGAGCAGGCGGGAAACAGCGATCGCACGCTGCGTCCGGTATGGCTCGCCGCGCTCTGTTCGATGATGTGCTTTTTCACCGCAGTGATCATGTTGCCGCAACGCTTTGCCGCGATGGGCATTGATGCCGCGCACATTGGCTATTTTCTCTCTTTCGTTTCGCTGGTGGCGGTGCTGGCCGCCGCCATCATGCCCGATGTGTCGCAGCGTTTTGGCGGTTATCCAACCTTAGTGATGGCGTTTGTCTGCTATCTACTGGCCCATCTGGAGTTTGCCGCTGCGGCTAACATGGTGCTGTTTATTCCCGGCGGTATTCTGCTCGGCATGGGATTTGGCCTGTCGATTCCGCTGGTTAATCATCTGACGGTGGAGATCAGCCAGCCGCAGGAAAGAGGCCGCCAGCTGGCGCGTTTATCGATGGCGATTTTTTCTGGCCAGTTTCTTGCGGCCTTTATGGCGTATTTGCCCGGCGGTTTCGTCAGCGCCTTTGCTGCGGCCGCGCTGTTAGCGGCAGTCAACGTTTTTGCCATGGGAAAAGTGGCGCGCTCGGTCACCGTGTGATTTGATAATCGTGCGAAAAGTAACCGTATGCGTGCATCGGGCGCTGTGTGGCGCGAGGCGAGTTTTATCCACAGGATAACGTCGACTCTACGCACGGGGATTGTGGATAACCTTGAGCGGTTTGGCTTTTTTTCGTCGGGGAAGGGCAAATCAGTAGAAAAAAGGGCTCACGCTGAACGTGAACCCTTGATGAATTATGACTGCGGCTGGCGGCGCACCGGTGCGCCGTTGGCAACATAGTAAGGCACGTTTTCACGCGGTAACGGCGGGCGACCGCGAATCATGTCGGCAATTTTCTCGGCGATCATAATCGTTGGCGCGTTTAAGTTGCCGGTGGTGATTTGCGGCATGATTGACGCATCCACCACGCGCAAGCCTTCAACGCCGTGCACTTTGCCATCATTCCCGACCACCGCCATCTCGTGATAACCCATCGCATTCGAACACGATGGGTGATAAGCAGTTTCGGCGTGTTCGCGCACGAATTTATCCAGCTCATCATCACTCTGCACCGTTAAACCAGGTGAGATTTCGCGACCGCGGAACGGGTCCAGCGCGCGCTGCGCGATGATTTCGCGGGTGATGCGAATCGCCGCGCGAAATTCACGCCAATCCTGATCGTCCGACATGTAGTTGAACAGGATGCTCGGATGCGCATTCGGATCCTTCGAGGTGACATGCACGCGGCCACGACTTGGCGAGCGCATGGAGCCGACGTGCGCCTGGAAGCTGTGCGTTTTAATCGGATTCGAGCCGTTGTAGTTAATCGCCACCGGCAGGAAGTGATACTGAATATTCGGCCACTCAAACTCTTCATCGGAACGAATAAAACCACCCGCTTCAAACTGGTTGCTGGCACCGATGCCGCTGCCATTGAATAACCATTCGGCACCAATCGCCGGTTGATTGTGCAGCTTGAGCGCAGGTGCCAGCGAAACCGGCTGTTTGCACTCATATTGCAGATACATTTCCAGATGATCCTGCAGGTTCGCGCCCACGCCCGGCAGATCGTGTACCAACGGAATATCCAGACTTCTCAGCAACTCTGCTGGCCCAACACCCGAACGTTGCAATACCTGCGGCGAGGCAATCGCGCCGGCGCACAGCAGCACTTCACGACGCGCGCGCGCTTCATGCGACTGCTCTTTCTGCAGCCATTTAACGCCGCAGGCACGTTTGTTATCAAACAGGATGCGGTCGGTCAGCGCGTGAACTTCAATCGTCAGGTTAGGACGCGAACGGGCCTGATCGAGATAACCGCGTGCGGTGCTGGCGCGACGGCCTTTCGGCGTCACGGTTCTGTCCATCGGACCGAAACCTTCCTGCTGATAACCGTTCAGATCGTCGGTACGCGGATAACCGGCCTGCACGCCCGCTTCCACCATCGCGTGGAACAGCACATTATTGCTGGCTTTTGGCGTGGTTACGCTGACCGGGCCGCAATCGCCGTGGTAGTCATTACCGCCGATATCGCGACGCTCGGCGGCTTTGAAGTAAGGCAGGCAATCGAGATAGCTCCAGTTTTCCAGTCCCGGCTGCTTCGCCCAGTTATCGTAATCCAGCGCGTTACCACGGATGTAGCACATGCCGTTGATCAGCGACGATCCGCCCAGACCTTTGCCGCGTCCGCACTCCATGCGACGGTTATTCATATGCGGTTCAGGATCGGTCTGGTAAGCCCAGTTATAGCGGCGGCCCTGCAGCGGGAAAGCCAGCGCGGCGGGCATTTGCGTGCGGAAATCCTGGCGATAGTCCGGGCCGCCGGCTTCCAGCAGCAATACGCTGACGTTGGCGTCTTCGGTCAGGCGCGTGGCCAGCACGTTACCGGCTGAACCCGCACCAATAATGATGTAGTCGTACTCCCTGGTGATGCTCATCTTGCGTTCCTTCGATTAAAACACGGAGGTGAACGGGTTCAGTTCAACCTGAATGGATTTGATGCGGGTGTAATGGGCGAGGGTAGAAATGCCGTTCTCGCGCCCAACGCCAGACTGTTTGTAGCCGCCCACCGGCATTTGCGCCGGCGATTCGCCCCAGCTATTAATCCAGCAGATGCCGGCTTCAAGGCGATGAATCACGCGGTGCGCGCTGGCCAGATCGTTGGTGACCACGCCAGCCGCGAGGCCAAAGTGGGTATCGTTGGCACGACGGATCACTTCCTCTTCGTCGTCGTAGGTGAGGATGCTCATCACCGGGCCAAAGATCTCCTCTTTGACGATGGTGTGATGATCTTCGCAATCGGTGAAAATGGTCGGCTGCACCCACGCGCCTTGCGCATAAGCGCCACGGGTTTCGCGCTCGCCGCCAATCAGCACTTTCGCGCCTTGCTGCTTGCCGAGTTCAATGTAACGCAGCACATTTTCCATGTGGGCGAAGCTCACCAGCGGGCCGAAGTTGGTGGCGGCGTCCATCGGCTGACCGAGGCGAATGCGCTGTGCGCGCAGCAGCAGCGCCTGTTCCAGCGCCGCTTTTTGCGAGCGATGCACAAACACACGCGTACCGTTGGTGCACACCTGACCGGAGCTGTAGAAGTTCGCCATCATGGCTATATCTGCCGCTTGCTCAATATCCGCATCCGGCAAAATCACTAGCGGCGATTTACCGCCCAGCTCCATGGTTACTTCTTTCAGCGTCGAACCTGCGGCGCTCGCCATCACTTTCTTGCCGGTTTCGATGCCGCCGGTGAAGGAGATTTTCGCAATGCGCGGATGTTCGGTCAGCCATTGGCCCACTTGACGGCCAGCGCCTTGCACCACGTTAAACACGCCGTCCGGCACGCCCGCTTCGGTGTAAATCTCAGCCAGCTTCAGCACGCTGAGCGGCGTAACTTCACTTGGCTTAAAGATCATGGCGTTACCTGCGGCCAGCGCTGGCGCGGATTTCCACAGTGCAATCTGAATCGGATAGTTCCACGCGCCGATACCGACGGTAACGCCAAGCGGCTCGCGGCGCGTGTAGAAGAAACTGGTATCGCGCAGCGGATACTGCTCGCCTTCGATGATGGTCGCCAGGCCCGCGTAATACTCCAGCACGTCGGCACCGGTGACGATGTCCACCGCGGAGGTTTCAGAGTAGGGCTTGCCGGTATCGAGGGTTTCCAGCTCGGCCAGTTCGTCATTGCGCTCACGCAGGATGGCGACGGCACGCAGCAAAATGCGTGAACGCTCGGTGGCGGTCATCGCCGCCCAGATGCGCTGGCCGCGCTCGGCGCTTTCGACCGCGCGCTCCACGTCAGCCTGGGTAGCACGTTGTACCTGTGCCAGCACTTCACCGTTGGCCGGGTTGATGGTGTCGAAGGTCTCTTGTCCACTGGCATCGGTCAACTGACCGTCAATGTAGAGTTTTTGTGTTGGGTACTTTGCCATTCTCTTCTGTTCCTTAGCTATTGGCTCTTTTTGTTACACAGCTGGCAGCGATGCCAGTTTTTCATCGACATAATCGCGGGCGATCAGACAAGCCTGCTCTACATCAAAATCCTTTCCGGTCAGGCTGCCGCGCAGCCACAAACCATCAATCAACGCCGCCAGTCCGCGAGCGGATTTCCGCGCCATGTCGTGCGACATCACCTGACGAAACAGGCAGCAAATATTCGAGTAAAGACGACGATCGTTAAGGCGCTGCAGACGGCGCAGTTCGCTGTTGTGCATGCTCGCGGCCCAGAAGTCGAGCCAGGCGCGCATCGAGTTCGCGCTGGTCTGGCTGGGATGGAAGTTGCCATCGATCACCGCATAAAGCTGCGCGCGCAGATCCTGCTGTGATGCCTTGGCCTGACACTCGGCAATGCCATCGCGCAGATCGCGCAGGATCTTGCGCATCGTCGCGTTTAACAATCCCTCTTTATCCCCAAAGTAGTGGCTCACGATGCCGGTCGACATGCCTGCCTCTTTGGCGACCTGCGACATGGTGATCCCCGCCAGCCCAACGTCGCCAATGGTTTCGAATGCGGCGTTAATCAGCTGCTCTTTGCGTTTCTCGGGGATTTCTTTGCGCACCGTCACGACTCCGATTTAATTTTTATTAAGGGGATTATTGATTGATTGAACGTTCAATCAATGTACTTTATGCTGCACGAATGTCAAATAAATGTGGTCGAATGTTAACTACGTGTTGCCATATGGAACCGCTGTTTACCTGCACCAAGGAAAAGAACCATGACAGTGAATAGTCAAAACCCCGTCAAAACAGAAGAAGAACCGATCCGCGTGAATTTCGCGGTATTTCTCAGCTCCGCCAGCGTGATTTTGCTGCTGGCCTTTATGATTGTGCTGTATCCCTCCGCCAGCCAGAAATGGCTTAACCATGCCCAGCTTTGGGTTGCGGATATGTTTGGCTGGTACTACATGCTGCTGATGGTGGTGTGTATGGTGTTTGTGTTCTGGCTGGCGCTGTCGCGATTTGGCCAGCTCAAACTCGGCCATGAGGATGAAAAGCCGCAGTTCGGTTACGCCTCGTGGGTGGCGATGCTGTTCTCCGCCGGTATTGGTATTGCGCTGGTCTATTACGGCGCATATGAACCGCTCGATCACTTCCTGCAACCGCCGGAAGGTCAGGGCGGCACCGTCGAAGCGGCGCGCCAGGCGATGGCAATCACCTTCTTACATTGGGGCCTGCATGGCTGGGCGCTGTATGCGTTGATCGCGACCGCGCTGGCGTGGTTTGCCTATCGCCGCGATCTGCCGCTGGCGTTACGTTCGGCGCTCTATCCGCTGTTCGGTAAACGCATTCATGGCTGGATTGGTCATCTGGTGGATAGCTTTGGCATTCTGGTGACGGTGATTTCGATGGTGACCAACCTCGGCATCGGCGCGCTGCTGGTCAACTCCGGCCTTAACTATCTGTTCCACATTCCGCAAAACATCCACGTGCTGATGATTCTGATCGTGGTGATGATGGTTGTGGCAACGCTGGCGGCGGTGACGGGCGTGGAGAAAGGCATCGCGATGCTCTCCAACATTAACGTCGGTTTCCTCTGCCTGCTGCTGCTGTTTGTGTTTGTTGCCGGACCCACCATGACGCTGGTTAACGGCATGATGCAGAACGTCGGGGATTATCTCACTTCGATTGTTGGCAAAAGCTTCGACCTTTACCTGTACGGTAAGGCGCGTCAGTGGCAGGGCGCATGGACGCTGTTCTACTGGGCGTGGTGGGTTGCCTGGGCGCCATTTGTTGGCCTGTTTATCGCGCGTATCTCCAAAGGTCGTACTATCCGCGAATTGATTTTCGGCGTGCTGCTGATTCCGCTCGGCTTCACGCTGGCGTGGCTGTCGCTGTTTGGTAATACCGCCATCAGTCTGGTGCTGGAAGGCGGCCATGCCATTCTCGGCGAGATCGCGCTGAGCGATCCACCGATGGCGGTGTTTAAGATGTTTGAGTATCTGCCGTTTACCCAGGTTGTGGCTGGATTCACCATCCTGATCAGCTTTGTGCTGTTCCTGACGCCAGTCGATTCCGGCACGCTGATGATTGCCAATCTGTCGAGCAAAGGCGGCAGCGTGAGCGACGATGCGCCCGCCTGGCTGCGTATCTTCTGGGCGTGCGTCACCACGCTGGTGTGCGCCGGTCTGCTGTATGCCGGAAGCTTCAGCGCGATGCAAACTGCGGTGGTGCTGTGCGGATTGCCATTCTCGATCGTGATCGTGCTGTATATGGCGAGTTTGTATAAAGATCTGCATCAGATGGCGCCATCAGAACTCGCCGCCGCAATGAATCAGAAAAACAGTTCAACACAGTAGGACGATAAATCGTAGCGGCGCAATTTATTGCGCGATAAATCGCGCCGCTACAAGAATGTGCAACGAAAAACAGTAAAGTATTATTCCAAGTTAAGCGCATTCACAAAGCGGCGCGTTATCTGCTGTGGACGCGTTATCGCGCCGCCCACCACCACCGCATGTGCGCCCAGCGCCAGACAATGCGCCGCCATTTCCGGCGTTTCAACATTCCCTTCGGCAATCACCGGCACTTTTACCGCAGCCAATACGTCGCGCAGGAAGCGACAATCATCAGCGGCCAAATAGCAGCCTTGCGTCTCTGCGGTATAACCGTGCAGCGTAGTGCCGACACAATCGAAACCTAATTGCGAGGCCTGACGCGCTTCTTCCACCGTGGCGATGTCGGCCATCAGCAGCAGTTGCGGATAGCGCTGGCGAATCGCCGCCACCAATGCCGGCAATTGCAAATCGCCGGGACGCGTGTGCAGCGTGGCATCCAGCGCAATCATCGCCGGATTCGCCACCATCAACTCATCCACTTCCCGCAGCGTCGCGGTGATATACACATCGCTGCCGGGATAGTCGCGTTTAATAATGGCGATAATCGGCAAATCCACGGTTTGCATAATCTGCTGCACGTCGATCAGGCTGTTGGCGCGAATCGCCGCCGCTCCGCCTTCCATCGCCGCTAACGCCATGCGCGACATAATAAACGGGCTGTGTAACGGCTCATCTTCCAGAGCCTGACACGAGACCACCAGTTTTCCCTGAATCTGGGCCAGCATCGGTGCTTTCATAGCGCGAGTAACTCCTCAACTTCATTTTTGATAATGGTGACGTGCGGGCCATAAATCACCTGCACGCCTTTGCCACGTTGGATCACGGCGCGTGCGCCGGTGGCTTTCAATGCGTTTTCATCGAGCTTGCTGCTGTCGATCAGCGTGATGCGCAGACGCGTGGCGCAGCAATCCAGTTCGGCGATGTTCTGCTTGCCGCCTAAAGCCGCGATGACCTGCAGTGGACGTTCTTCGGCGGTCATCGGCGCAGTTTCTATGCTGGCGTCTTCGCGCCCCGGCGTTTTGAAATTGAAGCGGGTGATCAGCAGGCGGAAAGTAAAGTAATAGAGCAGGAACCACGGCACGCCAACCAGCGGGACATACCACCAATGGGTTTTCGCTTCGCCCTGCAATATGCCGAACAGAATGAAATCGATCAGGCCGCCGGAGAAGGTTTGGCCAATGGTGATGTGCAGGATGTGGGCGATCATGAACGCCAAGCCATCGAACAGTGCGTGGATGACGTACAACACCGGCGCGACAAACAGGAACGAGAACTCAATCGGTTCGGTGATGCCGGTAAGGAAAGAGGTCAGCGCCGCCGACAG
The DNA here is from genome assembly GCF_013385945.1 of Pantoea sp. B9002. NCBI lineage: Bacteria > Pseudomonadati > Pseudomonadota > Gammaproteobacteria > Enterobacterales > Erwiniaceae > Pantoea > Pantoea sp. B9002. The sequence continues at coordinate 62,931 of NZ_JACAPA010000047.1, forward strand.
CAGCAATCCGGCCACGCGTTTGCGGTTTTCCGGTTTCGCGGTGTGGTACATCGCCAGACACGCGCCGATCAGGCCAAACATCATGGTGATGAAGCGCCCTGACATAAAGCGCGAGGTGCCAACGAAGAATTGTTGCGTGTTGGGATCGGCAAGCTGGGCAAAGAAGATGCGCTGCGTGCCTTCCACCAGATGTCCGTTGATCACTTCGCTGCCGCCGAGTGCGGTGGTCCAGAACGGCAGATAGAAGATGTGATGCAGGCCGAACGGGCCGAGCATGCGCAGCACGAAGCCGTAGATAAAGGTGCCGAAATAGCCGGTGGCGTCTACCAATCCGCCCAAGCCAAAAATCAGCTTCTGGAAATGCGGCCAGACAATGGTCATCGCTGCGCCCACCAGAATGGCGACGAAGGAGCTGATAATCGGCACGAAGCGCGAGCCACCGAAGAAGCCAAGGAACTGCGGCAGGGCGATTTTGTTGTAGCGGTTATGCAGCATGGCCGTCACTAGCCCGATCACCACGCCACCAAATACGCCGGTTTCCAGAGTCTGAATGCCAAGCGCCATACCTTGTCCCACCGCGCTAAGGTTGCCCTGCGCCAGCACGCCGGTTAGCGTCAGCAGCGCATTGATGGTGGCGTTCATCACCAGATAAGCCAAGAGCGAGGCCAATCCGGCGGTGCCTTTGTCGCTTTTGGCCAATCCTACCGCTACGCCAACCGCAAACAGCACCGCGAGGTTGGCGAACACCACCGATCCGGCGCTCGCCATGATGGTGAACACGCCTTGCAGCCAGGCGACATCGAGGAAGGGATAGGCTTTGACGGTGTTGGGATTGGAGAGTGCGCCGCCAATGCCCAGCAGCAAACCGGCCGCCGGTAGCACGGCGATCGGTAACATGAACGACTTACCAAAACGCTGGGCTTTTTCAAACCAACCTCCTGAAGAGGCACCGCTGAACAGTGATGACATAAATTTTTATCCCTGAAGTGATGTTGTGGTAAAAATTATTACCACAATCTAATTCATTAGATGAAAATTTCCATCATTATTGTGATAGCTTTCACTTATGCTCTAATCTGCTGCACACTGTGCGCCATTAATGTCGTGAAGAAGAGAGGCCGCCATGACGGACAATGAAAACATCTTGCTGCACTTGCGCCAGGGCTTGCCGGGCTACAGTCCGACGCTGCAAAAGCTGGGCGATTTCATCCTCACCGACCCGCAGAAAGTGCTGTATCTCACCATCACCGAACTGGCGCGCGAAACCGATACCAGCGAAGCGAGCGTCACGCGGCTGTGTCGTCATCTCGGCTGCAAAGGCTATACCGAATTCAAAATGGCGCTGGCGCTGGATGTGCAACACAATCAGCCCGCCGCCATCGCCAGCGGCGACAACATCGACATGCTGGTGGAGGAAACGGTGCAGGCGCTGCGGGATACCGGAAAATTCATTAACCGCGAAGTGTTACAGCAGGCGGTGGAAGCGCTGCATCAGGCTAAAACCATCCAGATCTACGGCGTGGCGGCCAGCGCGATTACCGGTGAATATCTGCACTATCGCCTGTTGCGCTTAGGTAAATCGGCGCAGCTGTTTGGTGATATGCATCGCGCGGCGATGAATGCCTCGACGCTCAGAGAGGGCGATTTGGTGATCGCCATCTCCGCTTCCGGCTCAACCAAAGATGTGATGCATGTGGTGAAGGTGGCGAAGAAGCAAAACGCGCGCGTGCTGATGCTGAGCAACACGCTGCGTAGCCCGATGGGCAGTTTAGCCGATATGCTGCTGGTGGCTGCGCGGCCGGAAGGCCCGTTCAACGCCGGTGCGCTGAGCGGCAAAGTGGGCGCGATGCTGCTGGTGGAAGTGCTGATTAACGAGTTGATGACGCATGATGCCAGTTATCTGGCGGCCAGCCAGCAAACGGCAACGGCGACATTGCCGATGCTGATGTAAAACGGCAAATCCGTAGCGGCGCAATTTATTGCGCGTTTTTACAAGTGTAAAAAGGCCTAAAGAGCGCGATAAATCGCGCCGCTACGGAATAGTGTAAATAGATTTAAGCGGTATTTCAGTTATTCGCTGGCTAATGCCGCTACCGGATCCATGCGTGCTGCTTTGCGCGCGGGCAGGTAACCAAAAATCATGCCGATGATGGTGGAGCAGGCAAAGGCCGCGCCCGCTGACTGCCACGAGAAGATCGCCGTGATCATGCCGCCCGCCAGCAGGCTGATAATCGGTCCAATCACCAGCGCCAGCGCGACGCCGAGCGATCCGCCCACCAGACAGACTAAAACCGCTTCGATCATAAACTGCTGCATGATGTCGCCGCGTCGCGCGCCCACCGCCATGCGCACACCGATTTCATGGGTACGCTCCGTCACCGACACTAGCATGATGTTCATCACGCCGATGCTGCCAATCATCAGCGCAATCGAGGCGACCAGCAGAATCAACAGCGTTAGCGTTGCGGCGGCATCCTCAATCGCTTTGCGGTATTTGTCGCGGTTGAAGACCAGGAAATCTTTGCTGCCGTGACGCGCGGTCAGCAGCTGCGTCAGCGATTCCACCGCCGGGCCGCTCACCACATCGTCCTTCAGCTTAATGCTGATGCTGGTTAGCGCGGTTTGGCCGCTGATGCGATACATCACGGTGCTCCACGGCAGCCACACGCTGAGGCGATTGGGCGACATGCCATCGTTATTATCCGCCACGCCAATCACGCGCACCGGCACCGAACCCAGCACGATCATCTTGCCAATTGGGCTTTCCCCGTGTTCGCCAAACAGTTTGTTGCGCGTGTTGGTATCAATGATGATCTCCTGACGCGCGTGACGTTCATCGCTGAAGTTGCTGCCTTCCAGCAGTTTAATGCCCTGAATCTGGAAATACTCCTTACCGACGCCGTACACCGAGGTTTTGGAGGCGTTGGAGAGATAGCGAATTGGCTGATTGGCGATCATCTCCGGGCTAACCGCCGCAACAAACTGCTGACGCCCAATCACGTCGGCATCCGCCATCACCAGCGTCAACACCGGATGCGCTTCATCCTCGACAAAATCACCGCCGGCATAGATCGACACCACGTTAGTGCCGAGCCCGGAAATGCTCTCCAGCGTTTTTTGCCGCGCGCCCTGGCCGAGCGCCACCACCGTGACCACCGCCGCGATGCCAAAAATAATCCCGGTCATGGTCAGCGCGGTACGCAGTCGATGCGCGTTCATGGCATTCAGCGCCATGCGCAGCGATTCGCGTAAGCGGTCGAGAAATCCGCGCAGTTTGCTCTGACTTTTACGCGCGGCGGGCGCATATTGCGCGCGCGTTGCATCCTGTTTGCGGCCGCTGTCGGCAACAATTTCGCCGTCCTGAATCTCAATGATGCGATCGGCGTGCTGCGCCACTTTCATGTCGTGCGTCACGATGATCACCGTGTGACCTTCGCGATTGAGATCGTGCAGGATACGCAGCACCTCTTCGCCGGAGTGCGAATCCAGCGCGCCGGTCGGTTCATCGGCAAGAATGATCTCGGCACCGTTAATCAGCGCGCGCGCAATACTGACGCGCTGCTGCTGTCCGCCGGACAGCTCGCCCGGTTTGTGATGTTCGCGGCCCTGCAACCCTAAACGCGCCAGCAGATCCGCCGCGCGCTGCAGCCGCGCTTTGCCCTGCAGATTGGCGTAGATCGACGGAATCTCGACGTTGCTCAAGGCGCTGAGATCCGGCATCAGATGATAGCGCTGGAAGATAAAGCCGATATGTTCGCGGCGCACTTTCGCCAATGCATCCGGCGACAGCGTGGCGGTATTCTGACCACCAATCAAATAGTCGCCGCTATCCGGCGCATCAAGGCAGCCGAGAATATTCAATAGCGTCGATTTACCTGAACCGGACGGCCCGATAATCGCCACCAGTTCACCGCTGGCGATACTCAGATTAATGTCTTTCAGCACATGCAGAGATTGCGAACCGTTAACATAGCTGCGCTGAATGTTTTTCAGTTCGATGATATTCACATCACCACCTTGTCGGCGCCCGCCGTCTGCGTGGCAAGGATCACTTTCTCGCCGACTTTTAATCCGCTCAGCACCTGAATATCAACGCTGTCAGTAATGCCAGTGGTGATGATGCGTTTCACCGGCTGGTTATCCTGATCGGGGATTTCCACATAGGTTTTGCCGTCAGCGTCTTTCTTCGTCGCCTGCACCGGCACCAGCAATGCCTCTTTGGCGGAATCACGTAGTAGGTTGACCTGCGCCGTCATGGAGATGCGCAGCGCGTTGTCGGGGTTTGGCACATCCAGCAGCGCGTTGTAATAGACCGCGGCGTTGGTGCTGCTCGTTGTGCTTTCGCTATTGCCCATCAGCGCGTCATCTTTCATCACCGATTCCGGCGCCAGTTCGAGGCTACGCAAGGTGGCGTTGTAGCGCTTGTCTGGATTAGAGAAGGTGGTGAACCAGGCTTGCTGGCCCGGCTGCACGTTGTTGATGTCGGCTTCGGAGATCTGCACTTTAATCGTCATGGTGCCGAGCTGCGCCAGCTTAGCGATGGTCGGCGCGGTTTGTACCGCATTCACCGTTTGACCTTGCTTCGTGACGATGGCGATGACCGTGCCGTCCATTGGCGCCATGATGCGGGTATAGCCGAGATCGAGCTGCTTTTTATCCACCTCAATCTGCGCCTGAATCACGCGCGCTTTTTGCGCTGTTAGCTCGGCGCGTGCACTGCGCCAGTCTTGTTCAGCGGTATCAAAATCCTGACGCGAGATCGCATTGGTTTTGATCATCTGCTGCAAGCGCTGATATTGCGCTTGCTGTCGTACCAGCGCAGCTTCGCGGGTTTCCAGATCGGCCTGCGCCACGCTCAGCGCCGCCTGCGCGTTACGCAAATCGCTGCGCTGCGGCTGATCGTCAATTTCAGCGATCAGCTGGCCTTTCCTGACGTTATCGCCGGCTTTGATATAGAGCTTTTTCACCTGACCAGAAACCTGGGCCCCGACGTTGACGCGTTCGACCGCATCCATTTTGCCGGTAGCAGCAATCACGTTTTCGATATTGCCCTGACGCACTTCAGCGGTGACCACCGCGTTGGGTTTATTGCGTGAACCGGCGTAATGCCAGATCAACAGCAGGAAAATGACCGCAGCAAGCGTGGCGAATAGCCACTTTTTCGAGATATTGAGCATAAGCGTCCCTTTTATGAAGCGAGAATCATAATCACTAAATGGGACAAACTGGAGAAAATTCGCCGGATTTATCTGAGGCCCCGGCACTTACTGGCGTAGGGTGGCCATTTATGGCGTAATGCTCGCCAGTTACGACATGAAAATCCCTAATTACCGAGAGCACACATTGTAGCGGCGCAATTCATTGCGCGATAAATCGCGCCGCTACGGAATGTGCGGTGATTTAATACGGCGCTTAACTGATCGGTATTACGCCATTTATGGCGACCGTATCACTACAAATCGAGCTGGGTTTTCAGCTTCGCAATCTCCTCACGCCACTGCGCTTGCAACGCCGGTTTCTGATGCTTCGGCTTGCGCGCCAGATCTTCATCCAGCTTGCTTTCCATCTCCAGCAACGCCAGCAGCAAAGCATCTTCATCCAATGCTCTTTCCGTCGCCGCAGCTGCAACAACCTCAGACTTGGCTATCGCCTGCTCAGCACGCAGGCGCTCGGTCACCGCGTCAAAATCGTGCCACTCGCCGAGCCGCTGATCCTCAATCAGCCAGAAGCGGTTGCAGCTGTTGGCGATTAACTGACGATCGTGCGACACCAGCAACACCGCGCCGTCGAACTGATTCAGCGCCTCTGCCAGCTCCTCTTTGCCCACCATATCCAGATGGTTGGTGGGTTCATCGAGCAGCAGCAGCGAATAGCGCGCCAGCGTCAGCCCAAAAAACAGCAAGCGCGAGCGCTCGCCGCCGCTGAGTGATCCAATCAGCTGCTGATGACGCAGATACGGAAAACCCGCACCGATCAGCGCCATCTTGCGCTGCTCATCGCTGAGCGGAGCAAAATGCGCCAGCGCGTCACTTAGCGTTTCCGCATCGTGCAGCTGATGCAGACTTTGATCGTAATAACCGAGGCGCGCGCGGGGATGAAACAGCGCGCTATCTGCTTGCTGAGATTCACGCCACAAATGGCGCAGCAGCGACGACTTACCGCAACCGTTGCGGCCAACAATCGCCACGCGATCGCCACTTTTCACCTGCAGCGTCGGCAGTGAAAACAGTGCAGGCGCGTCATCGGCTGGACGAATCGACATCTCAGGTAACGCCAGCACGCGATCGGCATCCAGCGCTTCACCTTGCAGTTGCAGCCGCCACAGCGATCCTTCGCTCAGCGTGGTTTGTGCCTCTTTCAACCAGCCGGCGCGCTTCTCCATCTGCTGCGCCTTGCGCGACAAACCTTCGTTATCGTAGGTGCGCCCCCAAATCGCCAGACGTTTGGCGCTTTTTTCGACGCGTTCGATCTCTTTCTGCTCGGCCTGATAACGCTGAGCGTCAGCGTCATCCTGCTCGATTAGCGCCTGACGCGCCGCGCTGCAGGGCAGACGGAAGAATTGCAGACCGCGATCGCGCAGAATCCAGCTGCAGTTGGTCACCCGATCCAACAAGGTGCTGTCGTGGGAAACCAGCACGAAGCTGCCGCTCCAGCCGTTGAGGAAATTCTCCAGCCACAGCAGCGTCGGCAGATCGAGATGGTTGCTGGGTTCATCGAGCAGCAGCAGATCCGGTTGCAGGATCATTGCGCGCGCCAGTAGCAGACGCATATGCTGACCGCCGCTTAGCGTTGCGGCGATTTGCACTTGTTGCTCAGCGGTGAAACCCAGGCTGCCCAGCAGCGCTTCGGCGCGCCAGCGATCACCTTGTTCCGGCAAGCGCGCCATCACGCCATCCAGCAGCGACGCGTTGTGCAGTTCAGCTGGCAGATGCTGCTCGATGCGCGCCAGTAAACAGTGATTAGCCGGCGTAACGCTTCCGTGGCTGGCTTCCAGTTCACCACTGAGAATTTTCAATAAGGTGCTTTTGCCGGTGCCGTTATCACCCAGCAAACCGATGCGATCGCCTTTTTTCAGGCTGAAATGGATATCGTGAAACAGCGAGCCGAAGGCGTTATCGAAGCCGACAGCGTGGGCGGACAGTAAAGTGCTCATGTGCTTACTCATAAGTTGCAGGCGCAAAAAGGCCCGTCGTCAGAAATCGCTGACGACAACCCGGTAAGCCGGAGGAAGGGATTAGATTTTCAGTTAACTTCGCTCAGGACGGATTATCGCAGCACGAGTGCGGAAATGCCTGAACGCGGCCAATTACTATAGAAGTGTGAGTAAATAAACAGTTCACACGATGGCATAGTAATCCTCCTTAGTTATCAATGGGTGAATAAGTGAGCTGATGATAGTAACGGAAATGTGAATTTTCCAGTGAAAAATGCCAGCAGTGTGGCGGCAATCGCTATGACGTACCGGGCAGGATTGTTGATTTGTATTGAGATTATTGAGCTGGGAAGTGATGTTATCCAGTTTATTGCTTTTACTCGCTTTTTTGCTTTTTGAATGTGCCAAAAGCTATGAATGTAAGGAATGCTCAATATTTGTCAGTTTTGGTTCGGAAAAATCGTAAAAAATGTCATGAAAAATCCTAAAATGACCTTATTAAGGCTAGGTTTAATAGGGCTAAGCTACCTTTGTAACTAATTGATTATAAAATGATGTTTATTTTTTTCAGCTCTTTTTGCTATTTTCAGGTCAAAATTAGCTAAATATATTTTTGTGAATTTTTTGTTTTATGGTGAGGGTGATAGAAACAAAAAAGCAACATTTAAATTTTTAAACTAAAAAAATATCATTAAGTAGATTTTTATGTTGCTTGATCCATGTTTGGTAGTTATTTACTTTAATAAATTAGTCCCATTGTCACATTTTCCCCATTTTAATAACATTTCATTGCATCAGATGAACACTAAAACTTTCGAATGGAGAAGGCGCCGACATGGAAATGGGAACGATAAACTTCTAAGGAGTCTTTGTGCCTTTTGTCTCTGACGAGCTTTTGTATGGATACACGATTTTCAATCATCTTGAGTATCGGCTTTTAACAAGAACGCTTATCAACACCAAGAATGGACGTATTAAAAGATTCGGTAAGACGAAAGCGAGACTATTCGAATATCTCCTCGCGGGGATGGATAACGAAATTGTCTTCGATAATGACATCATCATGCACGTTTTTGAAGATTATGGACTACGGTGCTCGAAATCCTATTTATTGTCGATGATGAAGAAAATCCAGCACGCGTTTAATACCGTGGGATTTGAACGATACCCTTTTATAAGAATGTATGGGAAAGCGTACAAAATCGACTGCGATTCTTTAGAACGCATATATGTTTTCAGACCTTCTTCACAATGACGATGATAAATTTATAAGGAATAAATTTTGACGGCGCTATTGGTTTTTTCACGAAACTTTGCCATAAAGCAGGCAGTTACTTCATTAACCTTAGCCAATGGAAAAGTATTTTATTTCGACAATCGCCTGGAGTTTTTAGTAAGTGCGACCATCCTGGGTAAGTCCTACATTCTTATCGATACAATAGGAGAAAGTAGCGAGAATATTCGGTGGATCTATTATCGGCTTGAGGAAAGGGGGTTGTTATCTCTAACCTATTTTATTGCGCCAGAAGATAATGCAGATAACGTTTTCTTAAAATCATTTCGACTTGTCACCACGCTTAAAGATCTTAAGCAATTGTGCGAGCGCGCCTCTAAATTCCGGACGGCGGAAAATTCATGCGTATTAAAAGACGTGTTGTATCAGAGGCTATCGACGCGACTGTCGAACGAACATTTGAACTTTCTCCTGAAGGTTTATGACAAATCGACGCGCCAGTATCGAATTAGAAATAAATGCGAGGTTAATAAGAATTACTATTTGCGAAATCGTCTGGAGTTAGGCAGCGGTCTGGAAATGAAGCAGCTTATTTTACTTTTATCATCGCAGAGCCTGAGGTGCTCATAGATAAATAACGCCCAATTAATGCCTTGAATGAAAAACTTTGATCTAGCGGCCCTGTTCCGCCCTTACTGCGCAAAAGTTTATTTTGTGCAGGTACCTTTAATCCTGAGGATAAATAGCTATGCAAATGAAGTTAAGTAATGTCTTTCGAAATATGGTCGCGGCTGCAGCCGTTTCTGGAATTACTTTTGCCGCCAGCGCAGCCGATGGAAAGATCAACTTTACTGGGACCATTCTGGATTCTGCCTGTACGATTGATACTGATACGGCTAATCAGACTGTCAACCTCGGCAAAATCCCTAAAAGCTCGTTTAACGCGGCCGGGGCCGTTGCTGCCGCAACCCGCTTTAGCATTGTGTTAAACAATTGCCCTGCCGCGGTTACCTCTGCCTCGATTAATTTTGATGGTAATGCGGACAATTCCGACACCAGTATTCTTGCGCTGAACAGCGGTCAAACGGCGAAAGGCGTTGGTGTTGCGTTTTATGAAGAGGATGGCATCACCGCGATTCCGCTGGCTACACAGTCTAAGAGCATCACTCTTGACACCAGCGCAGGCGAAGAGCCCTCTAACAGCAATAAAATGACCTTTGTGGCGAAATATAAGGCGACCCAAGCTGCCGTGGTTGCGGGAACAGCAAACGCAACGTCAGATTTCACCATTACCTATCAGTAATACGCTGGGCGTACCTAAGGTGCGCCCTATTGCCTCTTGCTGAAATGTCGGAAACGTATAATGAATCAACTTATTCGAGCGATTTTATTATCAGGCGCTTGCATGATCTCTTTAACGAGTCAGGCCAGCATAACCGTCGGCGGGACGCGATTAATTTATAATGCGACTGAAAACGAAGCCTCACTCCCTGTGAGTAACACTCAGGATGGTGTTCCCTATTTAATTCAGTCATGGGTTGAGTTAAGTGAAAACGTGAAGGATCAGGTTCCTTTTATCGTCACGCCGCCGCTTTTTCGTCTCGATGCTGGCCATGAAAATACGCTGCGGGTCATTTATACCGGCGAAAAGAAGCTACCTGAAAATCGTGAATCAGTTTTTTGGCTTAACGTTAAGTCTATCCCTTCAATGAACCGGTCAGATGAGAATCGGCTGCTCATTGCCGTTAAGACACGCATGAAGCTTTTCTACCGGCCTGCATCACTGGCATCAGAAGTAGCAGATGATGCGTGGAAAAAATTAAAGTTTGAGCCACGTGGTGAACACTTGGTGATTAGCAATTCGACACCGTTCTACGTTTCTCTTTATTCATTAAAAGTTGGTAACAAATCTATTTCACAGCCGCCAATGATATCACCTTTTAGTTCCGAAACGGTGACCGGCAGTGGAAAGCAAGTAGCCTGGAGAGCCATAAATGATTTTGGTGGAGTAACGACAGAAAAGCGCCAGATGCTGAAATGAAAAATATTAACAATACGCTAAGTTAATCGCGCAGGTAAGCAAGGTGAATACTGTTTCTTTTTCTCAAAATGCATTTTTCTCTGGCTCATGGCCTAACTGCGTAAGTCGACTCTCGACGATAGCGTTTTTTTTGTCGGGCGTTTTTCCTGCAGCCGCGGGCGATATTTATTTCATGGCCGATGCGCTTGAAAAAACACACTCTACATCCCAGGATATTGATCTGAGCCGCTTCGAGCGGGGAGAGCAGTTACCCGGAACCTATAGGGTGGAAATATGGCTTAATGAAAATTATATCCGAACGGAAAATATCTCTTTCGTATCTGTAAAAGGGTTTGGGCTGGCACCCGAGCTTAATCGTGGAGTGCTGGAATCATTTGGCGTCAGGGTTAAGGCATTTCCTGAATTAGCCATGCTGCCGGCCGAAGTTATTATTACTGATCCCGGTGCATTTATACCGGATGCCACCACCCGGCTGGATTTTGACAAGCAGAGACTGGATATCTCTATCCCTCAATCGGCGCTAAACGCGCGCGCGCGCGGCACCGTTGACCCGTCGCGCTGGAACCAGGGTATTTCTGCACTGCTGGTAAATTACAGCATCAACGGATCGCGCAACTGGAGCCGGTACGGTGAGACGCAGGAGCAGCTTTACACCAACCTGCAAAGCGGTATTAACGTGGGACCATGGCGCCTGCGTAACTACAGCACCGCGACGAAGAACAACGGAAAGCAGTCGTTTTCGTCGCTGAATACCACCCTGAGCCGCGATGTCCAGTTTTTAAGAGGGCAGTTTCAGGTGGGTGAAACCAGCACCCCCGGTGACGTGTTTGACAGCGTGATGTTTCGCGGCACGCAGATTTTTTCCGATGACACCATGCTGCCGGAGAGCATGCGCGGTTTCGCCCCTATCATTCGAGGGATCGCTCGCACCAACGCCACGGTTACCGTGAAGCAAAACGGTTACACGGTTTATCAAACCTACGTGGCGCCCGGCAGCTTTGAAATTCGCGATCTCTATCCCACGTCGGCGAGCGGCGATCTGGAAATTGTCGTCACCGAAGCCGACGGCAGCGTCCAGCATTTTGTGCAGCCTTTCTCTGCGGTTCCCGTCATGCTGCGGGAAGGGCGCATAAAGTATGCGCTGAGCGTAGGTGAATACCGAACCACAAAGAATGGCGCGCTAACGCCTTCATTTGGCCTGGGCACGCTGGCCTATGGCCTCTCCAATAATCTCACGCTGTACGGCGGCGTCCTGGCGGCAAGCAACTATGCGTCAGGTGTCTTCGGTACCGGCCTCAGTTTTGGCGATATAGGCTCGCTCTCGGCAGACATTACCGCTGCCGAGAGCCAACTTGTTGATGAGAAAAACCGTCGCAGCCGGGGGCAGTCCTATCGCGTGCAGTATTCGAAAACGGTGGCTGCGACCGATACTACCGTGACGCTCGCCAGCTATCGCTACTCTACGGAAGGGTTTTATACCTTCCAGGAGGTGAATGAATTCAGCAGCCAGCGCTACAACAAGCGAAGCCGACTGCAGCTCAACCTTAGCCAGTCGCTGCAAAGTTGGGGAAATTTTTATATTGCGGCTTACCAGCAGGACTACTGGAGCAAGCGGGGCTATGAACGCAACGTCAGCACCGGCTTTAACACCAGTATCAGCGATATCAATTATTCGCTCGGCTACACCTACAGCGAAACGCCAGGTAAAGACCGAAAGGACCAGATTGTAGCCTTTAGCCTGCAGGTACCGCTGAGCAAATGGCTATCGCAAAGCTGGGCCAGCTACAGCGTGAATATGCAAAAAAACGGTCCTGAAACCCATCAGGTGGGGCTGAGCGGCACCGCGCTCGACGATAATAACCTGAGCTACATGGTCCAGCAGGGCTATACCTCGTCGGGCGATGAATCAAGAAGCTCACTGAGTGGAACCTACAAGGGCGGGCACGGCACCGTGAGCGCGGGCTACAACCAAAGCCAACAGAATAGCCAGCTGAATTTCGGCCTACAGGGGGGGATTATCGGCCATGAGCATGGCGTGACGTTCTCTCAGCCGCTAGGAGATACCATAGTGCTGCTGGAGGCGCAGGGCGCATCCGGCGTGAGGGTGCGCAATAACCCCGGCGTTAAAACGGACTCGCGCGGATACGCTGTGGTGCCTTATGCCAGTGCCTATCAGGAAAACCGCATTGCAATAGACACCGGTTCGCTGGGGGCGGACGTGGATGTTGCCGAGTCTGTGATCAACGTTGTGCCTACGCGCGGCGCGGTGGTGCGCGCTACGTTCAATACGCGAACGGGGCGGCGGGCCCTAATAACGCTAATGTATCAGAATTCGCCTGTACCTTTTGGCGCGACGGCAAAACTCAACGAAAGCGATGCGATGAGCATTGTGGGAAGTGACGGCGAGGTTTATATGAGCGGCCTGAACGACGGTGACGGCATTACGGTACAGTGGGGCGCGAAAACCTGCCGCGCCAAAATAACCTTAAACGCGTTACCGGGTAAAATTCAACGTACCACTGCAGTATGTCGTTAAATTTCTCATTGCGTTGATTCGCATTATTACTCTTGCGAGAGAAGGCCTACGCCTTGCTTAAATGAAGGAACATATGATGTCCACCGTATTTATAATCTCGACGGCTGCTATGTGTAGCGCTATCTCACTGAATGCTTTTGCGCTGTGTTCTGCAAATGACGTAGCGGTCAACTTTGATAACAATATTATCGTTCAGCGGGATGCGCCCGTTGGGACGGTATTAGCAACGATAACCACGAGTAATGCCATGCAATGTGACCCTGAGGGTCAGGTAATTGGATACGATGGCTCATGGTTTATTCAGCTTTCGGGGACGAATGCGGATTATGGCACCTCGCCGCTGGCTAACGTACGGGCAACGGAGGTCCAAGGCATTGGCATCCGGTGGAAGAACTTTTCCAGTACCACGGGAACCAGCGAGTTTGTCTCCAGAATGAGCCTCAATAACGCGAGCTGGAGGCGAGGGATCCTCCAGAATGGCGTATCAACGTTCACGGATACCTTTGAGCTGATCAAAACGAGTACCACCCCGGCGACGGGCTCAATACCCGCGCTGACGCTAAATATGGAATACAGTACGCCGGTCAGTAATAACATTACTCGCCTGCCGCTTTATAAATATATATTTTCGCCAATCAATATCAGCACCGCATCCTGTCAGATCGGCGATAGTAATTTGAATATTAATATGGGAATTGCGCTGATGCCGAAGTTTAACGGCGTAGGCAGCATCCAAAATCCGGTAACGTTTTCCATACCGCTTATTTGTAGTGAACAGACCGCAGTAAATGTGACGCTGGATAACGTCAGCCCGCTTGCCGATCCTGCCAACGGAGTATTGGGGTTAAACAGCAGCTCGACAGCAAAAGGTTTGGGCATTCAGCTGAAGTACAATGATGTGCCCGTTCAGTTCGGTAAGCTAATTAAATACGGCACGACGACCTCACCAGGAGAGGTCGTCAATATTCCCTTCAAGGCCGCATATTATATGACCTCAGCGAATGCACGGTCAGGCTCGTTGAGCGCCACGGCGTCTTTTACCATGACCTATCACTAACCAATAATGTTAATAATGGCGCGCTCATTACGTAACCAAGTTAAATTTTTTTAATCATGAGATAGACAAAATTCGCTGTCTCTTCATATACCTCAACAGCTTATGGCTGATAGCAGCCTAATTAGCGTGATTAACATCAACAGCGCTGATGCTGTGCAACAACGGTATCTGACTGGAAACAGATTAACCCACTATTTCTTCGCTATTTACTCGATTGCCGCTATATCCCTATCGCTATTATCCCTGAAATAAAATTATAGATTTCGACGTGATGCGTCACGCGACCTCAGGGATAATCATGTTACGTATGCCAATCAGGAGCGGCCGCTTCGCCTGCTTCCTCAGTGCCATTTTGCTGTTAACGCTACTGCCAGGTTCATCAGCTTATGCTCTTTCAGCCGCGTGTTCCGCGTTGAACATGATCAATCCAGCCACCTTTTCTCGCAGCTATGCTGCTTCTGCTTTTGAAGCAGGAGAGAGTGTCCACATCACGCTCACCGATAACGGACTCGATCCTAAAACGAATCAAACAAATTCAGACTCGGTGATTATGCGTTCATCAAGCTTTGCGCTCTATTCAGAATACAGAACGTTCACCGGAAGCGCAGGAGCCTATACCCTGGATGCCAGCGCCTCTCAAATCACAAGCACCGGGTTGTTCCTTGCAGTTAACAATAACAATAGTTATATCAATGATATAATCATCTCCTGCTCCGCAGCTGCTATCGTATCTTCTGATGCAACATTGAGCAGCCTCTCGCTGTCAGAAGGCACGTTGACACCCGGCTTTTCCTCCGGCATTACCAGCTACAGCACCCGCGTTGCTAATGGTGTGACATCAATAACAGTGACGCCGACCACCAGCAACCTAGCTGCCCACGTGCGCGTCAATGGCATCAGCCTCAATTCTGGCAGCGGTTATAGTGTGCCGCTGGTCGTTGGCACGAACAGTATTAACGTTGTGGTCACCGCTGAAGATGGCACCAGTTCCGCAAACTATCTCGTGCAGGTAGAACGCCTTGAACCTACCCCGATTGCCGGTTCCAGCAGCCTGAACGTGGCATTTAACAGCATCAACAACCCCATCAACTTGCCGATCACAGGCGGGACGCCAAATAGCCTGACAATAAGTACTTCACCGGCACACGGCACGCTTTCTGTCGTTGATGTCAGCCACGTGACTTACACACCCGCCGCCAATTACGTCGGCAACGACAGCTTCACTTACACCTCCAGCAATAGTGCCGGTTCTTCCGCCACCGGCACTATGAGTGTGACGGTCAGCCCCCCCACGCTCGCCATCGCACCAGGCTCATTGCCAGCAGCCACCCTCAACACGCCTTACAGCCAAACGTTTAGCGCCAGCGGCGGCTCGGGCAATTACAGCTTCAGCATGAGCGGCCTCTCTCCCGGTTTAACGCTGTCGCCCGCTGGCGTGTTGTCGGGTATGCCTGCGAATGCCGGGAGTTTCAGCTTCAGTGTGATCGTAACGGATACCATCACGAACAGCAGCGCACATCAGTCTTATACGCTGAATGTGGCGCTCACCGGACAACCACCAGTTGCTAACACGGTGACATCCAATGTCGTTGCCAACAGCGGCGAAAATAGCATTGAGCTGCTGATGTCCGGCGGCGCAGCAACCACCATCAACATCTTGCAGCAACCTTTGCACGGCAGCGCGCGCGTTTTGAATAGTCGTATCCTTTACAAGCCGGCGGCCGGTTTTTCCGGCAGCGATAGATTGATTTACAGCGCCAGTAACAGCTTCGGCACCACGCAGGCAACGGTAACACTGAATGTGACAGCGGCGGTGCTGTCGTTTACGCCAGCTGCGGGGGCTTTACCGCAGGCTGTGGTGGGTAACGCCTACGCACAAAACTTCAGCGCCACCGGCGGCGTTGCGCCATACAGTTATCGCATACAGGGAGCGATTCCTGCCGGAATGGTATTTACTAACGGCGGCCTGAGCGGCACGCCAGACACAGTTAGCGATGCCGCATTCACGCTCATCGCCACCGATGCCAACGGCGCAACCGGTCAGGCGGCATATACGCTGAAGGTGAGTGCGGCACAGCCGGTTGGCGTTGATCACACAACCAGCGTGGTCGCAGGTGGTGCAGTGCGCGTCAGCCTAACCGAGAATGCTCGTGGCGGCCCGTTTAGCGCAGCACGTTTATTGGCTCAACCCGACAGCGCTTTGGGCAGCGCGTCCATCAGTGCCAATGACAACGATTATCAGCTGATTTTCCAGGCTGCGCCGCAGGCCAGCGGTTCCGTCGCCTTGCGCTATGTGTTGTTCAACGGCAGCACGCCATCCGCAGCGGCGACGGTGACCATCACCATCGCCGGACGACCAAATCCGGCGCAAAACCCTGACGTAATTGGCATGATCAGCGCGCAGTTGCAGTCGGCGCAGAATTTCGCCCGCGCGCAAATCAGTAATTTCAATGACCGTCTGGAACGTTTGCATGATGACGCCAGCGCGCGCAGCGATATGAACGGTATTCGCTTTAATATGCCAACCAGTAAAACCGAGCATGGCGTGCGAGATGATGCAGTGTGGAACAACGCGTGGGAACGTAACGGTAGGCTCCCAGCGTTGCCCCAGCTCGCCGGCAAGTCATCGGACGCACAATCGCATGCTAACGCGCCAACCCGCATAAATACCTGGACCGGCGGCTACGTGGATTTTGGTCATGCGCGAGAGGGTGGCGTGAGTTTCAGTCATACTTTGGTGGGCGTCAGTACCGGTGCGGATTATCGCTTCACGCCGAGCTTCACTGCGGGTATGGGGATGGGGTTTGGTCGTGATGTGAGCGATGTCGGTAACAACGGCTCGCGCAGTAACGGACGTTCCATCAGCTCCGCGATTTACGCCAGCTATCATCCCGCTGAATGGTTTATTGATGGCCTACTGGGTTACAGCCGCCTCGACTACGACGGCCGCCGCTACGTCGGCGATACCGAAGGCATGGCGCGCTCCAGTCGCGGCGGTTATCAAATGTTTAGCGCGGTGACCTCCGGCTATGATTATCGCCTTGCCGCTTTACTGATTTCACCCTATGCACGAGCTCAACTGTCACGTACCTGGCTGGATGCGTATACCGAGCAGAACGCTGACATTTACAATCTCGCTTTCGCTGCACAAACGCTGAGTCAGTTCACCGGTACGGCGGGCTTGCGTACGCAGTATGCGGTGCCGTTAACCTGGTCCACGCTGCGCTGGCAGAGTCGCCTGGAGTATGCGCAGACGTTCAGTGATCAAGGTCGCGCACGCGTCGGATATGCCGATGTTGGCAACGATAGTTGGACGATGGATCTCACCAGCGAAAGCCGGGAAAATCTGGTGCTCGGCATGGGGCTGGACTTCTTACTGCCGCACGCTATCACCCCCGGCATTGCTTATCAGGGCACGCTCGGCCTGGATGGCGCGGGCAGCCGCTCGCAGATGATTATGATTCGCGTGAATATTGGTTTTTGATTTTTGTCATGCAGGGCGTGCCAAAAAATGTGGAAAACTGAAAGTACTCTGAGTTGAATAAAAGGGAGCAGTTCACCCGCTATTAGCAATATGGACTGCACCCGATTAGAAAAACGTTTTATTTTTGTCGGTCTTAAAACCCATATATATCCTATTGAGTCGCTCTCTGAACAACATTGGATCGTGCTCCAGACATATTCGCGCTAATGAATTTTTAGCGCGCTCTGATACGATTTTGCTGTCGCTGATGATTTGCAATATGTAGGTTTTCAGCTGAGATACGATGGCACTTCTCAAAAGGGTTTTGTCACTCACTGATGCTACCGTGAGCTCTAACATCGGATTCAGGGGGCAGCGGATCAGCCAGCCTGCATTTTCTGGATTGATTTCCGGCAAAGCTCGGACATTGGTGGTGATAACCGGGCAGCCGCAGGCCTGCATTTCCAGAACGGAAAAGCCGTACGTCTCCTGCCATGTTGGTAGCAGCCCGACATCAGAAGTCTTAATTAACGCCAGCACCGCGTCGTTGGTTAGCGACGTATGGTGACGGAATATCGGGCATTCACGCAGCATGCCCTCCACGCTTACCCGAAAAGCGGCATCGTCCTGGAATTCCTGGTGGGCCACATTATGCGTCCTGCGCAGATCCCCAACCAAATTCACGCGCACGTCATTGCTGCTTATCACGTTTTCCCTTAATAGCTGGCTAAAGGCCAGCACAATTTCTGCACCTCCCTTGCGATAAAACTCATTACCCACGAAGGTGAAAGTCACCGGTCCTTCCTTAACCACAGCATTTTTTTCCTGCAGTACCGGCTGCGGGGGATGCAGTACGTGTAGTTTGGGCCCGATGATGGCCTGCTCTCTGGGGAAATGTTCCAGCAGCCGCAGTTGGATCTGCCGTGTGGCTTCTGAGATAGCGATGATGCTTTTGCAGCGCGGAGAGCAGATGTACCGGAGTTCCCGCGCCAGCTCGGGGTTGGCAAATTTGGGTATTCCCTCAACGGTAGAACACGGGGTAGTTCGGTTTCAAAGGTCGCCACCCAGTCGCCTGACCCCGAAGAGACTTCGTTAAAAAGATGGATAATGTCCGCTTTAACTGAAGACATTAGGGGCAGGGGTCGAAAAATAAAGAGTTTATTTTTGTGCAGCAAGCGCTGCCTTATAACGTTGATCCAGGTCCAGATATTTCTCGGACGGTAATCCAGATAGCGATTTGAAGGGTCTGTAATGATGTTTCTCTTTTCCGGGTAGCCGTTACCGCCCACGATAATCTTCATTCTTACCCCTGCTGGCGAGTGCATAAATTAACAGGATTAATTTAAGTATCCTTGTCATTACGAGGATATAAAAAGTATTTGGCTTTATATGAGGTTATGGTTTTTCAGATAAGGCCTGAATTCGTCCTGATTACTCAGGCTGTTAATACCAGCGCAGAATCTGCCATTTGCAACCGCTTCCCGTCATGTCCAATTATGCACGTGCAAACAGGCAAAATACGTATATTTGCTGGTGTTTAATAGATTTCCGGAAAACGTCGGGAGAGAGAGTACCAGTGCAAATTAAAATTTCAGGTTGCTAAGAAGCCTTTATTTACTTCAGGTTAAATTAACAGCGGGTGAATGAGAGAGATGATGACAGTAGCGGGTATACATTTTTTCCATTGAAAATATTTTAAATTCTCAATGTATCAATAACCGCGCGCAAAGCGGGCGACACATTGCGATGCGGATAATAGAGAAATGAAGCTTCCAGACGTTGGCTGTGACGTTGCAGAACCCTGATCAGCTTTCCTTGTTCCAGATCCTCAGAAACCAGCTCTTCCGGAACATAAGCCAGCCCGAGTCCCAGAGTGGCGGCTTTCGCTTCCATATAGCTGTCAGCAAAAACCCATTGGCCCTGCGGCCGATGGGTGATTTTTTTGCCATCCTGATGAAGTTCCCAGGCATAAAGGCTGCCATCGCCAAACTGATAAGCGATGCAGGGATGAACGGCCAAATCTGCGGGGACCTGCGGGAAGCCGTAGCGACGAAAGTGTTCTGGCGTACCGACAACAGCCATCTCCATTTCGGGCGAAATGCGTACAGCGATCATGCCGCTGCCAACTTCCGGCCCCAGACGTATACCCGCATCGAATCTCTCCGCAATAATATCCACAAACCGGCTTTCACTGATAAGTTCCAGTCTGATATCGGGGTAGCGTTGTTTGAATACCGCAAGTTTTGGCAGGAGTACTTTATCAATCGCGTGCTGGCTGGCATTGATGCGTACCGTACCGGATGGGGTCTGACGATAGTGAGCCAGCGTGGCGAGCCCCATATCTAAAGCATCGAATCCTGACTCAACGGTTTGATAGAGCTGCTCACCGGCATGGGTAAGCGATAATCTGCGCGTGGTGCGAACAATGAGTTGAACGCCCAGTCTTTCTTCAAGTTCACGCACTGAACGACTGATACCAGATTGTGCCAGGCCAAGGCGTTTCGCCGCAGCAGTAAAACTCCCTTCGCGCACCACCAGCATGAACAGGTAGAGATCGTTGTAGTTTTCCCTTTTTGCCATCAGCCCGCCCTCATGACTACATCGTTATTTAAAACAATTTGATATTAATCTTAGCAAATATTCCCCTCTAATCAGAACACATGCTGCTAATTACAATATGCACATTGCAATAAAGCACAGCAGCGTTGTCGGTATGACACCTGCCTCTTTGATGTTTTTTCTGGAGGATTTTAATGACTGTTTTCACGCAAAAACTGACAGCGGTGTTACCTGCAATGCTGCTATGCGCATCATTAAGTGGAGTTTCAACGATGAGTTATGCTGATACCACCAATCCGAACGCACCCGTTTCGCTGGTCAAAAATTGGGATAAAACCTTTGCTGAAAGTACGAAAGTGGATCACCGTAAGGTTACCTTTCAGAACCGTTATGGAATCACCTTAGTTGGGGATCTCTACCTTCCAAAGGATCGCGGCGAGCGCAAGCTGGCAGCCGTTGCCATCAGCGGGCCTTTCGGTGCAGTCAAAGAACAATCCAGCGGCCTGTACGCGCAAACGCTGGCTGAACAGGGATTTGTTACCCTCGCGTTTGACCCTTCATATACGGGCGAAAGTGGCGGCTACCCGCGTAATGTGGCGTCTCCGGATATCAATACCGAGGATTTCAGCGCGGCAGTTGATTTCTTAGGTCTGCAAAAAGAGGTGGACCGCAACCGTATCGGGCTGCTCGGTATTTGCGGCCTGGGCGGCATGGCCTTAAACGACGCCGCTATGGATACACGAGTTAAAGCCGTGGCAACCAGCGTGATGTATGACATGAGCCGCGCAATGGGCCATGGCGTGGGCGATGGCAAAGACCGTTACACCACCGCCGATCGTCGTGCTGTGTTGCAGTATCTGAACGCGCAGCGCTGGAAGGATGCGGAAAACGGCACTTCCGCGCCCGGTGGTCACGACATCTATGTTGACGAAAAAGGTAAAGTCAGCGCTTCTGAACGTATTCTGCCGGAAACGTTACCCGCTAATCCGAATCCCGTCTTGAAAGAATTCTTTGATTATTACCGCATGCCGCGAGGTTTCCATGCGCGTTCGGTCAACTCAACCGGCGCATGGAATGCAACAATGCCACTGTCATTTATGAATATGCCGCTGCTGAGTTATGCAAATGAAATCACTATCCCTGCGCTTATTGTGACCGGTGAAAAAGCCCATTCACGTTATTTTGCTGAAGACGCTTTTAAAGCGATCGGGAGTAAAAAGAAAGAGCTGGTGATTATTCCTGGGGCAAACCATGTGGACTTATATGACAACGTGGCTGGAAAGATCCCATTTGCTAAATTTGAACAATTTTTCAAATCAAATTTAAGGTAACCTTCTGAAATAATTTGCATTTACCATGCCACCCATATTGCACGGGTGGCATTAACTTGCCTGATGTGACGCAGTGAAATGATGATGTTATTCCCTGAAAAACGCATCTCCCAGCTTCGCCTGAATCAGGTCGGCTCGAATTAAGAGATGTTGATAATGTCCACAGTAAATATTAAACCCTCTCACCATAAAACCCAGTCGTATTGGGGCGGCGTATTTGCCATGACGCTCTGCGTTTTTGTGTTGATCGCTTCTGAATTTATGCCGGTTAGTCTGCTAACCCCTATTGCCCGCGACTTGCACGTCACGGAAGGGCTGGCAGGACAGGGAATTGCCATCTCTGGCGCGCTGGCGGTCATTACCAGCCTGGCTATCTCCCGCATTGCCGGGAATCTGAATCGGAAATATCTTCTGCTGGGACTGACAGTTCTGATGGCGGTATCGGCAATCATTGTCGCGCTGGCGGCCAGTTATTCGGTTTATATGCTCGGGAGGGCGCTAATCGGGATCGTCATCGGTGGGTTCTGGTCAATGTCGGCCGCAACAGCCATTCGGCTGGTACCGCAGCACAAGGTTCCTCGCGCGCTGGCGATTTTTAACGGCGGGAACGCGCTGGCCACCGTTGTGGCGGCACCGCTGGGTAGCTACCTCGGGGCGACTGTCGGATGGCGGGGCGCCTTTTTATGTCTCGTACCGCTTGCGATAGTCGCGTTCATCTGGCAATGCCTCAGCCTGCCTTCGATGGAAAGCGATAATCAACGCAAGCCACAGGGATCGGTGCTTCGTCTGTTCAGAGTCTCAATCGTATCAACGGGGCTGCTGGCTTGCGGACTCTTCTTTATGGGGCAGTTTGCCTTATTTACCTACGTGCGACCGTTTCTGGAGAACGTGACCAAAGTGAGCGCTCCAGGCCTGCCCTGGATTTTGCTTGCTATAGGCGCAGCAGGTTTTATCGGCACAACGATTGTTTCGACCTTCCTGAACTCAAGGTTTTATCCGACATTAATCTTGATACCACTGCTTATGTCAGCGATTGCCGGTACGTTACTTATATTTGGCCACAGCATGTGGATTGTTGCCGTTTTGCTGAGCCTGTGGGGAATGCTTGCGACTGCCGCGCCAACCGGATGGTGGACATGGATTGCGCGGACGCTTCCCGAAGATGCAGAGGCAGGTGGTGGTCTCATGGTTGCTGTCATCCAACTCTCCATTGCGCTTGGATCAACCGTTGGGGGTTTGATTTTCGACAGTCTGGGTTGGCAAAGTGCTTTCGGCTCGAGTGCTTTATTACTTCTTGGTGCGGTAGTAATGACGTTTCACACATCACGTCAAACATGAATCGCAGGCGGTTTAATCATAGAATAAGGAGCAGAGGCGGCTATCCTCTAACAGACTAAAGCACCGTCTTTAACGCCGAACTGATTCTGCTCTGAGGATTTATACATGACCACCTTTCATCAACTCAATGCCATCAGCCTGCGTGGGCAGCCCATTTCTATGGCCGATTACGCCGGTAAACTGGTTCTGGTGGTGAATACCGCCAGCCAGTGTGGATTCACACCACAATATGCCGGCCTTGAAGCGCTCTATAAGAAGTACGCCGACAAGGGGCTGATAATATTGGGTTTCCCCTGCAACCAGTTTGGCAAGCAGGAACCCGGCGGTGCCGATGATATCGCGCAGACCTGCCTCATCAACTACGGTGTGAGCTTCCCGATGTTCGAGAAAATCGAGGTTAACGGCGCCGCAACGCACCCCATATTTCGCTACCTGAAAGAGGCACTACCCGGCGTGTTGGGCAGCCGGATCAAATGGAACTTTACGAAGTTTCTGATCGGACGCGACGGCAAACCGCTCAAGCGTTTTGCACCGATCACCACGCCGGAAAAAATGGAAGCGACGATCCTTGCTGAGCTGGAAAACTAATATGCATTCCGCCATGCTTGATCCAAATTGTGCGAGCTATCACAATTAACAGAATTTCTTTTTGTTCGCTGCGCCTGTTTCCTCGTTAAACATCCCTCGTATGTCACGGTTTGTGACATGATAAGCGTCATAACTGAATCATCAGGATGTTTAAATACATGTTCAACGCCAGAAAACTAGCAACCCTAAATGCCCTCGAAAGCAGCGTGCACAATTACATTATCAAAAATATCAATGCCGTTATTTATATGACGATCAGAGAGCTTGCCGATAATTCTGGCGTGTCTACCGCGACTGTTTTGCGATTCTGTAAAAAAATGGATTTCAAAGGTTACTCAGAACTCAAAGCGAGTATGAAGTTGCACCTGAACAAAAATAGCACATTACTGATTCCTCATGGGGCTGAGGAAATATTGACCTTTTTTAAAAGCATCAGAAACGATGAATTTGATGAGATGATTAACCATGCGGCTCAATACATTCGTGATGCCGAACGGGTGTTCTTTGCTGGCGCAGGCAGCTCTGGCACGCTCGGCAGGTATGGCGCGCGTTTCTTCTCTAATGTGGGCAAGTTCAGCAATCACATAGATGATCCCTATTATCCGGTGAGTACCGATATGGTGCAGAGTTCAGTGGCTATCGTGCTTTCTGTCTCTGGCGAAACCCCCGAAATATTGAAGCTTGCCAGGCAGTTTGTTATTCACAAGTGCAAAGTGATTTCTATTACTTGCAACCCGGATTCAACTCTAGCAAAACTTTCTGACTTTATTGTTCCTTACCACGTTTCTCGCATTTTGATTGAAAACGAATACGATATTACCACTCAGGTTCCGGTTATTTTCATTCTTGAATCGATCGGCAGAAAGCTGGTGGTGGATAATGTCAGCGACATGTCACGCGGTGTGACATTTTTGTAATTATCGACCCGTTATAACATATTGTGACCTCGTGACATTGCCGGGATGATTTTCTAACATTGCCGGGATTAGTTCGCTCCTGACGGACTGAATTCCCTCTGGCAATGGAAGAAAACCATGGCAATAAATTATGCGGATTCTGCGAAAGAGATCGTAAGACTGATAGGTAGCGATAATAATGTGATAAGTGTCACGCATTGCGCTACGCGTCTGAGATTTGTGCTGAAAGATTATTCTCTGGTCGAGGTTGAAACCTTAAAGCGGGTAAAAGGCGTTATTACCGCGATGCAGGCCAGCGGCCAGATGCAGGTGGTAATTGGTAATCACGTCGGTGACGCTTACCGCGAAGTGCAGAATCTACTCACTATCGACGAAAGTGCAGCGGTAACACCGCCTAACGTCGGTATCGTTAGCCGCATTATGGATATCATCTCCAGCATATTTGCGCCTTTTCTCTATCCGCTGGCAGCCTGCGGTGTGTTGCAGGGCATCATTTCGCTGCTGACCGCCATCGACCTGATGGATCCGGCAAGCGGCACTTATCGCATCCTTAACTTCGTTTCGTGGACCGGCTTTACCTTCCTGCCCGTGATGGTGGCGTTTACCGCCGCCAAAAAATTCAACGTCAATCCGTTCACGGCGGTTATCTCCGCCTGCGCGCTGGTGTCGCCGGATTACCTGAATATGTTGACGGCCAACAAAATCCTTACCGCCAACTCAGCCGATCCGGCCGTACAAGCTTTGATGAAGAGCGCGGTTGAAAATCCCGAAATTTCAAAGGTGATGGTGCAGATCGCTGGCGTTCCACTTGATGCCGCGCCGCTGACCTTTATGGGGCTGCCGGTAGAATATTTGAGTTACACCTCGTCGGTGATCCCCATTATTTTGATGGTGTGGGGCATGTCGTATGTTCAGCGTTTCTTTGAGCGCCTGCTTCCGATGGTGATACGCAACCTGTTCACGCCGATGTTCTGCCTCGCCATCATGGTTCCGCTCACGCTTCTGGCATTCGGGCCGATCGGCAATATGATTGGCGGCGCCATCGGTGGCGTCTACAACACCCTTTATCATCTCAGCCCCGCCATTGCCGGATTTGTGGTCGGTGCCTTGTGGATGCCACTGGTTACCTTGGGCGTACATTGGGGCATCACGCCAGTGACCGTCGGTAACTATGCCACCCTGGGCTACGACACCTTTACCGGACTGCAAGCCTCCGCGGTATTTGGTATGGCGGGCGCGGTGCTGGGCGTATACCTGAAGGCGAAAGACGCAGAGCTTAAACGTATGGCGCTCTCTGCGGGTGTAACGGCGCTGTTCGGCATTACTGAACCCGCCATTTACGGTGTGGCACTGCGTCTTAAACGACCGATGATTTGTGGCTGTCTGGCGGGCGCTGCCGGCGGCATGATCGCCGGGGCTTTCAACGCGGTTTCATGGAGTTACTGCATTCCAGGCATTGCCGTCCTGCCGGTGTTCTTTAAAGAGGGGCACATGACGCAGTTCCTCGGCTTCCTGGTATCCATATTCGTCGCCTTCATATTGGGCATGATCTTCTCCTGGGTCGCGGGATTCAAAGAAGATAGCCAACCTGACGTTCGCTCTGTGCCGCAGCCTGGCACCATCTGATAAATTGAGATACAGATTATGAATAAGCCATTTCCAGAAAATTTCATGTGGGGCGGCGCTGTTGCGGCTCATCAGGTCGAGGGTGCCTGGGATAAAGGCGGCAAAGGGCCGAGCATTGTCGATGTCCTGACCAGCGGGGCGCACGGTGTTGATCGCGTCATCACTTCCGGCATTCAGGGTGACTGCTTTTATGCCAATCACGAGGCATCAGATTTTTACCATCGCTATCGTGAGGACATCGCGCTGTTGGCCGAAATGGGCTTCCGCTGCTTCCGCACCTCAATTGCCTGGTCGCGTATTTTTCCACGCGGCGATGAAGCCGAGCCGAACGAAGAGGGTTTGCGTTTTTACGAGGCGCTATTCGATGAGCTGCTGAAATACGGAATTGAACCGGTTATCACGCTGTCCCATTTTGAGATGCCTAATTTCCTGGTCACCGAATATGGCGGCTGGAAAAACAGAAAAGTTTTGGACTTCTTTGTCCGCTTCAGCACGGTGGTTATTGAACGCTTCCAGCACAAAGTAAAATACTGGATGACCTTCAACGAAATTAATAATCAGCGCAACTGGAAAACCCCGCTGTTTGGATACTGCTGCTCGGGCGTTATTTTCACCCACGAGCCTAATCCTGAAGAGTGCATGTATCAGGTTCTACACCATCAATTTGTGGCCAGTGCTCAAGTGGTGAAGTTGGGGCATGAAATTAATCCTGCACTACAAATTGGCTGCATGATTGCCATGGTGCCGCTATATCCGTTTTCCTGTCATCCGGATGATGTGATGTATGCCCAGGAAGCAATGAGGGAGCGATTCCTGTTCAGTGACGTGCACATGCGCGGTCATTATCCGGCTTATATTCTCAATGAATGGCAACGCAAGGGATACCATATTGCAATGGAACCGGATGATGCGCAGATTCTGCGGGAAGGCTGTGCCGATTATATCGGGCTGAGCTATTACATGAGTAATGCGGTCAGTAAAGAAAATGCCGGCAGCGGGACGGCGCTTTCAGGCTTCGAGGGCAGCGTACCGAATCCGCACGTTAAAGCCTCAGATTGGGGCTGGCAGATCGATCCGGTTGGCCTGCGTTATGTCCTGAATATTCTCTACGAGCGTTACGAAAAGCCGCTTTTTGTGGTGGAAAACGGTTTTGGTGCCATCGACAAAATGGATAAAAAGGGCGAGGTCAATGATGACTACCGCATCGACTATCTGCGCGCGCATATTGAACAGATGAAGAAAGCCGTGACTGAAGATGGCGTCGATCTTATGGGATATACCCCTTGGGGATGTATTGACTGCGTATCTTTCACCACCGGGCAATACAGCAAGCGCTATGGCTTTATTTACGTAAATAAAAATGACGATGGTAGCGGGGATTTTTCCCGCTCGAAGAAGAAGAGTTTTGACTGGTATCGTCGGGTCATCGCCAGCAACGGCAAAGAACTTTAGCAAAATATGTGCGACAGGGATGTCGCACATCGAGATCCTTAAGGCTTCTCTTTTTCGTCTTCAGCCGGAATCAGCGGTTCATCAATGGCGATGGATGAATTAGATTACAGCAGCTGAATATCCAGAATCACGTAAGTCATGGTGGTGATGAATAACGAAATCACGCTGCCAATCACGCCGCTGGTGGTGAACGTGAAATAGTTATACATCACCACCCAGGTCACACAAATAAACAGCGCCAGCGCAACATTAATCGCCGACTGCGAATAATTGGTAGTGCGTGATCCCATTTCATTAATCTGCCGGCTGATATTCGCGCCGCTGTATTTCTCCAGCACAAAAATTCCCTGTTCCCAGTTACGCAAGCGTCGTGCGCCGCTGCGGGTCAGAAATACGTACAGCAATGAGACAAATAATCCGGAGAAGGCGATCAGCACCGGCACGGCTTCCAGCGCGTAAGCGAGGCTTTTATGGCTCGATGCCTGCGGCGTGAGATCCAGCGTTAACGACGCACCGAGCGCGGCATATAAAAACACAAACAGTAGCAAAAACAGCGCGTTGCGACGCCAGTCGAGATCGGCTTCGTGATTCTTCTGCTGTCGTGCGCTGTGCAGCGCCTGCTGTAATAGCGTGGCATCGGTGGATGCGGTGTCAATACTCTCAATCTCTTCACCCAACAAGCGGTGAATAAACGGCTGATCGGCCGGTTCAATGGTGATGCGCATAGATTTCTCGGTGACGTAACGATCAAAGGCGTCAGTGTAACGTAAATCCTCTGGCGCGCGCAGAATCTGCGAGTAAGCGCGCAATTTTTCATCTCTGTTTCGGCTCGGCTTGCACATCATTTATACAATTAATGGGCGGTTATTACTGACCGCGCAAATGACGACGGAGTAACGAGCTATGTCGTATGTTGATGGTTTTGTCGTAGCGGTGCCGGAAGCCAATAAGGAGGATTATCGTGCCATGGCGGCTAAAGCCGCGCCGCTGTTTAAAGAGTTTGGCGCCACGCGTGTCGTCGAGTGCTGGGCAGACGATGTACCCGAAGGTTCACAGACCGATTTCTATCGCGCAGTAAAAGCCGAAGAGGGCGAAACGGTGGTGTTCAGCTGGATCGAATATCCCTCGCGGGAAGTGCGTGACGCCGCCAATGCCAAAATGATGTCCGATCCGCGCATGAAAGAGATGGGCGAGAATATGCCGTTCGATGGTAAGCGCATGATCTATGGCGGATTCGCGATTTTGCTGGAGGCGTAGTTGAGTATTTGCAACTGCATTGAACCGTAGCGGCGCAATTTATTGCGCGATAAATCGCGCCGCTACGAAATGTGCGGTGATTTGATGCGGTACGTAACTGATTGGCCTTACGCGATTTATCGCGCTATTTTGTTTCAAAATTATTGTATGTCTCTTACTTCTATTGTGTGCAATTAATCGCGCCGCTACGATAGGTGCTGGAATTATTCACCCTTAACAAGGAGTTACTATGCTGGATATCATGCACTTTCCGCTTTTCCTCGCATCCGTATTTCTGTTGTGTATTACACCGGGACCGGATTTAGCTTATGTCGTAGGACAAAGCGTAGCGAATGGACGACGCAGCGGTGTGATATCAGCGAGTGGCGTAGCGCTGGGAAGTTGCACGCATGCCATTGCCAGCGCAATCGGTTTAACGGCGTTAATTACCGCTTCGCCACTGTTATTTACGGTGATTAAATATATTGGTGCGGCTTATTTAATTTATCTGGGCAGTAAGATGGTGTGGGGAAGCTTTTTCAGCCGTGAAGAAGACAAAACACCGCAGGCTGAAATTCCACGCTCTAATACTCGCAACTTATTAGTTCGCGGTTTTATTACATCGATTACCAATCCAAAAGTATTGTTGTTTTTCATCTCCTTCTTCCCACAATTCGTGGTAGTTGATGGCGATCATCATGCCAGCTCGTTTCTGTTGCTCGGCCTGACGTATGCGGTTGTGGGTTTAATGACTGACGTGATCTTTGCCCTGGTTGCTGGCAGCGCGGCTAGCGCGGTGTCGCGCAATGTGATGTTGCAGAAATTGCTTGATCGTGTGGTGGGCATCACCTTTATCGGTTTAGGCTTACGCCTGGCGCTGACGCGTCGTTAACAAATTCACCTCAGGAACAACGGCCAGCGATTGGCGCTCACGGATTATTCGGGTAACGTGGAATGCTTAACTTTGTTACCTACAAATAATTACCGCACGCTAAGTTGCAGGAGAGTCATTTCATGGCCGTTAATTCCAAAATCGTTGGCATTGTCAGCGATGAGTTCATCAACCCCAACACCGTAAAGCTGCTCAATGAAGTCACGCGCCAGCTGAATGAGCGTGGTTTTATTACGCTGCTGCTGAATGCGAATTCCCGCGAAAGTTTTCAAAGCGCGCTGCGTAATGCGGCACAACTTCCTGTCGGCGGTTTGGTTTTTCTGACTTCGCTATTTAGCGATGAACTGAGTGTGGCGGCCGATATTCTGCCGCAGGCGGCAACGGTCCATCTCAGCGCCAGCGCGGATGCTAACGTTGTGATTGCCGATGGTTATGACGCAGGCGGAGAGATGGGATTGCTGCTGCTGTCGCAAGGTCATCAACGTTTCGGTTTTATGCACAGCCAGGAAAACAGCGTGCCCGCGCGCCAGATGGACGGTTTTGTCGCCAGCCTGCAAGCTGAACAGAAAGAATTGAATATCGAGCTCTGTGCCGGTGGCAACGATCGCGAACTGGCTTATCAGGCAATGATGGCGTATTTGAAGAAAACGCGCGCTGCCGAGCGTATCAATGCGCTGTTCTGCGAAAGCGATGTGCTGGCGTTCGGCGCGTTACAAGCGGTACGCGACTTCGCGCAAGGCGCACATGTCGCGGTGGTGGGGTTTGATGATGTTGATGAGGCGCGCGCGTCAACCTGGCATCTCACCAGTTGGGCGCAGCGACGGGATTTGCTGGTGGCCGAAGCGCTGAATCGTTTGCTGGAAAACCGTGCCGATACCAGTAACGCCTGGCAGCAGGGCGAATTGCAGGTGCGCCATTCGCATCACGGCAAACATGTGCCGGGCGAAATGTCGCAGTGCGGATGTGCGATTCGGCATTAATTGCCGCTAAATTGTCAACGGTGCGCATTGCTGCGCACCGAATCTCTAATTACTCCGCAAACGCATAATCGACACACGCTGATAGCTGCACAAAGGGCCCAGCCAGAGTTTTATTATGGTGCGCAATAATCTGCCCGGCGTTCAGCACGCCGTTATCCACGGAAGTATGTCCATCCTCAATTAGCACCACGCGAAAACCTAAATCTGCCGCAGCACGACAAGTGGTATCCACGCAGTATTCGCTTTTCATGCCAACAATCACTAATTCGTGGATATCGGCACTTTTCAGCGCAGCCAGGAATTCAGTATCACGGAAACAGTTGGGATAGCGCTTCACAAATACCCGATCGCGCGATGCATCCATCTGCAGTTCAGGAATCAGCTGAGTCAGCGGGCTGCTTTCGGCGAAGGGCGATCCATCCGGTCCAGTGTGGCGCGCGAAGAAAACAGGCGTATGCGCTTGATGGGCTAACGCGATCAGCTGATTGATATTGGCTAAAACAGATTCCGCAGCAAAGGGCGCTGGCGAAGCGTGAAATAACCCATTCTGCATATCAATGACTAACAAGGCTTTATGTTGCGATGGCTGCATGGTGTGTCTCCTTTCTACATGCTATGAACGGAGACCATTCCCCGTTCAATGATTGACGGGGCTGAGGATGCTGGAGCTTATCTCTTCGCTACAGATGCACACACGCCGCCGCCATATGCGGTGGTGGTTGTGGTCTCTGTGGTTAATGCGTTGAAGATAGACATAAAAGCTCGCCAGAATTCGGTGTGAGTTCTGAATCTAACAGAGTGCGAGGAGAAAACAAGCGTGAAGTGTTTACATCTGTGAAACAAAAGGGCGAACGCGGATCAACCAGCATTCGCCCAACGTTTAGTGCTTGATTCCATTACCTGAACCGTCACGATTGCGGAAAATATGCGTGACGTTATCGGTGTTTTTGATCGCTATTCCGCTCTGCTGCGGGGTTTCGATATGATTCATCACTTCCGACATCGCACGGCTCAGTGCTTGCTGGCGCGGCGGATCGCGTTCAATCGACGCCATCACGCGCAATTTATCAAGCAGCGCGCGGGTGGAGACCGGGCCGGATTTTTTCAGCAACTGTAAAATCGCATCGCCCATGATGATGTCGGTGAGCCGTTCTTCATCACTTCTGTACATAGATTCTCTCTGGTTATCGCGGCGGACCTGCGGCAAATAACAAAGTGGATTCAGTCTAACCACAAGGAGAATGAGGCGGAAACCACTTGGTTAATTCTCTGGTCAGCGGCGCCTGTTTTACGCTTCTCGTTCTACGGAAAACATCAGGCCGATTAATTGCTGATAGTGAATTTCCGCTTCAGTACCACGCGCTTGCTCCATACGGCACAGCAACTTGGTGCACAGCGTTTTACGGCTTAATGTCCGTCCTGAACGCAAGATTTCAACCACAATCTGTCCCAGCGTTTCCTGCTGCGAAGGCAAAGAGGCTTCTTTGAAGTAGCGTGCAATAGCTTCCGACGCTGTGGAAAAGTTACGATCCTGACGCATGGTTCCATCCTCAAGGTTGACGTATAACTTTAGCCATCAAACTTATACAAGTTTAATTAATATGTACAGGAATATGGCGAATCAGTTGCGCAGTGATTTGGCCAAAAGTGCTAAGTTATTGTTAACAATAACTTAAGGAATAGGTCAGGGAGGCTGAATGTATTTTATACAATGCTTAGTGATGAAGGCTGTTCTTGAGTATATATATTGCACTTAGTACAATAGATTTTCATGCCAGGACAAGGAGAGTCCTCATTAAGAACGGAGGGAACACATGGCAATTTATGTCTTAAAGCCATTCGATAGAAACACCAAAGGTGACGCTATCGATAGTGCAAAATTATGCAAAGCGGCGCTGGAAGTCATGGCAGGGATTTATGAAGCCAGTTTCGGCGGGGGAGTTTACAAAAAGCGTATTCCTTTAGATGCTGGAAAAAGTGGCGGGGCCCGAGCGGTTGTAGCCTTTAAAACTGAAAAACATCTTTTTTTCGTTAACGGCTATGCTAAATCCGCATTCAAAAGTAGTGGTCGGGAGATATCTGAATCTGATCTCGCTCTCTACAAGGAAGTGGCCAAACAACTGTTTGAAATGACATTGGAACAAGCAAAAGTAGCCATCAAAACTGGCAAGATGCGTGAGGTAAAATGTGATGGTTAATCATCTGAAAGATTTACAAGAGATCGCCGAGGATTTTAATGAAATTGGCGTGGTCACAGATGAGCTAAAAGAAAAAATTGATTCTCGTGTGAGATTGCGTGAATTGCGCGCTTCGCTACCTGTCCTCCACATGATGTCGGGTGATGAAATAAATCAGTTACGTCAACGCTATAATTTGAGCCAGGCGATGCTGGCCGCCTACGTCGGCATGTCGGTGGGTACGGTAGTGAAATGGGAGCGAGAAGAGAAAAAACCTAACGGCGCAGCACTGCGATTGCTCAATCTTATCGAGCGAAAGGGGTTGGAAGTGCTGCGTTAATGTCCCTCAGTTGAACGTAAATCGGTCGCCATGAATGTTAACGTGGCGAGATTTTGTAGGGTGCGCATTCATGCGCACCTGAATATCACCGCAATTATTCCATCAGCCATCCGTCGATCGCGTCAGCGCTTCCCAGCGATCAATCTCCGCGCTAAATGATTCCATCTTCTGTCGCACCAATGCCAAAGCATCGCTGCCCAGCAACAGATGCGCCGGTGGATTGCTGCTTTCGATCACATCGAGCATCGCGCTGGCGGCTTTAAGTGGATCGCCCAGCTGCTTGCCACTCTTCTCCTCACGCGCCTGCCGAATCGGGTCGAACAGCGCATCATAATCGGCGATGCTGCGTGCGCTGCGCACCATCGAACGCCCGGCCCAATCGGTGCGAAACGATCCGGGTGCGACGGCGGTCACATGGATGTTGAACGGCGCCAGTTCTTTGCTCAGGGTTTCCGAAATCCCTTCCAGCGCAAACTTGCTGCCGCAGTAATAGCTGATGCCGGGCATGGTGATAAAACCGCCCATCGAGGTGATATTAATAATGTGGCCCTGACGGCGCTGGCGCATAAAGGGCAGCAGCGCTTTAATCATCGCCACCGCGCCAAACACGTTGACGTCAAACTGGCGGCGCATCTCATCCAGCGGTGATTCCTCCATCACGCCTTCGTGGCCGTAACCGGCGTTATTCACCAGCACATCAATCGGGCCAAGCTGGGTTTCAACATCGGCAATTACCGCATCAATCGCGGCGAAATGGGTGACATCCAATTCATAGGCGAACGCATTTTCCGCATGCAAATTTTCAAACTCGGTTTTTGCCGCAGCATTGCGCACCGTACCGACCACACGATAGCCACGATTTAACGCAACCTGCGCCAGCGCGCGGCCAAATCCGCTGCTGACGCCGGTAATGAATAATGTTTTAACGTTGGACATTTGCGGTTTCTCCTCAAAAAGTAGAGGATGCATAATATTCTGGTAATGAAACGGCTATAAGGCCTTATTTTGTTTAATCCTTGCCTAATCTTATGAGGGTGATGTTATTCGATGAAAGAAACGCTCCAGCAGCAAACCGTACAACTGCTTAAAACGTTAGCGCCGCAGGAAGGTTACAACCTCACCGCGCTGCCGGACGTGCGCATCCTGCGTTCCGATCGGCCGCTGGCGCGCACGCCGGTGCTATACGATCCGGGCATCGTGATTGTTTGTCAGGGATCGAAGCGCGGCTTTTTTGGCGATCAGGTTTATCTCTATGATGAGCAGCACTATTTGGCGGTTGCGGTGCCGGTGCCTTTTACCATGGAAACCGCGGCATCGGCGGAACATCCGCTGCTGGCGATTTATCTGCATCTTGATTTCAGCGTGGCGACGGAATTGCTGTTGCAGCTGGAGCAGCAAGATGTAGCGTTTGAGAGCCAGGCGGCGCAGAGCATGATGTCGAGCCCCATGGATCAGACGTTGCGCGAGACGGTGTTGCGCTTTCTCACAACGCTAAATCATCCGCTGGATGCGAAGATGCTCGGTCCAGCGCTGGTGCGTGAGCTCTATTACCGCGTGCTGACCGGTGCGCAGGGCAGCGCGCTGCGAGCGGCGCTCACCCTGCAAGGGCAATTTGGCAAAGTGGGCAAAGCGCTGAGCCACATTCATGCGCACTATGCGCAGCCGCTGACGCTGGGACAACTCGCGGCGCTGGCGGGCATGAGCGTGCCCACCTTTCACACCCATTTCAAGGGCATCACCAATCAGCCGCCGATGCAGTATGTGAAGTCGGTACGATTGCATCAGGCGCGCATGTTGATGGTGCGTCAGGAGATGACGGCGGCTGCGGCCTGTCACGCGGTGGGCTATGAAAGCGCCTCGCAGTTTAATCGTGAGTTCAAACGCCTGTTCGGTTTACCGCCGGCCGAAGAGATCAAACGCATGCAGCGTAACTTTGCCGTGCCGCCGGCACATCAGGCATCGGCGTTCGTTTCATCGCATTAACGCCAGGGTATGCTATAAATGATAACGATTATCATTTTTGGCGTGAGGCAGAGGATGCAGGCAGCACAGGAAAACGCGATAAACGCGGATTGTTGTATCGTTGGCGGCGGTCCGGCGGGATTAATGTTGGGCTATTTACTGGCGCGCGCGGGCTTACGCGCCGTGGTTATTGAGAAACATCCCGACTTCCTGCGCGATTTTCGCGGCGACACCATTCATCCCTCAACGCTGGAGATCATGCGCCAGCTGGGATTGCTCGATGAGCTGCTCACCTTGCCGCACCAGCGCGCGGAGAAGCTGCAAGCAGAAGTGGCTGGTGAAGAGATCACCATGGCGGATTTTTCGCGCCTGCCGGTTCAATGCCGCTTTATCGCCTTTATGCCACAGTGGGATTTCCTCAACTTTCTCGCCAAAAAAGCCGCCGAATTTCCGGGTTTTACCCTGCTGCAATCCACCGCATTCGAAGACTTTATCTATGAAAATGGCGTAATCAGTGGCGTGCAAACGTTACAGGGTAACGAGCGTCACACTATTCGCACTTCGTTAGTGATAGGCGCGGATGGCCGCAATTCGCAGGTCAAAGCCAAAGCCGGATTAACCGGGAAAAGCTTTGGTGCGCCACGTGATGTGTTGTGGTTCCGGCTGGAGAAACATCCCGACGATCCGCAACTCGGCATGGGCCATAAAGGGCCGAAGCAAAATTTTATCGTCATCGATCGCGGCGATTACTGGCAGTGCGGCTACACCATCCAGAAAAACCAGTTCGACGAGTTAAAGCTGGCGGGACTGGATGCGCTGAAAAGCGCCATGGCGCAGGTGGCTCCGTTCAGCGCAGAGCGCATGGCGGAAGTCGATGAGTGGGACAAACTTAAGCTGTTGTCGATTCGCATCGACCGCCTCGATCACTGGATGAAACCTGGCGTGCTCTGTATCGGCGATGCTGCGCATGCGATGTCGCCGATTGGCGGCGTGGGGGTTAACCTGGCGATTCAGGATGCGGTGGCCGCAGCCAACATGCTGACCAAACCGCTGCAGCAGGGCAATGTGGCCTTGCACGATCTGCAAAAAGTGCAGCAGCGCCGCCAGTTCCCAACGGTCGCCACCCAATTCCTGCAAATCAAAATGAGCAGCAACAAGCGCAAACGCAGCACACCAAGCAAAGTGCCGCAGATCATCAGCCGCTTTCCGTTCCTGCGCCATCTGTTTGGCCGCTTAATTGGCCTCGGATTCCGCACCGAAAAGCCGCGTTATTTATAACCGGCAAAAAAAAGCCCGCTAAGCGCGGGCCAGGTAAACGTTACCAATCTGAAATTCTCGTAGCAACGCATTGCTGTGTGTTGCGTCGCTATAGTAGCAACAGATCGCGATCTGTGCAGGAAATGATCAACGAGTTAATTTTGTTCTAAGGATAAGCATTATGCTTGCTGCACCCGCGTTGACCACCAGCACATCAGCGATCCAAGGCTTACCATCGCGGTACCTTGCCAGAAGGCGGCGGTCAGATGCGAGCGCAGAATAAAGGCGGCGAGAATCGAGGAGATGATCGGAATGAAGTAGGACGCGGCGGCCAAAATGGTCACGTTGCCATGCAGAATGCCGACATTCCATGCGGCATAGCCAAAGCCCATCGCCATCGCAGCAAGCACCAGACTGATACAAACTTCAGCGGATAACACAAACGGCGGCTGCGGCGAGAGCAAAAACTTCAGCCATAGCGTCAGCGCAGTCAGGATAAAGAACAGCGTTATGCCATTGCTGCCGTTGGCAATTTTTTTGGTTACCACACAATACACCGCCCAAATAATCGCGCCGCTCAACGCCAGGCCGTAACTCAACGGATTATCCATCACGTTATGGGCGATTTCGCTGAATGAAAAACCTTGGTCGCCGCCCAACACGCGACAAATGCCGGCAACCGCCAGCAATACGCCCGGAACAATCAGCGGATGGGTTTTTTGTCGATTCACTAGTACCGCTAAAACGATGGTCAAACTTGGCCACAGATAATTGACCATGCCGACTTCAATTGCCTGGCGTCCGCTGTGGGTGAAGCCTAATGAGAGTGACAGGCAGAGTTCATAACAGACGAACAGTACGCTGCCGATAATCAAATAGCTGCGCGGAAAAGTGCGCAACTTTGGCAAGCCTACGGTGAAAATCAGCAAAACCGCGCTGGCGCTGTAGATAAGTGCCGCACCGCCCACCGGGCCGAACCCTTCGCTGACATTTTTAATCAGTCCTACAATCGCGCTCCACAGCAGAATGGCCATCAAACCAATCAGCGTCGCCTTCTTTTGGGGCATGACCCGCCACCTTATTTCGCAAATTCGGGCCAAAATCCTACCAAATCAAACGCGCTTTGTATTTGCTGGATTTCCTGCTGGGATGATGGTCGCCATAAATGGCGTAATGTTTGTCAGTTAAGAGATAAAAACACAAATTACTGTGTGTACAAATCGTAGCGGCGCAATTCATTGCGCGATGAATCGCGCCGCTACGAAATGTGCCGTGATGTGATGCGGTGCGTAACTGATCGGTATTACGCTATTTATGGCGACCGCATGGTCAACCCGTTCCCGTCATCAGCGACTGCACCGCAGGCTTACGCACCGACGCCAGTAGCTGTTGGGTATACGCATGCACCGGGCGCTGCCAAATCTGCTGATGA
This sequence comes from Pantoea sp. B9002, assembly GCF_013385945.1. Taxonomy (NCBI): domain Bacteria; kingdom Pseudomonadati; phylum Pseudomonadota; class Gammaproteobacteria; order Enterobacterales; family Erwiniaceae; genus Pantoea; species Pantoea sp. B9002. Next base: position 100,502 of record NZ_JACAPA010000047.1, read on the forward strand.
TCGCCTTGCTCCACCATCTCGCCCTGATACATCACCATCACGCGGTCGGCGATGTAACGCACCACCGCCAGATCGTGCGAGATAAACAGCAGCGAAAGATTGCGCTGCTGCTTCAGGCTCACCAGCAAATTGAGGATCTGCGCCTGCACCGACACATCCAGCGCCGATACCGGCTCATCACAAATCAGCAAATCAGGATCGAGAATCAGCGCGCGCGCAATGCCAATGCGCTGGCGCTGGCCACCGGAAAACTCGTGCGGATAGCGTTGCAGTACATTCTCCGGCAAACCCACCTGATCAAGGATCTCACGCACCGCGCGCTGCTGCTCAGCGCGCGATCCGCGTCCGTGCACGCGCAGCGGCGTGCGCAAAATCTCCTCCACCGAGTGACGTGGATTAAGCGACGAAAAAGGATCCTGAAAAATCATCTGGATACGCGGACGCAGCAGCGCGCGCTGGCCGTCGCGCAGGTGATCGATGCGCTGCCCGGCAAACTGAATCTCGCCGCTGTCGGGTTTCAGCAGGCCGAGGATCAGGCGCGATAGCGTGGATTTCCCGCAGCCCGATTCGCCCACCAATCCAAGCGTTTCCCCTTGCCGGATATGCAGCGACACATCGCGTACCGAGGCGCTGCCCGGCGGCATCGCGGGATAGCGAAAATGCAGCTTATCCAGCGACAGCAGCGGGGCAGATTGCGCATCAATCTCCGGCAGCGCTAACGCCTCCGGCGTCATCAGGCGCGGCGGTCCATCCGGCTGATGCACGATCTCCGTCAAGCGTCGCTGGCGATAATGCGGCGTTTCGCCAGCGTGCAGCGAGGCGGCCAGTAAACCACGCGTATAAGGATGCTGCGGCTGAGCGAACAGCGCGGCTTTACTGCTCTCCTCGACTTTGATTCCGCGATACAGCACCGCAACGCGATCGGCGTATTGCTCCACCAGCCCTAAATCGTGGGTGATAAACAGCACGCTCATGCCGAGTTGATGGCGCAGGCGATCCAGCAGTTCGAGGATCTGTTTTTGCACCGTGGCATCCAGCGCGGTGGTTGGTTCATCGGCAATCAGCAGCTGCGGCTCGCAGGCAATCGCCATGGCAATCATGATGCGCTGGCGCTGCCCGCCGGAAAAATGGTGCGGATAATCATCAATACGTTGCTGCGCGTGGGGAATATTCACCTGCTCCAGCAAGGCAATCGCGCGCTGACGCGCTTCCCGCGCACGCAGCCCAAGATGCAGCTGCACGGTTTCGGCAAGTTGCTGGCCGACAGTAAGCACCGGATTGAGTGACGTCATCGGATCCTGAAAGATCATGGCGATGGATTTGCCGCGCAAACGGCGCAGCGTCGCTTCCGGCTGCGCCAGTAAATCCAGGCCCTGATAACGGATTTCTCCGGCGAGCGATGCGGCTGAAGGCGTCAGGCGCAGCGCGGCCAGCGCGGTGATTGATTTGCCGCTGCCGGATTCGCCCACCAGCGCCAGCATTTCGCCGGGCTGCAAGCTGAGATTCAGATCCTGCACCGCATGGCGATCGCCGAAACGCGCACTAAAGTGACGGAACTCGAGAATCGCGCTCATCATACTGCTCCTTTGCGGCGGGGATTGAGCCAGTCATTTAGCGCGTCGCCCAGCAGATTCAACGCCAGAATGGTGGCGGCCAGCGCGCTGCCGGGCAGCACTGCGAGGAACCAGGCGTTTTGCAGCGATTGTCGGCCATCGCCAATCATGCCGCCCCAACTGATGCGATTGGGATCGCTGAAGCCGAGAAAACCCAGCGAGGATTCAGTGAGAATGGCGCTCGCCATCATCACCGACAGCGTGACAATTAGCGTCGGCAGCAAATTGGGCAGCAGCTCACGCAGCAAAATCCGCAGCGGGCTATAACCGAGCGTTTGCGCGGCCAGCACAAACTCCTGATGGCGCAGCAGACGACATTCGGCGCGCACCAGCCGCGCAATCATCGGCCAGCTCGCCACGCCAATCGCGCAGGCGATGTAATTCACCGTGGGATGACCGATCGCCACTAACACCACCACCAGCAGAAACGCCGGAAAGGTTTGAAACAGCTCGCTGATGCGCGTGACGATGCGGTCGGTTTTGCCGCCAAAATAGCCGGCGCTGGCACCGGCAAGCAGGCCGATGACCAGGCTTACCAGCACCGCCGTCGCGCCGATTTGTAGCGACACGCGCGCACCGTGGAAAATCCCGGCGGCCACGTCGCGCCCGAGCGAATCGGTGCCGAGCGGAAATTGCGCGTCATCGCCGGGCCAGAGAAACGGCTGCGCGATCATCTCCAGCGGATCGCCGGGAAATAGCCAGTCAGCGAGCAACGCCATCAGCAGCACGGCGGCCAGCAGCACGCTGCCGATTATCGCTTCCAGCGAACGAAACAGACGATGCCAGCGCGGCCGCACTGGTGAGGAATGTAACGCTAAGCTTTTCATGCGCGGCCCTCCATGCGCGGATCGATCAGGCTTTGCAGCAGATCGACCAGCACGTTAACGATCACCACCATAAAGGCCGACAGCAGCAAAATGCCCAGCACCACGTTGAAGTCGCGCGCGATGATCGCTTCCATCGCCAGGCTGCCCAATCCCGGCCAGCTGAACACGGTTTCAATCACCGCCGCGCCGCCGAGCAGATTGCCAAAATAGAGCCCGGCAACGGTGGTCACCGGCGTCAGGGCGCAGCGCAGCATGTGACGTGACACGATGCGCCACGGCGCTAAGCCTTTGGCGTGCGCGGTGCGGATAAAATCCTGATCGGCGACGTCGAGCAGGGCACTGCGCGTCAGGCGCGCATAGATAGCGATGAAGTAGCTGCTCAGCGCCAGCACCGGCAACACCGCGTGGCGCAGTTTATCCAGCAGCGCGCCGCCGCCAGACAAATCCGCGCCAATGGTTTGATTGCCGCCGCTGGGCAGCCAGTTCAACTGTACCGAAAACAGCAGCAGCACCAGCAAGCCGATCCAGAATCCCGGCAGCGAATAGAGCAGCAGATTGACCAGCGTTAACAGGCGATCCGGCCATTTATTGGCCCACACCGCCATGATCACACCAAAGCCGATGCCGACCAGCAGCGCGACCGCTTGCGCCAACAGCATCAGTAGCAGCGTGTCGGGCAAGCGCCCAACAATCAGCGACGTAACATCGGTGCCAAAGCGCGGCGAATAACCGAGGCTGAAGTGCGCCAGATGCCACAAATAGTTCCAGAACTGCGTCAGCACCGGCTGGTCCAGCCCGTACTCGGCACGCAGCCACGCCATGGTTTCTGCCGACGCGCTGCCCGACTGGCTCGCCATCACATCCACCACATCGCCCGGCACCAGTTGCAGCAGCACAAACACCACCAGCACAATGCCGAGCGCGGCGGGCACCGCCTGAATCAGCGCACTACGCAGCGCGTACAACACGCGTTTGCTGGTGCGCGACAGCGGCAGCGCCGGTTTCTGTTCCGCCGCGTGGCTGCGTGACATCAAAGGGTCCATTGCGCACCTCGATCCCAGTGCGGCGGGCGCAGCGCGGCCTGGAAGCTGTTCACCAGCGTCAGCGTGTCGTAAACCGGCAAGCCAAAGCGCTGTTGCAGCAGGGCGCTAAACGGCGCCAGATTGGTGCACTCCAGCAGCAGCGCGCCGCTGTTGGGGAAGCGTTGTAATACGGCAGCAGTCGCCGCAAGCACTTCGTCGGCGAGAGTTTCCCAGTTGACGCTGCTGTCACCGGTGCGAATCGAGCGCACAAATTCCGACTCGGGCGGCATGCCGGCAACCTGGGCATCGGCGGGAATGCCGACGCGCGTCAGGTAATCGGCTTTCAGCGTGCACTCATCAAAGGTGAGGATCAGCGGCGGTTTATCGCCAGGCAAAATCTGCCGCAGGCTGACATATTGCAACAAGCTGCTGGTGACAATCGGCACCGGCGACCACGCCGCCAGCTCCTGCTGATACCACGATAAGTAGCCGCAGCTGGTGGTCAAGCCATCGACGCCTTGATCAATAAGGATCTGCGCCGCGCGTTTAAACGGCTCCAGCAATTGATGTTCGCCGAGATGTCCCATGCGCTGCGGGATGGCTTCTTCCACCACCTGATAACGCACCGGGAACGGCCAGGTTTGCGGATTGCCAATATCGCCCTGATAGCGGCGAAACGCGGTTTTCACCATCAGAATACCAATGGTGGCGGGCTGGTAAGCGGCGCGACTCATTTTTCCACCCATACGCTGGATAAATTGCCTTCGAGGCCATCGGCGGTAGGCGAGTGATCGTGCACGCGTTTGTTGCTGATGGTGATGAACTGCGGCGAGGCGAGATTCACATCCGGCACGTCACGTTGCACGATATCCTGGAACTGCTGGAACTCTTGCAGACGTTTACTGTTGTCATTCTCGGTTTGCGCCGCTTCGAGCAGGCGATCGACCTCGGCATTCTGATAATGGGAGATATTGGTAAAGGGCACGCCCGGACGATAGTTCTTCGACCAGTAAAGACGCTGCACGCCGACGGTAGGATCGTAGAGATTGGCGTATTGATCGATGGAGAACTGGAAATCACGCTGGGTAAAGACGCGCGTGGCGTAGGTCGACAAGTCCTGCGAACGCAGCGTGGCGGCGATACCGATGCGCGCCAGCGCCGAACGCACAAACTCGGCGTTGCGGCGGAAAGTATCGTCAAAGGTGTTGTAATCAAGCGTGACGCGCAGACGCACGCCGTCATCGCCTTTCTTATAGCCCGCCTCGTCCAGTAGTTTATTGGCGGCAGCCAGATCGTACTGATACGGCGAAGGTTTGTTGCTGTGGAACGCTTTCAGGCCCGGCGCGACCGGCGTTTCGGTTGGCGTGGCATAACCGAAATAGACCACGTTGAGCAAGGCTTTGCGGTTGATGGCATGCGCAATCGCCTGACGAACGCGCAGATCTTTGAACAGCGGATCATCCAGATTGAAGTGAATCGATGCCACGCTGTAGGAGTAATTATTGCCTTTGGTTTCAAATACCAGCTTTGGATTTTCCTGCAAACGCTTCAGCTCGCTGAGCGCCACCGGCGTGCGATAACCGATATCAGCCTGGCCGGTTTGCAGCGCGAGGGAGCGCACGGTGGGATCGGTGGAGAACTTCACTACCAATTGATCGATATACGGTTTTGGTGCATCCCAGTAATTCGGGTTGCGCTTATAAAGGATATAGCTGCCGCGCTCCCACTTTTCGAAAATATAAGGCCCGGTGCCAATCGGTGCATTATTATTAGGGTTCTTCAAAACATCGCTGTTTTCATAAATATGTTTCGGCAGAATTGGCGTTTCACCGGCCGCAAAGGCGGTAATTAAATAGGGCGCGGGATGGCTTAATACCAGCACGGCGGTTAACTCATCCGGCGTTTCGATGCTGGCGACGTTGGCAAAAGTCGATTTCGCACGCGGGTGAGTTTTCTTCAACAAATCAATCGAGAACGCCACATCGGCTGAGGTAAAGGGCTGGTCGTCATGCCACTTCACGCCTTTACGCAGATGGAAAGTGTAACGTTTGCCGTCCGGGCTGATCTCCCATGAAGTCGCCAGCTGCGGCAGCGGCTTGAGGTTGTAATCGTAGGTGAGCAGGCCTTCGTTGACCTTGGCGCTGGCGGCAATCACCGGCTGCGCCACGGTCGCCAGCGCCACCAGCGCCGAAGGTTCGCTTGGCAAAATCAGCGTGAGGGTGCCGCCTTTTTGCGGCGTATCTGCGTTAGCAGAATTAATTAAAAGCATTCCCAATAGTGTAAATAATAAAATCCGACCTAATAGCCGTAATGAATTCATTGTAATAACCCTTTGTGAGAATAATCAGTAACGATGCAGGCTCAGGGAAATTAACAGGCGAATTCTGTTTTTCCTATTAACTAAAATGGCTTTGGATTGCTGGAATATGGATATTTGCGGGGGTTGGGTTTAGTGCGGGTTGGAATAACGGTCGCCATTTATGGCGTAATGCGCGTCAGTTTAGACATGAAAACCCCTATTTACCGAGAGCACAAATTGTAGCGGCGCAATTCATTGCGCGATAAATCGCGCCGCTACGGAAGGTGCGGTGATTTGATACGGCGCTTAACTGATCGGCATTACGCCATTTATGGCGACCTCACTCATTGAAACATCAATTACCACTTCATCTCGCCGGTATTCACTTTGGCGCTCAAATCCAACGAACTCTCCTCCGGCAGATGCGGATAAGCGGCTTTCATGGTCTCAATCACCTGCGCCGAACCTTTATGCTGCTGCAGCGCTTTCTCAAAGGTTTGCAGATAGTTCAAGGTAAACGTAATCGCCGCATCACCCGCCGGGCGCTCGCCGAGATAATGGCCCGGAATCACCTGTTTAGGCTGCAGTTTTTGCATCTCTATCAACACATTGCGCCACTGCTGACGAATGGCAGGCGTTTGCGTATCAGCAGTCCAGACGTGCATGCCGGAAGCCATGCCGGTGCCGCCGAGAATCGCTTTGTTCGCCGGGATCCACACGTAAGCCGCGTAATCATTGGCGTGACGCAGTTCCAGCGTTTCACCATCAATTTTAAACGTCGTGGCATGCGTAACCTGCGGAACATACAGCTGCTTTGGCGCGCCGTCCTTCATCTGCGGCCCCCAATACGCCAGCTTGGCGGCTTTGCTGGCTTCGATGTGTTTTACCACATCCGGCGTCGCCACGATCTTCACCTGTGGGAACGCTTTTACAATCGGTTCCAGACCAAAATAGAAGTCAGGATCGCCGGAGGTGATAACGATCTGCGTCAGCTTTTTGCCGCTGGCTTTGATCATCTGCACCAGCTTCTCGCCGTCTTTGGTGCTGAACTGCGCATCAAACAGTATCGCTTCATGCGGACCAGAAACCAGCGTCGAAGAGACCGGGAAAATGCCGTTCTCCTGCGGGTTATACACTTCTAAATTGAGTGGTGCAGCGAAGGCAGGCAGGGCGGCAAAGGCCAATGCCAGTGTCAGCGTTTTCATTTTCATCGAATTTTCCTTTATCCGGCACCTCGCCGTCTTTGAGGGCTTTATTGTAGAGAAATTGCTGGCTGGTAGAATTCCCGAAACTGGATATGATCAGTTTCATAAAACGATCAGATGGAGCCAACATGGACAGAGTCACGGCGGCAACGGTATTTAACCGCATTTGCGAGTTGGGCAGCTTAAGTGCTGCGGCGCGTGCGCTGGATATTTCGCGGCCGATGGTCAGCCGCTATCTGGATGAAATGGAGAAGTGGGCCGGTGCGCGTTTACTGCATCGGTCATCGCGCAAACTGACCATCACACCCGCTGGCGAGAAGATCCTCGAAAAATCGCGCGCGCTGGCGAGATTGGCTGAAGAGATTGCCGATCAGGGCGCGGATAGCCAACCGCACGGCACCTTGCGCGTCGCCTGTGCGCACTCCACCGCCACGCATATTCTTGGCCCGATGATCCCGGCATTTCTCGCCCGTTTTCCGGCGGTGCGCATCGAGCTGGAGATCAACAATCAGCCAGTGAGTTTAATCGGCGAGCGCATTGATGTGGCGGTACGGATTACCGACGATCCCGAACCTGGCGCCATTGCGCGCCGCTTGGGCGAGTGTGTTTCGGTGGTGTGCGCCTCGCCAGACTATGTGCAGGCGCGCGGTGCGCCGCAAACGCCTGCCGATCTTGCGCAGCATAACTGCCTGCATTACAGCCGTTTCGCCGGGCAGAGCTGGCAATTTTCCGATGCGCAGGGCGAAACTATTTCAGCTGCGGTGCACGGCAATTTCAGCGCCGGTATCTCGTCGGTATTGTGTGATGCGGCGATCGCCGGTTGCGGTTTAGCGATGGTGCCGGAAATGGAAGCGCGTCACGCCATCGACCATGGACAGCTGCAAACCGTGCTGCCGGCATATCAACCGAAAACGCTGGCCATTTATGGCCTCTACATGTCGCGGGAACGGCAACCGGCGGCGCTGCGGGCGTTTCTCGATGCGGTGCAGCAGCAGTTAACCGCCTGAACGTTCGACACGCATTGGGTCTAAAAGGAATAAGAATATATTCAGTGTGTTACGCAAGAAAACGTAGCCTTAGTAAGCCGGTTTTCAGCCTGAAATCGCCAAATGAGTGGTGAAATTTTGCTCAGATTTGATCGCTATAGAACGACGGAACCTGACCGGTTACGCGGCGAAACATGGTGGAGAAGGCTGAGCTGCTGTCATAGCCGAGCGAGAGCGCCACGTCGTTAACAGATTTACCCGCTACCAGTCGCGCCAGCGCCGTTACCACGCAGGCACGCTGTCGCCAGGCGGAGAAGGACAAACCGGTCTGCTGCAGGAAATGGCGGCGGAAGGTGCTGGGGCTCATAAACAGTGCGCTGGCCCAGCGATCGGCGGTGTCATGAATGGTTGGTGCCTGTAAGAAGTTCTGGCATTGCGCCAACAGCGCCGGATGCTGCGGCAGTGGAATATCGAATTCCCGTACAGGCATCGCCGCTAACTCCAGCAGCAGCAACTGCACCAGCGATCGATCGCGATCGGATGCGTATAACAGCGGTAAATCAACGGCTTCAATCAATAGCTGTCGCAGCAGCGGCGAGACGCTGATGACGCGACAGCGCTCGCTATCACGCAATGCTGTCGCACAAACAGGCTCGATATACAGACTGCGTGTGGAGACGCCGACAAACTTCACGCTGTGCGCGGTGTCAGGCGGAATCCACACCGCATGCTGCGGCGGAACCACCCATTCGCCCGCCTGGGTCGAAACGTGCATCAAACCCGTCGCGCCATACAGCAACTGCGCGCGGCGATGACGATGCTCGGGCAGCACAAATCCCTGCGCGTAGTCATTTCCCAGCGCCACCACGTCACGATCAATCTTGTCGTATTCATCAATGTGACTATTTCGCATACCCGGCATCCACCGCAAATTGACTGATTTGCAAGGGTAATTGAGCGCTGCACAAATGGGAAGCGGGCAGGTTGCTGCGTATGCTGCATCACTCTTTTCATGATGCAGAGAATGGCGATGAACGAGCTGTTAATTATTGGGCTGGCGGGTTTTGCCACCGGCATCACTACGGTGCTGTTTGGCTTTGGCGGCGGTTTTGTGGTGGTGCCGTTTGTCTATCAACTGCTATTACAGCAGCCACTTCTGGCGGCGCAGGCGATGCATATCGCGGTGGCGACCTCGACTGCGGTGATGATTTTCAACGCCGGCTGGGCTAGCTATCAAAACTGGCGAGCTGGAAAATTGCATACAGACATGTTGCTGCCGCTAATCGGGTTTATCGCGCTGGGTGCAGTGATTGGATCCTGGCTGGCGGGCGTGATCAGCGATACGTGGGTGCGCAGGCTGTTTATGGTTTACATGGTGGTGACTATCGCCGATTGCCTGCTGCGCAAAGGTTTCTTCACTCGCGCGGCACCGCGAAGGTTGTCGCGTATGACAGCCAGCGTGGGCGGCACAATGATCGGCGTGATTGCTGCGATGCTCGGCGTCGGTGGCAGCGTGATGACCGTGCCGCTGCTGCGTCGTCATGGCTATGCCATGCGCGACTGCGTCAGCGCGGCCAATCCGCTGTCGCTGCCGGTGGCTGTTTTAGGCGCGACGACGTACGCCATCAGCGGCTGGCAGCAGATTCCCGCCAGCGGTTATCTGGGTTTTATCAGCCTGAAGATATTGTTGCTGCTGGTGGTCGCCGGATTTTTAGGGATTCTGTTTGCCCGCCGATGGATTCCGGCGGTGCCCGATGTCTGGCATGCGCGTATCTATGTGCTGCTGTTGTGTATGGTGCTGGAGGCGATCGCGGTTTAAACCGTGGATTGGAATCCATGCTGATGCAAGATGGTCTGCGCCGTGACTGAGGAGAGAAATGCCGCAAAGGGCCGTGCAGCTTCAGAGCAGCATGCCCAGCCATATTCGGCCTGCATGTTATAAGGCGCAGGGATATCCAACACCTCAAGTTGTGGGCAGCCACGCAAACGCGGCGCATAGCTGGCGTAGCCGATAAACATATCCGCGTGGTGCTGTTCGATTAGCCACTGCGCCGCCAGCTTACCGGAGGGCACCGTTACACAATCCGGGCCGCCAACCAAGGTGCGCGCTTTGGCTTTCAACATGCTTCCCAGTCCGGGATGACGTTGCTCAATATTATCAAACAGTTGCCAGGTGTAATCGCCCGAAGGATCGCTGAGCGGCGTCGAAGTGGCTAAACGTAAATCATCCCGACACAGCAGCGCTAACCAGTCATCATCTTGCGTGACAATGTCACGCTTAACCGTCAGGCACAGTGAGTTGGCGGCAAATAATCCCACTTCTATTGCGCGTCCTTGCTGCAACAGCGCTTCAGGATGCAGTCGATTGGCAGATGCAAAAAAGTCGCACGGCTCGCCGGCTTCAATGCGCTGGCGCAGCATGCCCGCCGGATCAAAATCGGTGTTCACCGCGATGCCGGAGAGCGAGGTAAATGCCGCTACCACATCCGGCCACGCCGCGCGCAAACTACCGGCTGCCAGAATGTTCAGCGTTGTCATGATAGTGCGTCCGGTAAAAGCGCTGATACCAGCGATCAGCTTGCTGTTGCATGTCGATGTCGCGGAATTTTTCCGGATAGAGCTTTTTCGCCATCCACAGTTCGCCGAGGCCAATCGCTTCCGGCATCGGATAGCCCCAGGCTTTGGCGTATTCCGGCATTAGCCACACCTGATGATTTTTCACCGCATCAATGGTTTGCCAGCGCACATCTTGCTGGATCTCCTGCACCACGTTTGGATAGCGATCCTGCACGAAAATCACCTGCGGATTCCACGCCACAACCTGTTCCATGCTGACCTGTTTGAAACCCTGCACGGTCGCCGCAGCGACATTGAATGCGCCCGCATGCGCCATCATCAAGCCGGTGTATTTGCCCGAGCCGTAAGTGGTGAGGTCAGGATTCGCCATATAGGCGCGCACGCGCTGCTGATCGGGGAGATTTTTCAAACGATCGCTGACGATTTTGCGCCCGGCAAACGCGGCATCAATCAGCTCCTGCGCCTGCTTAGGTTTATTAACTACTTCGCCGATCAGCGTGATGCCTTCCCTGATGCCGAGATCGTAGGCCTGATCTTCGTTCTGCATGCTGGGATTGATTTTGCCTTGCTGACCGGCATCATCGTGACGCAGTGAGATCGCCAGCACCGGAATGTCTAAGGCAGAAATCTGGTCGATCATCTCCTTCGGCGCATAGTTGGTGACAAACACTACTTGGGGATGCAGCGCCACCAGCTGTTCCAAATCGACATGCGTTAAATCACCCAGCATCGCTTTGTGCGTGAGTTCCGGCACCAGCTGCGCATAACCTTCGCCCAACTGCTGTTGCCAGTTCGCCAGGATACCGACAATTTTATCGGTAGCGTTGAGCTGCACCAGCAGGTTCAGAGTTTGATGTTGCAGCACTACCACGCGATCGATGTTGTCGGGGATCGTCACCTGACGACCAATCTGATCGGTCACCACGCGGCTGGCATAGCTGTGTACAGAGGTAAAAGTGAGCAGGCCGGCGAGAATAATCCGCTTAAAAGAGATGTGCATAAATGCTCCTGATTACGATATGCATCGGAGTATATAGCGATTAAGTAAGCGGAGATATGGCTGTTTTTAACATGGCATCACGGCATCGATCATCTTATCGATCATCGCGCTAATTACCTTCTGATCGGGATTATCCAATGCCATCAATGCCAAACCGCTTTCGAAAGTCAGAATAAATTCAGCGACTTCTTCCGGTGATAATGTGCTGGAAAGGCTGTTGTTCTGCTGCGCACGTTGCGCTTCTTCAATAATCCACGCTTTAAATGCATTTCGCTCGTTGAAGAGCTTAGTGCCCAACGATGAGGCTTCAGGACGGAATGAGAGGGCGGAAAACACCAGCAAGCAGCCTGGCGGTTTACCTTCACAGGAGAAGAGATTAAACGCGGAAAACAGGAACTGCTTGATCTTGTTGTTAAAGCTCAATGCATCAGAGGAAAGAATCACCTCTAAATCTGCCAGCCATGCTGCTTTGTAGTGTTCAAGTGCAGCAATGAACATCCCTTCTTTGTTGCCAAACGCCTGATACAAGGTGGCAGGTTTGGTACCGGTGGCTTGCGTAAGATCGTTAAGAGACGTGGCTTCATAGCCTTTGCTGGCAAAGATCGCGAACATGATGGCTGCGAGCTCTTCTTTTGGGAGAAGACGTGGTCTGCCTGATTTTTTGTTGACATTCATTGACATAACTCCCATTGGATCTGAACTTTCTGATAAATTCGTCACGTATTTTAGTGTTCACTAATAAAATGTGGTGCGTTTTGTGTTCGGTTGCGTTATATATTTTAGTGAGCACTAACAAAAGGAAGATATCATGAAAAGCGCACTCAAGGTGAGGCCACCGCAACTTATACGCTCGCGACGAGATGTAATCGACACCATGAACCATGACTTTTAGCCAGCTCAACTCTTAACGAGCCGGCCACATAAATAGCGGGAGAATTTACTATGACAACAGCCAAACAAGTCTGTGCTTCACGTGCGATTCATTTTCTCACCAGCAAAGAGCCGCTGGTATTAAGATTATCAATAATTATTATTTTCCTGGTTTTTGGTATGGCAAAGTGGTTTGAATTTGAAGTTCAGGCGCTGGAACCCATATTTACCAAAACATGGCTTGGTATATTTCCCTACTTCCTCGGCCTGCATGGCAGCAGCTATTTTCTTGGTGTGGTGGAACTCTCTACGGTGCTTCTGCTTATCGCGGGTATCAAACGTCCAGAATTAGGCATGATTGGCGCGGGATTACTCATACTGACTGGATTAGTCACACTCAGCTTGCTGCCGCAGTTGGGCAAACTCGATTCGTTTATTTTCAAAGATATTATGGTGGTGGCGATCGGTCTGACGTTACTTAAGCGTGATTTAATCCGTTGGGAAAAAAGCCTCTAACAGCTACTCTATACTGCGTGTTTACTCTCGAGCATTAGAGAAGGCGGCTTTATGAATAATGTTTACGTGATACTGGCGATATCCATCGTCGCTGAGACCATTGCCACAACCATGATGAAGGCTTCGCAAGGATTCTCACGCCTTATTCCCAGCGTGGTTGTGGTAATCGGTTATGCCATTTCGTTTATGGCTTATCGCAAGTGGTTAAACAGATGAATGTCGGCATTGCTTATTCTATCTGGGCCGGAATGGGCATATTTTTGGTCTCAGTCATGTCCTATTTTTTCTACAACCAGAAACTCGATTTTGCTGCAATGGCAGGCTTAATGTTAATAGGTTTAGGTATTGTGGTGATTCAGGTTTTCTCCAAAACCATTCTGCATTGATCGTAAAACAACAGGGAAGCACGGGCTTCCCTGTTGGCGTTAAGGAATGATGCGTGCCGCGCGCAATTCGGCAAACAAATTAAAGAACATCTCCTCCGTTGCTTGATAACCGTTAAAACCCGCGCGCCGTATTTTGCTGCCGTCACCAAACATGTCGTAATCCCAGCCAAAGACAAAATCGGCAAACTGTCCATCATTGAGTTGCAAGATATCTGGCTCGATCAGCTGATGATCTTTAGCGATGGTTTGCCACAGCGCGCGGTAATCCTGAAACAGCTGATGAAACGACAGATTCACCGCCGGCGCGCTTTCCAGTTCAAACCACTTAGCAATCGCGGGCCACAGCTCACTCCAGCGCCATAAATCGCCGTTGTTAACGTTGAAAGCTTGATTTTGCGCGCCGGGCGCATTGGCCGCCCACAGTGTGGCCTGTGCGAGTAATCCAGCATCGGTATGATCGACCATGCTGTGCCAGGCGTGCAATGAGCCGGGGAAGCGCAGCGGTAAATCCTGAGATTTACACAGTGATGCGTAGAGCGCGATGCTTAGCGCCAGGTTCATGGCATTACCGGGCACCGCGCTGCCGACCACGCCGGGGCGCAAGGCGTGCCAGTGCCAGCTTTTCCCGCGCTGATAGTCACTTAGCCAGCGCAGCTGTTCCACATTGAATTCGGCTCCGGCCACGCCGGGATCGCTTTCGCGCGCGGGCGTTTTGAACGGTCCCAGATGCGCGCCATACACTTTGTATCCCTGCATCAAACTGACGCTGCGCAGCGGCGCGCTTTTATCGATGTTAACCACCAGATTGCGCAGCATCGTCACGTTGGGCTCAACCATTTCTCGCCAGTTGGCGGCATTCAGCCAGGCGCTGTAGAAGATATGCGTGACCTGATTGAGTGGGGCGAGCGCCTGTGCGCTTTGTTGCGCATCCAGCAGATCGACGTGGATGAAAGGGATATCGTGCGTTGCGGTTGCAGGCTGGCGCGTCAGGCCGATCACCTGCCAATCATGCTGACGCAGTGTTTTTACCAGCTGACTGCCGACAATGCCGGTTGCGCCTGCCACCAGCGCGACGTGATGAGTTTGCGACATGATGATTCTCCTGTGAACAAGACAGGCACAGTGTTATCTATTATTTTTACTGCTGATATCCCACTATTCAGATGCCACTTATCAAAAAAATCATTAAATGAATAACAAACTCAACGCCATCAACACCTTCATTCGCGTGGCGGAAGCCGGATCGTTTTCGGCAGCAGCGCGGCTGAGTGGGATGAAGCAATCTGCCGTGAGCCAGCAAATCGCGGCGCTGGAGGAGGAACTCGGCATCGTGTTGCTGCACCGCACCACACGCGCGATGAAATTGACCGAGCAGGGCGAGCGTTACTTACAGCAGATGCAGCCGCTACTTGCCGCCATGCAGGACGTTGAAAGCCAGTTGCGCCCGGCACAGCAAGCGCTGCAAGGCAGCGTGCATATCCAGTTACCCAGCGGATTAGGCCAGCGCTTTCTGCCGCCTTTGCTGGCGCTGCAACGTGCGAACCCTGAACTGTATCTGACCATCGCACTCGACGATCGTGTGGCTGAACTGGTGAGTGAAGGCGTGGATATCGCGTTGCGCCTGAGTGAAACGCCGCCGGAGATGTTTCCGGCGCGCTTACTGGCGCGTATTGAAACGCCGCTGTTTGCTGCGCCTGAGCGGATACGCGCAACGCCGATTACCACGCTGGCACAGCTGGCCGCGCATCCGCATGTTCGCTTTAGCGGTATCGACAAACAGGCACCGCTGCGCCTGATATCCAACCATGAAACCGTAGCGCTAACAGTGAATACGGTATTTCGCGCCAACAGCAGCGAAGGATTGTTACAGGCGCTGCAGGCGAACATCGGCGTCGGTGGTATGCAGTTACCGCTGATGCATGAGGCATTAAAATCAGACTCGCTGGTGCGCATCTTGCCGCAATACCGTCTGCCAGACCGTTTTCTCTACGCGGTGTTTCCCGATGCGCGCTTTATCCCGCTGCGCGTCAGACGCGTGGTGGAGGTGATCGAACAGGTTGTGAATGCGTTAATCCCTGCGGCTGATTAAGCCGCTCTCCATCGTGGCGCATGGCTGCGCCATTTTCGTGCTTCTTATCTCAACAACCGCATTGTAAAGAAACATAAGTATTCGATCTTGTATCCAAGAGCGTATCCCATCTGGCCTGGCCGCCAGCACCACGATTTTCGGAAGTTTTTGGCACGCAAACTGCAACGTTCCCGATAAGTCATAAATCGGGAGTATTCGCATGTTTGATGCACTGTTGGATGAAGATGCCACCACGCTGGCGGCGTTAATTCGCAGCGGAGACGTTTCGGCGCAGGAAGTGACGCAAGCCGCGCTCGATCGCATGGAGCAGCGCGAGCCGCAGATTCAGGCGTTTTGTACCGCCACGCCACAGCTGGCGCTGCAACAGGCAGCCGCCGTTGATGCTAAACGCGCACGCGGCGCAACGCTGGGTGCGCTGGCGGGCGTGCCGCTGGCGGTAAAAGACCTGATTTGCACCGCAGGCGTGAAAACCACTTCTGGATCGCATGCCTATGCTGATTTTGTCCCGGAAGAAGATGACATCACCGTTGAGCGCCTGCTGGCGGCCGATGCGGTGCTGCTGGGGAAAACCACCGCGCCGGAGTTTGGTTATAGCGGCGTCGGGCACAATCCACTGTTTCCATCACCGCGCAATCCGTGGGATCTCAGCAAAACGCCGGGCGGATCGAGCGCCGGTTCCGGTGCGGCATTGGCGGCGCGCTTGTGTCCGATTGCGCTGGGCAGCGACGGCGGCGGTTCGGTGCGCATTCCTGCCGCGCACTGCGGCGTGTTTGGCCTGAAAGCGTCGATGGGGCGCGTACCGTTATGGCCGGGCTGTCGCGACGAGCGTTATCCCGGCGTTTCCAGTTGGGAGTCGCTGGAGCATATCGGCCCGATGACGCGTTCGGTGCGCGACAGCGCGCTGATGATGTCGGTGATGGCGGGGCCGGATATGCGCGATCGCCACTCGATTCCCTGTACCGACGTGGATTGGCTGGCCTCGCTGGATAAGCCGCTGAGCGGTCTGCGCATCGCCTTCAGCGCGGATTTCGGTTACATCGCCGTTGATCCCGAAGTGCGTGACATTGTCACGCAGGCCGCGCGTCGTTTTGCCCGTGAACTGGGCGCTGAACTGGATGAAGTCGATCCTGGCATCGCCGATGAAGGTGCCACCTTTGCCGCGCTGGTGGCCTTTGAGAGCGATCTAACCGGCATGCGCCACATGCAGACTGAACTCGGTGCACGCATGTCACCGCATCTCAGCGCCATGCTGCAACGCGACTGGCGCGCTGAAACCTTTACCGACGCCAACACCACGCGCAAAAAACTGTGCAACCAGATGTGGCGCTTTATGCAGCGTTACGATCTGCTGCTGTCGCCGACGCTAGCGGTGCCGCCGTTCCCGCTCAACATGCAGGGACCAGAGGTCATCGATGGCCGCATGGTGCGCAGCGATCACTGGCTCTCATTCTGCTTCCCGTTCAATTTTACCGGCCAACCGGCAGCGTCTGTTCCTGCGGGCTTTACCGCCAGCGGATTGCCGATTGGCATGCAAATCGTGGGTCGTCATCTGGACGATGGCCTGGTGCTGGCGGCAAGTGCCGCATTCGAGCGCATACAACCCTGGAATCACATCACACCTGTTTCAATCGGAGTTGCCCATGACTAACAAAAATTCACCGGCTTTAGAGCAGGAGTTCGAGCACGAACCGGTTCCGCTCAGCCATCGCCACTCGACGGGTTCGGTGTCGGCGGTGTGGTTTGGTTTCCCGATGATCCTCACCAATGCGCTGTTTGGCGGCATCATTACCTGGCATCTCGGCTTCTGGCCGGCGCTGATCGCCATCCTGCTGGGAAATCTGGTGCTGTTTGCCTATGTCGGTGCACTGAGCTGGTTCGCCGGTAATACCGGCATGAACTTCGCGCTGCAGGCGAAACGGACCTTCGGCACCAAAGGCTACATTTTAGTTTCGGGTTTCCTTTCGACCGTGGTGATCGGCTGGTACGCCTTCCAGACCGGATTAACCGGCACGGTGATTAATCAAACCTTTGGCTGGAATGCGCTGGCGGTAACGGCATTTGCCATGGTTTTGTATACCGCCATCACCTTCCTCGGCGTGCGCGCGTTGTCCGTGCTCGGCATGATCGCCGCGCCGCTGTTTGTGGTGTTGGGATTGGTGGCGCTGTGGCTGATCGGTAAGGATCACGATTTCAGCACCATCACGCAATTTACCGGCAGCAGCAGCGCTGTCGGCGCGATGAGCATGGGCACCGCCGTCACAATGGTGGTGGCCGGTTTTGCCGATTCAGGCACCATGACGGCAGATTTCACTCGCTGGTCAAAAGACGGTAAATCGGCGGTGATTGCCGCGTTCTCAGCATTCCCGGTAGCGAACGTTATCTCTTATCTGTTTGGCGTGGTGATTGTGGCGGTGGGCGCGGCGGTCGATCCGGCGAGCAACGGCGGCAACTTCCTGCCAATGCTGATGGGCCACGGCATGATGCTGTCGGTGATTGCCTTCCTGTTTGTGTTTATCAATCTCGGTTCGGTGTGTACGCACTGCCTGTATAACGGCGCGGTCGGCTTTAGTCATCTGTTCAGCAGCAAAATGCGCCTGTGGACGGTGATCCTTGGCGTGATTGGCGGGGCGCTGGCGCTGGCTGGCGTGTGGTCCTATTTCCTCGAATGGCTGAGTTTGCTTGGCATCGTGGTGCCGCCTTTTGGCGCGGTGATGATTGTCGATTTGATCTTCATGGCGAAAATCAGCGAGCAGCGCAAATTGCGCCGCATGCGCGGCAGCGCCTTTGCCGCCTGGGCGATTGGCAGCTTGTGTGCGGTGATTGCGCACATCGCCTTCCCGCAGTTCGGTGAAGCGGTGATTGGCCTGGTGACTGCCGCCGCCAGCTACACGCTGATTGTGAAACTGAAAGGCGAAAGCACAGTAACTGTGATGGAGGAAAAAAATGCCTGATTACGCGATTGATTCAACACCTTACTCGTGGCCATATGACGGTCGCTGCAGCCCGCAGGATACCGCGCTGATCGTCATCGATATGCAAACCGATTTCTGCGGTAAGGGCGGTTACGTCGATAGCATGGGCTACGACATTGCCTTAACGCGCGCGCCCATCAAGCCGCTGCAGCAGGTGCTGGCAACGATGCGCGAGTTGGGCTTCCCGATCATCCATACGCGCGAAGGGCATCGGCCGGATTTAAGTGATTTGCCTGCCAATAAGCGTTGGCGATCCCGGCGCATGCAGGCGGAAATCGGCGCGCCCGGTCCGTGCGGGCGCATTCTGGTGCGCGGTGAACCGGGCTGGGAGATTATCCCGGAACTGGCGCCGCTGCCGGGAGAAGTCATCATCGATAAACCGGGCAAAGGTTCATTTTACGCTACCGATCTCGAACTGATTCTACGCAGCCGCAGTATTCGCAATCTGATCATCAGCGGCATCACCACTGATGTCTGCGTCCACACCACGCTGCGCGAGGCCAACGATCGCGGCTTTGAGTGCTTGGTGTTGTCAGATTGCTGCGCGGCGACGGAGCTGAAACACCACGAAGCGGCGCTCAGCATGATCCATATGCAGGGCGGGATTTTTGGTGCGGTGGCCAGTTCTCAGACCTTGCTGACGGGATTGGCTAGCAAACAAACGGTTGAGGTGGGTTAGCTCTTCAACCACTTTTCGTAGTGCTCCGGCCACGCGATTGTGGGTGTGCCGGGCCTGCCCATGCCAAATCCGTGTCCGCCGCTGCTGTAGCGATGCATCTCAACCGGCACATGCTGGCGCTTACAGGCGTCAGCCATAATCAGCGTATTGCGCGCATCGGAAATCGGATCGTCTTCCGCCTGCACCAGAAAGAAGGGCGGCGACTGCGGATTGACAAACTCCTGCACCGACCATGCGGCGTCTTCGCTGGCGGGCGCGTGGTTGCCAACCAGAATTTTGTGGGTTGAAGTGTGGGTGTAAGGCGCTTCCAGCGTAATGATGGGATAGATCAGCGCAGCGCGATCGGCCGTGGCGGGCTGATTATCCACGGCATCGGTTGCCATATAGGATCGAAAATCTGCTCGTGTGACCGCCATACCGAGCAAATGCCCTCCAGCGGAAAATCCCAGCACGCTGACATGCTTCTCACGCTGCCGCACCAGACGCAGCGCGCGCTGTGCATCCTGCAATGAAACCATCGCGCCATCTTTCCAGCCTTCATGCGGCAAACGATAACTCAGCACATAAGCGGTATATCCGCGCGCCGTCAGCCAGGCTGCGGCGGGCCAGGCTTCTTTACCCATTTCAATGCGCGTATAGCCGCCGCCGGCGGCAATCAATACTGCGCGACCATTGGGCGCGGGCGGCGTTAATACGGTGAGTGTGGGCTGCACGATATTACGCTGCGCGCCTTTGGCTGAGATAACCAAATCGCCAGCAGGACCGCCACCGCCCGGCGGTAAATCCGGCCACAGTGGCAAGACCTGTTTTGTTACGCGCGCTGGAGCAGCCAACGTTAGCCCGCTGCGCACGGCCAGCGCGGAAAGGGTGAGGCAAGATAAAAAATGGCGGCGGTTCATGGAAGATCCTCATGAAATCGGAGGCTTATTGAAGCAGATAAATCAGCAGAGAAGATGAAGAGGGCGTTGCTTTGTATTACCAAATGCGACGGGGCGAGAGTTAAGGTTTGTAGTTACAACATACTTTTAGTTGTTACTTTAATCGTGGGTTTGGCAGCAGTGCGGTTGGTGTTCTAACAGTGAAAATATTCTTCTTTGGAATACAGCACAGAATTCCATCAAAAGCGCGTAGGCATATGCCATGTATATCCGTATACTATGCCTATATTTTGCTGGAGGGCGAAGTTCATGCGAACAGTATCAGTTTTTAAAAATGGCAATAACCGCGCTATCCGCTTGCCACGTGATCTGGATTTTGACGGTGTTAATGAACTCGAAATCATCCGTGAAGGGGATACGTTAATTCTGCGTCCGGTAAAACCAAGCTGGAGCTCTTTTATGCAAGAAGAGAAGGCAGATGCAGATTTCCTGAAAGATAGAGAAGATGTAATTGAAGACGGGCGGTTTGAACTTTGATGAAAACCTACATGCTCGATACCAATATCTGCTCGTTTATCATGCGAGAGCAGCCGGAAGCAGTGATTGAAAAGTTAACGCAATGCGTTATGCGACGCGATCGTATTGTGGTATCTGCCATCACTTATAGCGAAATGCGGTTTGGTGCGATTGGCAAAAAAGCATCGCCTAAGCATCTCTCGCTGGTGGAGGCGTTTGTGAGCCGTCTTGATGCAGTTTTGCCTTGGGATCGCGCGGCTGTAGATGCTACGACGAAAGTGAAAATGGCCTTGGCTGCGTCTGGGACTCCGATTGGTGCTAATGATGCGGCGATCGCCGGACATGCAATTGCGGCAGGCACAATTTTAGTCACCAACAATACTCGGGAGTTCGCTCGGGTAGTTGATTTGGATCTTCAGGATTGGGCTGGCTAGTCACCAAAGGAAAGGGCGACCAATGTCGCCTAATGCTCGTCAGTTAAGCATCTTTCGGTCACCATAAATGGCGACCCTACAAAGGATTGGCGTTTTTTTCGTAGGGTGCGCATTCATGCGCACCTGCAAACTAATGCTTTACTAAACGGCATTACGACAAATTTCGCCCCTAAATCAGCTTTAGCCACGCATCGGTTCAGCGCGGACCGGTTTATCACCGGCAACAAAGTAATCCGCTTCGCTGCGCGGCAGCGGCTGGCGGCCACGAATGTTGTCTGCGATTTTCTCGCCGATCATAATGGTCGTCGCGTTCAGGTTACCGGTGATGATCAGCGGCATGATTGAGGCATCCACCACGCGCAATGCTTCAACACCGTGAACGCGGCCTTCGCCATCGACCACCGACATCTCGTCGTTACCCATTTTGCAGGTACCGCACGGGTGATAAGCCGTTTCGCCGTGATTACGCACAAACTCATCCAGCTGCTCATCGGTCTGGCAATCCAGGCCTGGGCTGATCTCTTTACCGCGATATTTATCCAGCGCCGGCTGGTTGATGATCTGGCGCGTGATACGAATCGCATCGCGGAACTCCTGCCAATCCTGCTCATGTGACATGTAGTTGAACAGAATCGCCGGATGGCGACGCGGATCGCGTGATTTCAGGCGCACATGGCCGCGGCTCGGTGAGCGCATCGAACCAACGTGACACTGGAAACCGTGCGCTTCCACCGCATTCGAGCCGTTGTAGTTAATCGCCACCGGCAGGAAATGATATTGAATATTCGGCCAGGTGAACTCTTCACGACTGCGGATAAAGCCGCCGCCTTCAAAGTGGTTGCTGGCGCCGACGCCGGTGCCGTTAAACAGCCACTCTGCACCAATCTTCGGCTGGTTCCACCACTTCAAGGCCGGATAGAGCGAAACCGGCTCTTTGCACTCATATTGCAGGTACATTTCGAGGTGATCCTGCAAGTTCTCGCCCACGCCCGGCAAATCATGCACCAGCGGGATATCGAACTGTTTCAGCAATTCAGCGGAACCAACACCGGAGCGCTGCAGAATCTGCGGCGAGGCGATGGCACCGGCGCACAGCAGCACTTCACGGCGCGCATGCGCCTGGTGCGAGGTATTGCTGGAACCCAGCAGATATTGCACGCCAACCGCGCGTTTGCCTTCAAACAGAATGCGATCTGTGGTCGCATGAGTGACGATTTTCAGGTTCGGGCGCGTTTTCGCGGTATCGAGATAACCGCGGGCGGTGCTGGAGCGGCGACCTTTCGGCGTCACAAAGCGATCCATTGGACCGAAGCCTTCCTGCTGATAGCCGTTCAGGTCGTCAGTGCGCGGATAACCCGCCTGCACGCCGGCTTCAATCATCGCGGCGAACAGCGGATTGTTGCCAGGTTTACAGGTAGTGATGCTCACCGGACCTTCGCCGCCGTGATAATCATTGGCACCGATATCGCGCGTTTCGGATTTGCGATAGTAGGGCAGGCAGTTCAGGTAGCTCCAGTTTTCCAGACCGGGCTCATTGGCCCAATTATCGAGATCCATCGCGTTACCACGGATGTAGCACATGCCGTTGATCAGCGACGATCCGCCCAAACCTTTACCGCGTCCGCACTCCATGCGGCGATTGTTCATGTACGGCTCAGGTTCGGTTTCGTACGCCCAGTTGTAGCGTTTTCCCTGCAGCGGGAAAGCCAGCGCCGCAGGCATCTGCGTGCGGAAGTCGAAGCGGTAATCTGGGCCGCCCGCTTCTAAAAGCAGCACATTGACGCTGCTATCTTCGGTCAGTCTTGTTGCCAAAACGTTCCCTGCGGATCCGGCTCCGATAATGATGTAATCAAATTCCATTAGTCGTTCCTCAGGTTAAAAGCCAAAATTAAAATACGGACTGAAAACGGGTCATTTCGAGCTGCACAGATTTCACCTGCGTGTAGTTTTGCAGCGTCATCAGGCCATTTTCGCGGCCCACACCCGAATGTTTGTAACCGCCCACCGGCATCTCAGCGGCGGATTCGCCCCAGGTATTGATCCAGCAGATACCTGCTTCAATCTGGTGAATCACGCGGTGCGCGCGGTTGAGATCCTGGGTTACCACACCGGCCGCCAGGCCAAATTCGGTGGCGTTGGCGCGGCGCACCACTTCTTCTTCGCTTTCGTAAGTCAGAATCGACATCACTGGCCCAAAGATCTCTTCGCGCACAATGGTCATCTCATCACGACAGTCGGTGAATACGGTCGGTTCCACCCATGCGCCGTTATCGAAAGCTGCGCCGCTCAGACGTTTACCGCCGCACAGCAGACGCGCACCTTCGCTGATGCCGGATTCGATAAAGCGCATCACGTTGTCGCGATGTGCGAAGCTCACCAGCGGACCGAAGTTGGTATCAGGATGGTTGAGATCGCCAGCCTTAATGCGTGCCACGCGCTCAGCGATTTTCGCTTCAAACGCCGCTTGCAAGTTAGCCGGGATAAATACGCGCGTGCCGTTGGTGCAAACCTGGCCCGAGCTGTAGAAGTTCGCCATCATCGCGATGTCCGCGGCGAGGTCGAGGTCGGCGTCATCAAAGATGATCAGCGGGGATTTGCCGCCCAGTTCCATGGTGACGTCTTTCAGCGTCGAACCGGCGGCATTGGCCATCACTTTCTTACCGCTGGCAACGCCGCCGGTGAAGGAGACTTTATCAATGCCCGGATGATCGGTGAGCAGCTGGCCGGTGACCGCACCGCGACCGTTTAACACGTTGAACACGCCGTTCGGCACGCCCGCTTCGCTATAGATTTCCGCCAGTTTCAGCGCGGTCAGCGGCGTGACTTCGCTGGGTTTGAAGATCATCGCGTTACCAGCGGCCAATGCTGGCGCGGATTTCCACAGGGCGATCTGAATCGGATAGTTCCACGCGCCGATACCGGCCACCACGCCCAGCGGTTCGCGGCGGGTGTAAACAAACGAGGTATCGCGCAGCGGAATTTGCTGGCCTTCCAGAGAAGGAATCAAGCCCGCGTAGTACTCGAGCACGTCGGCACCGGTCACGATATCCACATATTGGGTTTCGCTCAGCGGTTTGCCGGTGTCGAGGGTTTCCAGCGCGGCCAGTTCATCATTGCGCTCACGCAGAATATCGACCGCACGACGCAGAATGCGCGAACGTTCCATAGCGGTCATCGCCGCCCAGATTTTCTGGCCTTTTTTCGCGGCGGCAACGGCGCGATCAACGTCCGCGCGGTCAGCTTCATGCACGTCGGCCAGCACTTCGCCGTTCGCCGGGTTGATGGTCTGGAATGTGTTGCCTGCCGCAGCGGGAACCAATGCGCCATCAATATAAAGGTGTTGCTCGGTGAATCGGGACATGATTTCTCCTTCCTCAGTGATTCTGGTCAGCTAGTTGCTGACGAATGAATTGGGTGGTGAGTTGTCTGGCGATAGCCAAATCAAACGGTTTGCCGCTAAGCGCCGCGCGCAGCCACAGGCCATCAATCAATGAAGCGAGGCCATGCGCCGCCAGACGCGCCTTTTCACGCGGGATAACGCGACGAAACTCGGCTGCCAGCGTGGAAAACAGGCGACGGCTGCTCACGCGTTCTAAGCGGCCCAACTGTGGCTGATGCATGCTGCTGGCCCAGAAATCCAGCCAGGCTTTCATCGCGGCGCTGTGCACCTGCGAATCATCAAAGTTGCCTTCCACAATCGCCAGCAGGCGCGCTTCGGTAGTGGCGTCTGCCAGCGGTTTTAACCTTGCTGCTACCGCATCACGCAGCTGACGAGTTACGTCACGCATCGTGGCTTCCAGCAGACCGTTCTTGTCTTTGAAGTAGTGGCTGATGATGCCTGTCGATACGCCAGCACGTCGCGCAATCTGCGCAATGGTGGCGTCGTTGATCCCGACTTCGTTAATGGTGCTCAGGGTCGCATCAATCAGTTGCCGACGACGTATCGGCTGCATTCCCACCTTTGGCATAACACTCCAGCTCCACCGCAATGTAAGGACACTATTAAAACTTTTTTTGATTGCACGTTCAATATAAAAAAGAAATTTGTTAGGATGCTGTGCTTGGATTGTTACAAAAACGAAGCGGTGAGTTGAAAGGAACTCAGCAGATGCGTACTAACGCGCACCCCACGAAAACCGCACTTTCCCTCGTCGGGACGCCATTAATGGCGACCTAATCAGGGTTCATTGGCACGTACTACAGGAAATTAACCAGAGGTAATCGATGATTAATCCACCTGCCAGTGAAAAAGACAGAATCAATCCTGTGGTGTTTTACACCTCAGCCGGACTGATTCTGACATTTTCACTTGTCACGATTTTTTACAGCGAACTCGCTGCCAGCTGGCTTCTGACCGCCGTCAATTGGGTCACCTCCACGTTTGGCTGGTACTACATGCTCGCTGCCACGCTGTACATCGTGTTCGTCATCTATATGGCGTGTTCGCGCTACGGCGCCATCAAGCTTGGGCCGGAGCAATCTAAACCCGAGTTCAGCTTACTGAGCTGGTCGGCGATGCTGTTTGCCGCCGGTATCGGTATTGACCTGATGTTCTTCTCGGTTGCCGAACCGGTAACGCAATACATGCAGCCGCCAGAAGGTGCAGGGCAGACCATGGAAGCCGCGCGTCAGGCGATGGTGTGGACGCTGTTCCACTACGGCGTCACCGGCTGGTCGATGTATGCATTAATGGGCATCGCGCTCGGCTACTTCAGCTATCGCTACAACCTGCCGCTCACCATCCGTTCGGCGCTCTATCCGATTTTCGGCAAACGCATTAATGGCCCGATTGGTCACACGGTGGATATCGCCGCGGTGATCGGCACCATCTTTGGTATCGCCACCACATTGGGGATAGGTGTGGTGCAGCTGAACTACGGCCTCAACGTGCTGTTCGATATTCCGGAAGGATTCACGGCGCAGGCCGCGCTGATTGTGCTGTCGGTGATCATTGCCACCATCTCAGTGACATCCGGCGTGGATAAAGGCATCCGTATTCTCTCTGAGCTGAACGTCGCGCTGGCGCTGGGCTTGATTCTGTTCGTGCTGTTTATGGGCAAAACCGATTTCCTGCTTAATGCGCTGGTGCTGAACGTCGGTGATTACGTCAATCGCTTTATGGGCATGACGCTGAATACCTTCGCCTTCGATCAGCCACGCGAGTGGATGAATAGCTGGACGCTGTTCTTCTGGGCGTGGTGGGTTGCGTGGTCGCCATTTGTCGGTCTGTTCCTCGCCCGTATTTCGCGCGGTCGTACCATTCGTGAGTTCGTGTTGGGTACGCTGATTATTCCGTTCACCTTTACGCTGCTGTGGCTGTCGGTGTTTGGTAACGCGGCGCTGTATGAAATCATTCATGGCGACGCCGGCTTTGCGCAGGAAGTGATGGCGCATGCCGAACGCGGTTTCTACAGTCTGCTGGCGCAGTATCCGGCGTTTAAATTCAGTGCTTCGGTGGCCACCATCACCGGCATGCTGTTCTACGTGACGTCGGCGGATTCCGGTTCTCTGGTGCTGGGTAACTTCACCTCGAAGCTGAAAGACATCAACAGCGATGCACCGAACTGGCTGCGTATCTTCTGGTCGATTGCGATTGGTGTGCTGACGATGGGCATGCTGATGACCAACGGGATTTCTGCCTTGCAGAACGCCACGGTGATCATGGGCTTACCGTTTAGCTTTGTGATCTTCTTTGTGATGGCCGGGCTGTATAAATCGCTGAAGGTGGAAGATCATCGCCGCGCCAGCGCCAGCCGCGACACTGCGCCGTACATTCCGGCCAGTAACGATCGTCTGAGCTGGAAGAAACGTCTGTCACGCCTGATGAACTATCCGGGCACGCGCTACACGCAGAAGATGATGGAAGAGGTGCTGTTCCCGGCGATGCAGGATGTGGCGAAAGAGCTGGAACTGCGCGGTGGACGTATATCGCTGGAGCGTGCCGAGCCAGAAGAAGGGCAGCCGCTGGGCCACTTGGATCTGCGCGTGTTGCTGGGCGAAGAGCAGGATTTCGTTTATCAAATCTGGCCGCAGCAGTATTCGGTACCGGGCTTTACCTATCGTGCACGTAGCGGTAAATCGACCTATTACCGTTTGGAAACCTTCCTGCTGGAAGGCAGCCAGGGCAACGATTTGATGGACTACAACAAGGAGCAGGTGATTATCGATATTCTCGATCAGTACGAACGTCACCTGAACTTTATCCATCTGCATCGCGAAGCGCCGGGCAGCAATATGACGTTCCCGGACGTGTGATTTGTTGCGGTCGCCATAAATGGCG
>NZ_JACAPA010000048.1:0-216 GCF_013385945.1 Pantoea sp. B9002
GACGGCAGCTGGACCTGGCAGCACGCCGGCGGCGATAAGTTTGCCGAGGGCAGCCACGCGCTGACCGTCCGGGCCACCGACCCGGCGGGCAACGTCTCGGTCATGTCAGAGACCTTCACCATCACCGTCGACACCGTTATCGCGCAGCCCGTTATCGGCACCGTGACCGACGCGGTCGCCGGCGGCGTCACCGGCAACATCGCCAGCGACGGCACC
>NZ_JACAPA010000048.1:236-44122 GCF_013385945.1 Pantoea sp. B9002
GTGACCGTCTTTAACGGCAGCACCGCCGTCGGCAGCGTCACCGCCGGCGCGGACGGCAGCTGGAGCTGGCAGTACAGCAGCACTGAGCGCTTTGCAGAGGGAGCCCACGCGCTCACCGTGCGGGCCACCGACCCGGCAGGAAACGTTTCGATGCCGTCTGCAGCCTTTACGATTACTGTCGATACAATTTTACAGGCCGCAACAATTACAGCGGGAACGGACAATGTTGGTGCATTAACAGAAACAATATTGCGAGACCGGGTAACAGATGACACCACGCCTGAATTCCATGGCACTGCCGAGCCTTTCGCGCTAGTCATCCTTTATGACAACGATATTCCGTTAGGTTCTTTCCATGCTGACGCAAACGGGAACTGGAGCTGGACGTTGCCCGAACTGTCTCCCGGTCGTCATAATTTGACCATTTCCTCCAGCGATAAAGCAGGAAATATTCAGACCTCGAATGAAACCTATCCGTTCCAGGTTGGCCAGGTATGGGACTTTAATGACGGTACGTTTAATGGTTGGACAATCCATGGTGCTCATGCTGCTCCCGGTGCGACATTCACTACTGAAACAGGTGATGGTGGCTATCAACTTGAGTTTACGACCCCTGGCGGAGCAAACTATGCTGCCGATGTGATGAGCTTACAGATACAAGTTGAGGCAGGTAAAATCTATGATTTCAGTTTTATCCTTAGTCGGATCACCAGTTTCACGCTAATAAACCCTGCACAGCTAGCATTAACAGTAGATGGTGTTCCGGTGAGTAACTATTTTACTGTCCTTGATACACCACAAAAGGTTGAAGGTTCCTGGACATCAAACATCACAGGAACAGTGACATTAGCAATCAATAACTTGGTGACAACTGGATCTGGAAATGATTTTTGGATTGATGATATTGCCATTGCGCCAAGTGAACTGGCTGGTCCGGTGATGACATTCAGCGCTCCGTCATTTGAAAATGAGCTCGCAACACTTACCTTCCAGGATTCAGTTCCTGGAATGGAAGAAGATAATAGTGAAACCATTTTCCTGACACAAAGAGAGATTTTGCCCCTGAGCGAACCGTCTTTGTTTGCAGAGGTTGCAGAAGATCATGATACAGAGCTATTGATTAACGATGATCTGATGGACCAAGAATTGCACGATACATCAGTTATCGAGCAAGATATAAATGAGCATCAGCTTTTCCTCCCAGTCAACAAACAAGTTGATTTAATAGCCGAGCAAAATATTGACGTAACTCAACACTAGTTAACACAGTAAACCTCCCACTTATTCTCTTTATGGGATAGCTAAAGCACTGCAGATATAACTTGCAGTGCTTTTTTTACAGTGCAGATCTGTAAAAAAACGTTGGAAGAACAGTCAAAAATATTAAGAATATAACATCATGTGTCAGCTGCATGATTAAACCAATATCTAAATAGTCATAGCCCGTCTAAAAGTAAGTGACAGTTTAAGTCAGCATTAAGGTTATTTGGATAGATGGCACCGAGATTTTAGTGGTATTGATACAATAAAAACGGGCAGCCTTAGCTGCCCGTTTTTATTGGCTGTTTTTTATTTAGAACGAATAACGTACGCCAAAGCCCGCGCTGTAACTCTCGCGCTCTTTGAGCGCAGAAGAGGATGCGCCCATCTGGTAACCCAACGCACCATACACTTTCAGATTAGTCGTCAAGCCGCTCCCCACGCCCACTTCGGTGCTAATACGCCCTGCTGATGAAGCCAGCGGTGCACTATCTTTCCCGTCGTAAACCGTAGTAGAACGGCCATTCCAGTCTTGCCAGTAATTGACACTGGCAAACGGTTCAACCACTGCGCCAGATGCCGTTTCAATGCTCCATTTCGCGCGCAAACCTAAGCGTCCTGTCGTGCCGGTGGTTTTACCTAACGCAACGTTGCTCTGACGATCTGCACTGTCTTTGAAGCGCGTTTCCTGCCAGATGAGTTGCGCTTGCGGCTCAAGGGTAAAGCCCGCACCGAATGACGGTAAGGCAAACGGATAACCGCTCTCCAGCGAAGCAACCAGACCATATCCTGTCGTCTCGAGGCTGCCTGACTCACTCGCTGCGCTACCGCGATAGCGGGTGCCCTGCACTGTAGCATCCAGATAGCTGTCGCCCGGACCATAATGCGTCCAGTAGCCGCCCAGTGAGGTACCGGTGAGTTTTACTTTACCGGTGTTCTGGCGTTCATATTGCGTGCCCGCTTCGTTTGTCACCAAACCGCTAACCGAGATATTGGCGCGGGTTTGTGCCGCATACAGGCCAAAGCGTTCGCGATGTCCTTCAATGAAACTGCCCTGCCAGAGATCGGCACCTATCTGTAAACCGCCCAGCGTGCCTTTTGCCGTTGGTGCAGCAAAGGCCTGATATGAATGATCTATTTCGCTCACCAGCAGACGTGTCCACATCGCCGGCCCCTGCGCAGCATCGTTGATCATCAGTGCCATATCGCCGCCGCGCTGGCTCAGCGTGCCCAGCGTCAACATGCCGAGTTCGCGAGCAACGGGTTGAACCACACCGTACGTCGCCACGGCAGGACCGATCACCGGATACTCACCCGGCGGCAATACGGCCGGTGGCGGGGTTAACGGCAAACTTGTACCGGGTCGACCCGGTTTAGTCGGATCAACATCTTCGCCAGGCTCGGAGGGCAGCTCGGGATTCACCGGTTCGACGATGTCACCGCCTTCGCCTGGATCAACAGGCTTCCCCGGGTCAACCGGGCCAACAATGAACTGATTACGCAGATACCAGCTATCCGTATCTGCGCCACTCAAACTTCCACGGAACAGACGATAACTCAGCGCGCCGCTGCGTGTATCGCCAGCCAGACGGAAGGCATCGTCTTCGGTGGTTGCACCATTTATCGCCTGAATAATCTGAATGCCGTCGGCATAGGTATACTCTTCGCCGCGGTTGGTATTCGTGATAGCAACGCGCGTGGTACCGCTGGCATGGCCGCCATCCAGGATCAACTGGTCTGTTGGCGAACCGTCTGCGCCCAACCAGCTGTTCAGTGCCAGCACACCGTCGTTGCCAGTGTAGTCTCCCGTCACCGTTATCGCGCGATAATCGGCCGCACCAACGGCACCGGGGCGCAGCGTCCCGCTATTAGTCAGTGACCCGAAAATTTTTGCCTCACCTGTCAACGTACCTGCTGCGGCAATAGTGGTATCAGACTGCACAGAGCCCTGAATACGCAGAGTGCCATTCTCAACGCGCGTCGCGCCGGTATAAGTTTGATCGCCCTCAAGCGTCAGCGTGCCTCTGCCCAGTTGCACCACATCACCGCTGCCGGTGATTGCATTACTGAAGGTGATATCATCACTGCGATTAAACTGCAGCGTACCTACATTGACGACATCGCCGGTAATACTGCCGCTGGTGCCGCCATTTCCTACCTGCAGCGTGCCGTTCGTGATGGTAGTTCCGCCGCGCCAGCTGTTATCCGCGCCAAGCACGGTAGTGCCGCTGCCCATCTGCTCGAAACGTCCTTCGCCGGAGATGACGCCGTTCAATAATGTGGCGTCTGAACGATTTACCTGCAATCCGGCACCGGAGGCAATATGCACATTCCCGGCCAGATTGCCGCGCGTGCCGCCATCACCGACTTGTAGGTTACCCGCTTCAATTTGGGTACCGCCGGTATGGCCGAGATCGCCGGTCACCACGCTATTACCCGTTCCCCTTTGTACCAGGGCGCCACTGCCGCCGACGTTGCTGGTCAGTGCCAGTACGTCAGAACGATTAAGTATGAGTTGCGTGTTATTAACAATATCACCCAGCAAACTACCGGAGGTGCCACCATTACCAATCTGTACAACACCGTCATCAATAACCAAGGTTCCGTTCAGGCTGCTGTCACCGGTCAGGATAAGTGCGCCACTGCCCTGTTTGACTAACATCCCACCGCTCCCGGTGATGCCGCCGTTGAAAGTCAGATCGTTACCATTATCGTTGATAATTCCACCGTTGCTGCCCACGGTAAGACGATCTGAAATATCGCTGGTATTGCCGGTCTGCCACAGCAGCGTTCCGCCGTTCAGTTCGACCGTTCCGCTTCCGAGGTTGACACCATTATCAAAAGAGAGCGTGCCCTGTTCGATGCGGGATCCACCATTCCATGAATTATTACCGCTTAGATTCAATGTTCCTGCGCCGGTTTTGACTAGCATGCCAGTGCCGCTTATTGGACCTGAAATATCCATGGTAGAAGCCGTCCCGTCAGCCAGGAAAGTGCCAGTGCCCCCAAGCATTATTGGCACATCAGTTCGCAAATCGTCGTTGACGCTAAAATTGGCTAAGGTACCATCATTTAAGCTGATCTCTCTTGTCGCGATACCATTACCGCTTAGGATGTTACCTGCGCGCAATAGCGCGCCACTTTCAACAGCAATGCGCGCGATCATGGAGCCGGGTCCACTGATGATATCGCCCATGGTGATGGTATTGGCCCTGATGACTCCACCATTACTGACACTTAAATTAGCGAACACGCTTCCAGTACCTGAAGAACGTTCACTTACGCCTAATCGCAATTGATCAACTTCTAATAGCCCAGCGCCCATACTCAGTGTTCCTCGTGCCGACTGGGAGCCATATCTAGCAGTACCAATCGTAAGCGTATTCACTTTCGCACTAAGTGTCCCATTTTGGGTGTTTAAAGAACCTGTAGATCCGGTGAAGTTGCTGTTGGTGCCGGTACCAATATCGATATTCTTCACTGCATCAATACCATTGGTTCCACGCAACACTAATATTCCGCTATCGATCGATGCATTAAATACTACTACACCAGTACTCTGATTATTTCCCAGCATCAGTGTTTCTATATTGAATATATTCGTCTTGCCCAATATGAGTACACCAGAGTTAATCATATAACCACTTGATGATCGGTTAATAGAGCCTACACCTAACATTTTTGCTGATATCGTATTTGTTTCATCCGCGAGGGTGACAACAGCGTGGGTATGACCAGAGTTATCAGAATTATTACCTGTGCTACGCCCTGAAATAATCATAGAACCTAATGGGTTTTCGAAAACAAAATGGGATAACCCCCCCATTCCTAAACTAGTACTGGTATTGGCTCTATCACCACCGATCAACAAATCACTGGTGCCGTTATAAACAAGGGTGCCGCCCTTGCCGGTGACGTTAGCAGCAATGTTATTGCCCACACTTAAGCCATTAATCTCTTTGCGTTGATTGGCAATATCTTCCGTGCGATTTGAGGTGAAATCCCAGACCTCCGCTGAGGCAGCACTCCCAAAGGCTATGCTCAGTGAAAAAAGACAAAGGGTTAATGCATTTAAAGAAAATGTCGGCACTGTAATATCAGCCACCGGCGGTGATGAATGAATAGTTGATGGCTTCGATATGCGCATGGCACTTCTCCTGCTATTAAGAATCATGGCCAGGTAAGGAATTTCTTACTGATGGCCTATTCTAGGGGGAGCGTGCTTAAATGCTTGGCGAGACATTTCTCGAAAATAGGAATTGGCTGTAATTATAATGACTAATTTAAAGGATATTGGGCGTCGACAACGGTATGAGGCAGGCAGAGGCAGAGCCGATATGCATAGCGACCTTACGAGGAATTAGCGGAGATAAAAAGCATACTTACAGCAATCCTTTGCATGCCAGTATGCTCACACTTAAAGCAAGAGTAGATAATAATAAGAACGCAAAAATGAAATAAACGGGCTTAAAGCCCGATTATCAAATCCTGATAACGGAAAAGCTCAACATCAGATTTCATGCCAAGCTTACGCAGCGCACCCTGCTTTTGGCCGCTGATGGTTTTACGACTGCGATTAAACTTCTCGGCAATTTGCGTAATATTCAGACCAGCAAGATAACAGCGAATTACCTCCATCTCACGCGGGGTGAGTTCACGCACCAGAATCTCAATATCTTTTCCACCGGGACGCACACTCGGAGCGATATAGGGATACATATCAGCGTCTGGCTCATTAAACATATCCAGCTCGTGCTGCATATCGGTGCTGAGATAACGTTTACCGGACGCTACTTTACGAATAGCCGCAATCAATTCTTCCTGCTCTTTGCTTTTACCCACAAAGCCCATCACGCCGGCTTTAATCACCTGATTGACCACCGCTGGGCTTTCAATGGCCGACGAGACCAATATTTTCAGTTTTGGATAGTGCAGGCGAAAATGTTTAACCAGCTGCAGACCATCGAAATCCTCTTCAGCCAGCAAATAATCCAGGACTAACAGATCAATCTCGCCATTTTGTAAAGCTGACGTGATTTCCTGCCGATTTTTGTACATACCGACCAAATTCAGGTCTAACTCATATTCCAGGCTGTAGTGTAACGCTTTGCGAATAAGTGGATGGTCATCCAGGATCGCCACTTTAATCGGGGGATTTTTATTTAACATCATTTTCATCCGTAAGAGTAAGGGGAAACCGCAACAAATGCTGTGGCGTCATACCCCAAAAGGTGTTAACGACCTGGCGTGTTCAGCCATTCGATCAATTGTCCTGAACTGGCATAGCTACGCATAATAGCGGCATAACCATCGAAACGACTGCTGACTTCACTGACCCGATTATTATAGTAGTCAGATTCCGCGCTGAGCACATCCAGTAAGGTGCGCTTGCCTAAATGATACCACTGTTCAAAGAAAGCCAACCGGATACGATCTGACTCCACTTTCAGGTTCTGGTACAAGTCAGCGCGTTCCAGTAACGATCCGGCATCCTGATTAGCCGCGCGAACACGCTGCTCAAGATCGCGATGCTGCTCATCCACTAAATGGCGATTTGCCTCCGCGCGCGCCAGCGCAGCACGTTCAGCTGCACTGTTTGAGCCACCACGGAACAGTCCCCAGCTCATTTGCAGACCGGTCTGGAAGGCCTGCGTGCGGCCAAGCTCATCTTCCCCGGTATTTTTGCTCACTACCCAGTTCAGGCTTGGCAAACCGGATGAACGAACCGCTGCGGCTTCAGAAAGCGAGGCCTGCGCATCGGCTTTTGCTTTGAGGATGGTCGGGTGACGATCCAGCCGTGCCAGCTGACCATTCAGGTTAGGTAAACTCATATTCCATTGCGCGGCAGCTGGCAGCGCAACCTGTGATTCACCCAGCAGGCGATAAATAACAATCTCGGTATCACGGGCGCGCGAAACGGCCGCATCCAGCGACGATTGAGCCGTCAGTAAACGCCCTTTCGCCTGGGTTAATTCGCTGCTGCGTCCTTTATCTACCGCAACAATGCCGCTCAACATCGCCGTTAATTCTTTCATGCGGGCAACAAAATCCTCGCTGAGTGCAATGATCAGACGCTGCTTGTTGAGCTCAATCATCGCATTACTCAGTTCCCACGCGGTGTTTTCTTCTTCAGCCGCGATGCTTACCGTTGCGGCACGCGCCTGATCCTGACGCGTTTTAATGGTGTTACTGGTCTGGCCGAAGTCATACAACGTGGTCGCAACATTAATGCCCACGGAAGGAACATCACTGCTGCTGCCACCATTGCGGGTGCCGCTGCCAAAATAGAGGCTTTTGCTGTTACTGGTAAGATCAACCTGCGGCCAGCGCTGGCCTTTTGCTTCATCAACACTGCTTTCTGCCGCCGCCGCTTGTGAGCGTGAACTGCTGATGCGTGGACTGATGCGCAATGACTGACGCACCGCGTTCGCAAACAAGGTTTTAATTTCGGCTTCTGACGGCGCATTCGCTGCCGTACGACGCGGCGTAGCGACCTCGCGCGGCACCGAAGGCATCGGCGTTAACGCTGGCTGCGCCGCGGTGTTGACCTCGCGGAAATAGGACGAAGTGCTGGCGCTACTTGTTGGTAAAGATACAGCAGACGGTGCGTCCAACGGAGCCCTTACCGGCGCGGTTGCGGGTTGCACCGGCTGAAATAGCGGCCTTTGCGATGTGACTGGCGGCTGCGCCACAGTGGTCTGTGTCACTGGCGGCTGCACCAGTGGCTTTACTGGCTGCGGCTCGGGTTTGACCGGTGCCACAGGGCGATTGAAGAAGCTGCCGGAAAGCGATGGGTTCACCCAGTTGGCAGCCGGAGCCGTGCGCCGGGGAGCGCTTTGCGGCGCTTCAACGCGTGCCGGAACAGCGGGGGCCGCAGCCACCGGCATCGTCCTAACGGCTGGCGCGGCAACCGATGCCGGTGCCACCGGTTTAGCGGCAGACGCAACCGGACTCGACGGTGCCACCTGAATAAACATCAACAGCTCATCGTCGTCGCTGGCTGAAATAACCGGCAGGCTGGCCATTCCGCTCAGCGCGGCGACAATCGCCAGCGTCAGCAGCTTAACGTTATAAGGACTTTTTTTCATATTACGTTGCGACATCTGTTAGCGCTCCCGGAAGGCTTCACGGGCTTTCAGCACCGGTTTAAGTAAGTAATCAAGAATGGTTTTTTCACCGGTTTTGATTTCAACGCTGGCAACCATGCCGGGAATAATCGGCAACTGTTTGCCGCCCGCCTCAAGATGGCTGTTATCGGTCAACACCATCACGCGGTAATAAATCGCATCAGGGCGGCCTGCGGCAGCTTTTTGATCGTCCTTTAACGTATCGGGACTGATATTTTCCACCACACCGGTCAACCCGCCGTAAATGGCGTAATCGTAGGCGGTGATTTTCACCGTGGCTTTTAAGCCAGGACGCAGGAAGGCCACATCTGAAGGACGAATCTGGGTTTCTACCAGCAGCTGATCTTCCAGCGGGATGATTTCCATAATGTGTTCGCCGGGCTGAATAACCCCGCCAATCGTACTGACACGTACATTCTTAATGGTGCCGCGTACCGGTGCCGTAACGGTGGTGCGGTCCACGATGTCGGCGCGTCCCACCAGGTTTTCGGTGGTTTGCGAAAGTTCAAGTTCCAGCTTGATCAGCTCGGAGTTCGCTTCAGCCTGATAACGGTTTTTGCGCTCGGTAACCTGCGAAAGAATGTCGTTGGCCTGGCGACGCATACGCAGCATTTCCACTTCTGACAACAATCCTTTTGCCGCCAGCGGTTCCGACATCCGGATCTCGCGGGAAGCCAGCGCGTGGCTGCGTTGAAGAGAAGCCACGCTGTCATCTAATGCCCGCAGTCGCGCGTTATAGGCACGGGTTTCCTGCTCAACCACTCCCGGGTCCTGCATGACTTGCTCATCAAACTTCAGCGGCAATGAATAGGCTTCGGCGCGCAAACGGGCGATGGTGGCTTTCAGCCCGATTACTTTGGACAGCGCCTCACGATAGCTTGACTGCGCGCGAGTAGGATCGATCTGTAACAGCATCTGGCCGCGTTCGACTACGTCACCTTCATGCACATTCAGGCTCGCGAGAATGCCGCCTTCCAGGCTTTGAATCACCTGCTCACGGCTCTTAGAAATGATCTTCGCTTCACCGCGCGTAATCTCTTCCACGCGAGCAAACTTCGCCCACGTCAGGCCACCAATAAGCACCACCACAATCATGTACAGCACCAGTTTGGAGCCGGGCGTGGTTTGTGCCAGCAGCGACTCCTGAACGTCATCCATAAAGGCGGCGTCCGCTCTGGATAGTTGTGGTTTTTTCTTTTTAAACAACATGTTCAGTCTCTCAGGCTAAGTTAGGTTGCTGGGCATCAGCAGCAGGTTCATTCGCCGCTGGGATGGCTGCCTGGCTGGCTGTCGGAGGCGCGTTAACCGCGTCTGTGGCCGCCACCGGCTGTTTTTTCGCCGCCGGTTTGCCCTGCAGTTCGGCCAGCACCTTCTCTTTCGGGCCGTCTTTTACCACCTTGCCCTCTTCGACGATGATGATGCGGTCAACCAGCGCCAGTAATGACGGACGATGGGTCACCACAATCAACGTCTGGCCCTGAATCGCTTTATGCAGCTGCTGAATGAATAACTGTTCGGTCATGTTATCCATCGCGCTGGTCGGCTCATCCATCAGCAGCAAGGTCGGGTTTGCCAGCAGCGTACGCGCCAGAGAAACCAGCTGGCGTTGACCGCCGGATAAACCGTCGCCGCCCTCGCCAACCGGCAGATTGATGCCGGCAGGATGTCGAGCCGCTACCTGATCCAGGCCGGTCAGCTTCAGCACACGTAACAACTCACGCGGCGTGGCGTCCTGGCAGCCAATCATCACGTTTTCACGCAGGGTGCCGCAGAACAGGCGTGCATCCTGGCCGACATAGCCGACCGCTTTACGCCAGTCGGCGGGGTCAATCTGATTAACGTCCAGGCCATCAGCAAACATCTGTCCGCCGGTCGGTTGATACAGACGCGCAATCAGGCGCAGCAGGGTCGATTTACCACTGCCGATACGGCCTAAGATGGCGACGCGTTCACCTGCGTTAATGTTAAGGGACACTTTTGTCAGCACCGCCGGATTTGGCTGCATTGGAGGCGCAGGATAGGAGAAGTCCACCGCTTTCAGCGCGATCTGGCCGGTAACCTCGGGGTTGGGCAGATAATCCTGGGCCGTATCGCGGTCAACCGGCATTTCCATCAATTTGTTGAGGGAATCCATTGCCGCTTTGGCCTGCTGGTAACGAATCGCTAAGCCCACCACCTGGCCTAAAGGCGCAGTCGCACGACCTGAAAGCATCACCGTGGCGATCAACGCACCCATGGTCAGCGTGCCGGCATCAATCAGATGCACGCCGATAACGATCAGCATCACCGTTTGCAGCTGCTGGAAGAACGCAACCGAACCGGTGGCCATCGCCGAATAGCTTTTGGATTTCATGCCCGTAGCAGACTGCAAGGCACTGAAATTCTGCCAGCGACGCTGCATCCATGAAGTGCCGCCGGTGGATTTGAGGGTCTCGATCCCTTCAATCGATTCGATCAACACGCCCTGTTTCAGCGATGACTCTTTCAGGTTCTCTTTCATCACCTTCGAAAGTGGCCACTGGATGATGACGCTGACAATAATGATCAGCGGGATCATCATCATCGGCACCCAGCCCAGCGCACCGCCGATGACGAAAATCACGCCAACAAACATCAGGGTAAACGGCAGGTCGGTAATGGCAGAAAGCGTGGCCGAGGCGATAAAATCACGTACCGATTCGAATTCACGAATCTGGTTAGCAAATGAGCCCGACGAGGCTGGCTTGTGCTCCATGCGAATCGACATCGCCTGGCGGAACAACATGCTGCCTATCACCAAATCCGCTTTTTTTCCGGCCACATCCAGCAGATGGGCGCGGATATAGCGCGTGACGGCTTCAAAGATCATGGCGATCACCACGCCAATGGCCAGTGACCATAAGGTGACAAATGCCTGGTTGGGGATCACGCGGTCATATACGTTCATGGTGAAGAAGATGGAGGCCAGTGCCAGCACGTTAATGAGGACGGCGGCAATGGCGGTGCTGCGGTAGTAGCGGCGATAGCGCCATAAGGTGCTGAACAACCAGTGACCGCTCGGTTGCGGCAGCATGTCTTCTTCACGCTTATCAACTTTAGCCACAGGCTTCACCAGAATGGCGTAACCGGTGTAATACTGGGTCAGCTCGCTGTGCAGGATCTGAACCGGCTTGTCGGTGACTTCCGGCATGATGATCTGATAGGCGTACTCTTTTTTGCCTTCGGCATTTTCTGCCACGCCGCGTGACAGCAGCACACAGCCACCGGAACCTTCACGCAACAGGATGATTGGCATCACCTGCTCAGGCAGCTCATGCGCGCCGCGTTCAACCAGACCGCCCGCCATGCCGGCATTTTCCAGTGCCTGCAATGCCAGTGAGGGGGAGAGTAAGTTGCCGTGCGGAAGTCCCGCCAGCAGCGCCTCATCGGATTTATCAAGACCGTAGTGGTGACAAACCCATGAGACACTTTTGAGCAAGCTGTCGTCCAGGCGGGTAAACGCCTTGGCTTCCACGACTTCCGTCTGCTCCGTAGTGTCAGTGCCTTGTTGCATAGTTATCTCTCTGTCAGATCATAATTCCAAAGCAAAAAGTCGGTGATGCAGACGCTTTTGCGTAATGGAGAAAATTCTGACAGAGAGAGGTCAAAAACCTACGCAAGACATTTCCCGAATCCAGTCCTTATTGGGACATTTCTTATCGATTAGCGTGCGTAAACCACAATCTGCTGCTGCGGCACCGCGCACTCACCGATGCAGGTTTGCGGCTTGACATCTGACTGTACCGTGGCGGAAATAGCGACCAGTTCGGAAGGAACTGCGTTGTAGATCAACTGATTACGAATAATCTCTGCACGCTGCTGACGCAAGCTATCCGCTAACACATTGCCATGCTGATCGCGGGATTGACTCAATACATCCACCTGATTGATGCGGTTGAGATCCTGCCTGATGGTCAGCGCCAGATCCCGGAGTGCTTCTCGTCCTGGCTCAGACAACGTGCTGCTGCCCGGCGAGAACAACACCGCAATATCGATGGTGTATTGTCGCGTTGCCTGCTCGCGGTCGCGATCGTAAGCACAGGCCTGAATCTGGGTGGCCCGGTTGAGCATGTGCGCCTGACGATGGATGCTTTGCAGGCTGGCTTCGGCCTGTATCCGATCCACTGACTGTGGCTCGGTTACGCCCAGTTCATTGACGCGCAGGAAATAGGTGCTGCCTCCCTGCAGATCGGCTTGGTACAGATGGGTGTTTTTACCTGGATAATGCGCGCCCTGGGTGAAGTAGGCACCCAACTGGTGCCTGCCCGGTCGCAGGCAGAATGCGGTGTAGCCGCCTGGCAATAGCGTGGTATGAAATTCGCCGTCAACGTATACATTAGCGCCTGTAAGCTGCTGGAATTCGCTGCGCTCACGGTAATAAATCACCTGAGCAAGTTGGTTAACCACCGGTAAGGTGATATCAAATTTTTCAGCAAACAAGGGGCGTGAGGGTGTGTGTATAGCGGCTTCAGCGGCGGCGGCGAGGGAAAGTGCGGCCAACCCGCAGCGCCATCCGAAACGGATAATAGCCATCAGGATTTATTCTCTTTCGCTAGAGGAATGAAAAAGCAGCGATGCCGGGAGCGGCCATCGCTGCGTTGGGACAAAAAGAAAGGCGTTACTCGCTGGCGGCGCTGCCGTCGACGCGAATGGTGACGCGGCGGTTCGGCGCATAACAGGCGATTTGCTCCGCCTTGTTACCGGCGCAGTGCTGCACCAGTGGTTCGTTCATCCCGGCGCTGCTGGCCGTGATGTCCCGCGCCGGAATCCCCGCCTGAATCATCATCAGACGCACCGTGGCCGCACGGCGCTGGCCCAGCTTGTCGTTGGCCGCAGCCGAACCGATCTGGTCGGTATGGCCGGTGACCACCACGTTTCGCAGCGTGTGGTTCTCGCGGCGGATCTGCTGCACTAACTCAGTAATGGCGCGATCGCCTTCACGCGTCAGGCTGCCACGTTCAGACTTACCGAACGGGAACAGCACGTCGCTGGACAGCGTGTAATCTTTAAACTGCTTTTCGGTGTACTGACAGGCTTCCACCGCTGAGGCGCGCGACAGCGTGTGATTCTGCTTACGCATCGCCTGCAGCACCTGTTCGGCATCCGCCCGGCGTACCGCCTGCGGCAGACCGGTAACACCGTCACCTAAGCGCAGAAAGTAGGTACGCCCGCCTTCCAGCGTGCTGCGCCACGGCTGAGTGGCTTTGCCCTGATACGACGGCGCATCTTTGACGAATGCCCCAACGCTGTGGTCGCCCGGTGCCACGCAGAAGGTGGTATAGCCGTTGGCTAACAGCGCTGACTGGAACTCGCCGTCAATATAAATATTGGCGCCGCCCGGATGTTCGTCGCTTTCGCGGTAGAACACGATCTGCGCCTGGGTTTTACCCACGCTCGCCACCGGCTGGTAGCTGTGCGCGTAGGCTTCAGGTTTGACCGCCGCCTGAACGGTGAATAAGGCGCTGCTCAGTACCAGTGACAGCGCGCTGATTTTAAATAGAGTCATAACGTCTCCACGGCTCCCGCAAAGGGAGTCGGAAATTAGATGAGTGGAATGGTGTTGCATGCTGCCGGGCTGCCGTTCAGGCCAGCCCGGTCATTTACATGCGTTAAGATGCTGCTGGTCAGATCAGGTTGGTCTGGACACCCTCCTGAACTAACAGCTCGGCGTTGACGGTGCTGTGTTTGTAGACTTCATAACGCACGCCCGCCACTTCCACCACGCCGGTCTCTTTGGCCCAGTCTCCCGGATCGGTACCGTTGAGCATGTCATCGAGGTTAACCACGTCACCTTCGTCACCGTTGATCATCAACTGCACGCTGCCGTCGGCAATAAACAGGTCTTTATCACCGTGCGCCAGAATATCGCCGAGGCTGATATGCAGGGTGTTATCGCCGCTGCCGGTAATGTCAATCACCTCAATTCGCTGTTGCGCCGGGTCGACGTTGCTGAGATCGATAACCTGGTCTGCACCGTCAAGGATTAGCAGGCCGTCTTCGAGCGCTGGCTGAGCCAGAGATTGCTCTAAATGTTGTTCTGCTTTCTGCTCCAAAACCGGAGTTAGTTTTGAATCATTCTCATGCTGAAGAGCTGCAGCTATATCATGCTCATTCTCTTTTTCTTCATCACCTGCAAAAGTCTGTAAAGTTGATGGATAAGTACCGTACGATATATCCCAAACATTTGAAACAAGACCAGGAAATGTTTCATATCCAAATTCAATAACTTTGACACCTTTAGGTGGCGTAATTGTAAACCTCCACGTATAAACGGTAGCATTAATGGGATCATTCACACCGTTTCCAACCCCCCACAATGCCGTTCTATACTGAACGGGTATATATGAGACATATGGGTTTGCAAGTCCAACATACACTCTTCCAGTAGAATCTCTAAATCGGATTCTATGATCTGTCACAGGGTTAGTCGGAATATTGGTATATATACCCATTTCTATCGTTAGTGAGTCCACGCCTCCATTTAATATTCTGAAATTATTCAGAACAGAAGAAGCATTTGGGTTGGCTGTTTGCAATGCATAATTCAATTTCCAGCTTGACTCCCCCTGTATAACGTTGGGGTTAGGTAATACATGACCGGTCTGATTTGTCCCTTTTGAATATCCCACGGCACTAACACCGCCACCTCCAGATGTAAATTGGAACATGCCTCCACCAAACGTGCGACCATTCGTTGCGTTGAAAGATCCCGCCCCACCATAACTCTCCCAGTCTTCAGCAACACCTGCATAGACAGGCGCCACCGGCGCATCCGGCTCAATTCTCACCTGTACCGGTGCCGTATGCCCGCTGCGGTTACCCAGGTCGTCCTCAAAGGTCGCCGTCAGGTTATGCGTGGCGTTGTTTGCAAGCGCTGGCGTAATGCTCCACGTGCCGTCCGCTGCAGTCACTACCACAGAACCCACCGCCGTGTTGCCGCTCCACAGGATGACCAGGTCGCCCACGACGCCGCCACTGCCGCGGATTTCCGGGGTCATGTCATCGGTGACAATCTGCGCGCCCGTATTGGGTCGCAGACCCGTTGAGGCACCTGCATCGTCAAACAGGCCGGTAATGCTGCCCACCGCTGGCGGCGTGGTGTCGATGGTGAACGACCACGCGTCAACCTTGCCGCTGGCGTTGTTCGCCCGGTCTACGAACTGCGCCTGATAGATATAGGTGCCGTCACGCTGCGCCGGTAAGGTTACGCTCCAGCGACCGTCTGCGCCCGCCTGAACCGACGCAATCGGATTGCCGCCACGGCTGTCGTAGATATAGACCATCGCCAGCGCTTCGGTCGTGCCCGTCAGGGTTGGCGTGTTGTCATCGGTACGCCCATTGACTGGAATCGACCCGGTGGCACCATCGCCGCGTGCACCCGCATAGTCATCAATGATGTCGGTAATGGTGCCCGTCGGCGGCGTGGTGTCCACGTTTATCACCCACGGTGCCGTCACCGTCTGGTGCAGGCCGTCGTCAAAGGTCGCCGTCAGGGTGTGCGACGCCTCGGCCAGTGCCGGGGCCACCGTCACCTGCCATGTGCCGTTCGGCTGGACAATGGCCGAGCCGCGTGCCGTTCCGTTCGCGTCACGCAGCGTCACGGTGGTGCCCGCCTCGCCCGTTCCGCTGAAGACCGGCGTTGGATCGTTGGTCAGCCCGCCGTTGGTCACCGCCACCGGATTCGCCGGGTCGTTGTCGTTCAACACGCCGGTGATCGCGCCCACCGGCGGTACGGTATCGATGGTGAT
This sequence comes from Pantoea sp. B9002, assembly GCF_013385945.1. Lineage (NCBI taxonomy): Bacteria > Pseudomonadati > Pseudomonadota > Gammaproteobacteria > Enterobacterales > Erwiniaceae > Pantoea > Pantoea sp. B9002. Next base: position 16,390 of record NZ_JACAPA010000048.1, read on the forward strand.
CGGCCACGCGTCAACCTTGCCGCTGGCGTTGTTCGCCCGATCAACAAACTGCGCCTGATAGGTATAGGTGCCGTCCGGCTGCGCCGGTAGCGCCACGCTCCAGCGCCCGTCCGCGCCCGCCTGCACTGACGCAATCGGATTACCGCCACGGCTGTCGTAGATGTAAACCATTGCCAGCGCTTCGGTCGTGCCCGTCAGGGTTGGCGTGTTGTCATCGGTGCGGCCGTTAGCGCCCACCGATCCCGTCACCGTTCCGAAGTCATCAATGATGTCGGTAATGGTGCCGGTCGGTGGCGTCATATCCACGCTCACCGCCCACGGTGCCGTTACGGTCTGGTGTACGCCGTCGTCAAATGTCGCCGTCAGGGTGTGCGATGCCTCGGCCAGCGCCGGGGCCACCGTCACCTGCCACGTGCCGTTCGGCTGGACAATGGCCGAGCCGCGAGGCGTACCGTTCGCGTCGTGCAGCGTCACCGTAGTGCCCGCCTCGCCAGTGCCGCTGAAGACCGGCGTTGAGTCGTTGGTCAGTCCACCGTTAGCTACCGCCACCGGGTTCGACGGATCGTTGTCGTTGACCACGCCGGTGATCGCGCCTACCGGCGGTACGGTATCGATGGTGATCGGCCACGCATCGATCTTGCCGCTGGCGTTGTTCGCCCGGTCAACGAACTGCGCCTGATAGGTATAGGTGCCGTCCGGCTGCGCCGGTAACGTCACGCTCCAGCGCCCGTCCGCGCCCGCCTGCACCGACGCAATCGGATTACCGCCACGGCTGTCGTAGATATACACCATTGCCAGCGCGTCGGTCGTGCCGGTCAGGGTCGGCGTGTTGTCGTCGGTACGGCCGTTAGCGCCCACCGATCCCGTCACCGCCCCGAAGTCATCAATGATGTCGGTAATGGTGCCGGTCGGTGCCGTGGTGTCCACGTTCACCGCCCACGGTGCCGTTACGGTCTGGTTCGCGCCGTCGTCAAAGGTCGCGGTCAGCCCGTGGCTGCCCTCCGCCAGCGCCGGGGCCACCGTCACCTGCCACGTGCCGTTCGGCTGAACAACGGCCGAGCCGCGCGCCACGCCGTTCGCATCGTGCAGCGTCACTGTAGTGCCCGCCTCACCCGTGCCGCTGAAGACAGGGGTGGTGTCTTTCGTCCAGCCGCCGTTGGCAATCGCCACCGGGTTCGACGGGTCAATGTCGTTGACCACGCCGGTGATCGCGCCCACCGGCGCTACTGTATCGATGGTGATCGGCCATGCGTCGATCTTGCCGCTGGCGTTGTTCGCCCGGTCAACGAACTGCGCCTGATAGGTATAGGTGCCGTCCGGTTGCGTCGGTAACGTCACGCTCCAGCGCCCGTCCGCGCCCGCCTGCACCGACGCAATCGGATTACCGCCACGGCTGTCGTAGATATACACCATCGCCAGCGCTTCGGTGGTACCGGTCAGGGTCGGCGTGTTGTCGTCGGTGCGGCCGTTAGCGCCCACCGATCCCGTCACCGCCCCGAAATCATCAATAATATCGGTAATGGTGCCGGTCGGTGCCGTGGTATCCACGTTCACCGCCCACGGTGCCGTTACGGTCTGGTTCACGCCGTCGTCAAAGGTCGCCGTCAGGTTGTGCGATGCCTCGGCCAGCGCCGGGGCCACCGTCACCTGCCACGTGCCGTTCGGCTGGACAATGGCCGAGCCACGCGCCACGCCGTTCGCGTCGTGCAGCGTAACCGTGGTACCCGCCTCACCCGTACCGCTGAAGACAGGCGTGGTGTCTTTCGTCCAGCCGCCGTTGGCAACTGCCACCGGGTTCGACGGGTCAATGTCGTTGACCACGCCGGTGATGGCGCCCACCGGCGGTACGGTATCGATAGTGATCGGCCAGGCATCAATTTTGCCGCTGCTGTTGTTCGCCGGGTCTACAAACTCGGCCTGGAAGGTGTAAGTGCCGTCCGGTTGCACTGGCACGGTGATGCTCCAGCGTCCGTCCGCGCCCGCCTGCATTGACGCAACCGGAGTCGGGTTAACGCCGTCGTAGATATACACCATCGCCAGCGGCTCAGTCGTCCCGGTCAGGGTTGGCGTGTTGTCGTCGGTACGACCGCCGGACCCGATGGATCCCGTCACAGCACCGAAGTCATCAATGATGTCGGTGATAGCGCCGGTCGGTGCCACGGTGTCGATATTCACCACCCACGGTGCCGTTACCGTCTGGTTCGCCCCGTCGTCGAAGGTCGCCGTCAGCCTGTGGCTGCCCTCGCCCAGCGCTGGTGAGACAGTCACCTGCCACGTGCCGTTTGGCCCTACAATCGCAGATCCGCGAGGCGTGCCATTCGCGTCGTGCAGCGTCACCGTCGTGCCCGCTTCGCCCGTACCGCTGAAGAGCGGCGTTGGATCGTTAGTCAACCCACCGTTCGCCACCGTCACCGGGTTCAGCGGATCGTTGTCGTTGACCACGCCGGTGATCGCACCGGTCGGCGGTACGGTATCGATGGTGATCGGCCAGGAGTCGGCGCGCGCCGGCGCGGCGTTGCCCGCGCGGTCCACGAACGCCGCGGTAAAGTTGTAGGTACCGTCGTTCTGCGGAGCCAGCTCCACTTCCCACCGCCCGTTAGCCCCTACCTGTACCGACCCCAGCACAACGGTGCCGTTGCCGTCGTAGATGTATACCCAGCTCAGCGGCTCGCCCGTGCCGCGCAGCGTCGGCGTGCGGTCATCGGTGATGCCGTCGCGCCCTATCGCGCCGGTGACCGGGCCAAAGTTGTCAATAATTTCGCTGATGGTGCCAGCCGGCGGTGCCGTGGTGTCCACGTTCACCACCCACGGTGCGCTCACCGTCTGGTGCACGCCGTCGTCAAAGGTCGCCGTCAGCGTGTGCGAGGCCTCGGCCAGTGCCGGGGCAACCGTCACCCGCCAGGTACCGTCAGCGCCCACGATAGCAGACCCGCGCGCCGTGCCGTTCGCGTCGTGCAGCGTCACCACCGCACCCGCTTCGCCCGTGCCGCGCAGCACCGGCGTGGTGTCGTTGGTCCAGCCGCCGTTCACCACGTCGACGATGTCCGACGGGTCGTTGTCGTTCGCCGCGCCGGTAATTGCACCGGCCGGCGGTACGGTGTCAACCGTCACTTCCCACGCCTCCGAGCGCGGCCCTTCAATGCCCACGTCGTCGCTGAAGCTCACCTCTATCTCGTAGGTGCCGTCCTGCTGCGGCGGCAGCGTGTAGTTCCAGCTGCCGTCCGCATTCACCGGCACGCTGTCAATCTTCACGCCGTCTACGTAGACGTTCACCGTCTCGCCCGGCGTGCCGCGACCCTGCAGCGTCGGCGTGCTGTCGTCCGTGCGGCCCGGGTTGGTCAGGTTGCCCTGCACCGCGCCCACGTCGTCCACCACGTTATCTATCACCGCGCGCGCCGGCCCGGTGGTGTCCACGCTCAGCTCAAACGGGCTGGTCACGGTGGTGGCACCGCCCGGCGCCGTGACGCTGGCGGTTATGCTGTAGGTCCCTTCGCTCAGCGTCAGCTCAAGCGCCCAGTGGCCGAACGCGTTGGTCTGCACAGAGCCCACAGCCACGCCGTCTACCAGCACGGTCACGACGCTGTTCGGCGTCGCGCGGCCGTGCACCACCGGCGTGGTGTCGTCGGTGCGGCTGCCGCTCGCCAGGTCGCCGGTCAGCGCGCCCTCGTCGTCCGCCACGTGGGTAATCGATACCACGCGCCCGGAGGTGTCCAGCGTAAAGTCAATCGCCGGACGCTCGCCGCCCGAGTTGCCCGCCGCGTCAACCACTTCCACCGTCAGGCTGTGGTCGCCGTCTTCCAGCGGCGTGGTTGGCGTCACGCTCCAGTCGCCGTTCGCGTCCGCCACGTCCGTGCCGATGACGTTGCCGTCCTGGTCACGCACGATGACCGTCGCGCCCTCTTCCGCCTTGCCCTTCAGCGTCGGCGTCGGGTCGTCAGTCGTGCCGTCCTGCGGCACCTCCACCGCCGGGTTGTCGTTCTCGTCGTCCCACAGCGTTACGTCGCTCGCCGGGTCCGGCGCGTCGAGGTCAACGGTGATGGTCCAGCCGCCCGTCGCCTGGCCCAGCGTACCGTCGGCCAGCACCGGACGCGCGCTCAGGGTGTGCTCACCCGAGGCCAGCGCCGGGGTGGTGAGGCTCCAGCGGCCGTCCGCGCCCACGGTAACCGAGTTAAGGAAGGTGTTGCCGTCAAACAGGTGCACCACGGTGCCCGGCGTGCCGGTACCCTGCACGGTTGGCGTCGCGTCGTTGGTCAGGCCGCCCTGCTGGATCGGCCCCACGTGCGCCAGCTCGTCGTCCAGTACCGCCACAATCGCCACGTCCGGCGTGATGCCGCCGCCGACCAGCGCCAGGTCGAACGGATTCGACGGCAGGCTGGTGTTGCCCGCCTTATCCTGCGCGGTCGCCGTCAGCGCGTGCTCGCCCTGCGCCAGCGGACGCTCCGGACGGAAGCTCCAGTTGCCGCCCGCGTCGGCCTGCGCCGTGCCCAGCAGCGTGCCGTCGGTGTCGTAGATCTCAATCAGCGCGTCCGCCTCCGCGGTGCCGCTGATCAGCGGGTGCGGATCGTCGGTGCTGCCGCCGGTGACCGGGCCGTTCGCGTCGGTCACGCCGGTGATCACCGGCGCGGCCGGGGCCACGGTGTCAACCTCGAACTCAATGGCCTCGCTCTCCGGACTGCGCTGGCCTGAAGGCTCAACGATGATGATGCTCACCGCGTGGTCGCCGTCGTCCAGCTCGTTACCCGGCTCCGGAGTGAAATTCCAGTTGCCGTCTTCATCCACGATGGCGGTGCCGATAATCTGCTTGTTGCCGCCGAAGTCGTCCCAGATCTCCACGGTGTCGCCCGGCTCAAGGCCGCCGCCGGCGAAGGTCGGACGGTCATCGTCGGTCAGGTCGTCGATCAGGCCGGTGTGCGGGCCCACGTCATCCCACGCGCCTTCCAGCGCCCCGCCCGGTCCGGTGCTCGGAATGCCCGGTGCAACGGTGTCGACTTCAATCACCCAGCTGTCAGAACGCTCAGAGATCCAGCCCGCCTGGTCCTGCACTGCCACACTGAATTCATGGCGACCCTCGTTCAGGCCCGGGTCAGGCGTCCAGCGCCAGTTGCCGTCCGCGTCAGCCTGCTGGCTGCCGATACGCTGGCCGTTGTTATAAATGATCACCAGCGCGTGCGGCTCGACGTTGCTGCCGGTCAGCGTTGGCGTAGGGTCATCGGTGATGGCCGGGTTGGCCAGCGGGCCCTGAATGTGACCCACGTCATCAAGAATGGCGTCAATAGCCGGTTTCGCCGGCGGGGTAAGGTCTACGATGAGGACAAACTCACCGGTTGGCGCGCTTTCGCCGCCCGCCGGGGTGGTGACCGTGGCGGTGATACGGTGCTCGCCTTCGGTCAGCGTCGGGGTGTGGGTCCACTCGCCGCGGCCGTTCGCCATTACAGAGCCCACGGCGGTGCCGTCAACGTAAATCGTGACCAGCGCGTTCGGTGTCGCCTGACCGCGCAGCGTCGGCGTGGCGTCATCGGTAACCGCGCCGTTGCTTAACGGACCCTGAATCGCGCCGACGTTGTCGGTGGCTGAATCAATGGCGATCAGCACCGCGCTGGTGTCAACGATGAAATCAATTGGCGTGGAGGGCTGGCTTTCGTTGCCGGCCTGGTCTGCGACGATCACGTCAAAGCTGTGTTCGCCTTCGCTCAGAGGCGGCGTGGTCCAGCTCCAGCTGCCGTCGTCTTCGGTGCGTACGCTGCCGATGATGACGCCGTTATCGCGGATATACACGATGGCGTCTGGCTCCGCCGTGCCGTTAAAGGTAGGCGTGCGGTCGTCGGTGGTGTCGCCGGAGTTGATTGGCCCGACAATGTCCGGCACGTCATCAATCAGTTCCAGATCGCCCGCAGCGGCAGGCGCCGTCACGTCAACGTGGATAATGTATTCGCCGGAGGGCGGCGTCAGGCCGTTGACCGCTTCAGCGACAATAACGTGTTCACCGGTAGCCAGATCGCGATCGGAGACGATGCTCCAGCGGCCGTCTGCATCTGCCGTCACGCTGCCAATGGATACGCCGTCAATCGTGACGTTAACCACGGTACCGGCCGGGGCGGTACCCTGCACCTCTGGACGCGGATCGTTAGTGACGCCGCCCGGGGCGATGTTGCCGACGATGCCGCCCGCCACGTTGTCAATCACGCCGGTGATGGCCGGTGAGTCCGGGATCCCGCCGGCCTGTACGATCAGATCGAACGGTTCGGACACCTGGCCGCGGTTGCCCGCGCTGTCGCTGGCCTGCGCGGTGATGATGTGCGCGCCGTTGCTTAACTGGCGCTCTGGTGTAAACGTCCAGCTGCCGTCAGCATCGGCCATCACCGTGCCTTCCAGCACGCCGTCAATGTAGACCCACACTTTACTACCCGCATCCGCGGTGCCGCGGATTTCAGGCTGGGCGTCGTCGGTCGGCACGCTGCTGTCGATAGGGCCGGTCACCGCGCCCTGGTCGTCCCACAACTCGGTGATCAGCGGCTGTCCCGGCGGGGTAAGGTCGACGGTAAAGTCGAGCGGATCGCTCGGCTCGCTGACGCGCCCCACCTCATCTTCAATGACAATTTCAAACACGTAGTCGCCATTGCTCAGTGGGCTATCCACTTCTGGCGTCCACGTCCAGTTGCCGTTGGCATCAACGATGGCGGTACCCATTTCGCCAAAGAAGTCCTCGCGGATATGTACGATGTGGCCCGGCGTTAAGCCGGTGCCCTTAAATTCAGGGCGGCTGTCATCGGTGCTGCTGCCGGCTTCAATCTGGCCGACGATTTCACCCACGTCATCCCAGGCGCCTTCAAACTGGCTGCCGGTAGGCTTCGGTGGCGGAACGGTGTCAACGGTAAACTCAAAGGCCGGGCTCGGCTCGCTGCGGTTCTGCGCCGGATCAACAATGATGATGGAGATGCTGTGCGGGCCTTCGCTCATGTCGGCTTCTGGCGTAAACGTCCAGCTGCCATCGGCTTTAACAATGGTAGTACCAACAAGCTCGCCAGTGACAGAATCGTGGACTTCAACGGTGTTACCGGGAACCAGTCCACCACCATTAAAGGTTGGACGATTATCATCAGTGATATCACCGCTGGAGATAGGGCCGGTTTTAAGGCCGACATCATCAATGACGTTATCAAGATCAAATGCGCCCGGCACCATCACCGGCGGCGTAATGTCGACTTCGAAGTTAAAGGGTGGCGTGGTCAGGCTCGGGTTGCCGGCGGTGTCCACCACCACCAGTTCAACGCTGTAGTGACCTTCCGGCAGTGGCGCATCCGGTGTCCAGGTCCAGTCGCCGTTCGCATCAACCGGAACCACCTTAACCACTTCGCCGTTCAGGATGATTTCAACCGTGGCATTCGGCTCTGCCTTGCCGCGAAACTCGGGCTGCTGATCGTTGGTGCTGCCGTCATTCTCCACCGGGCCTACGCCGGGAGCCACGTCATCCCAGACTTCATTCAGTTCGGCACGGTCTGGGGCTTCTAAATCGATAATCAGCTCAAAGCCTTCTGAAGGCAGGCTGGTGTTACCTTCAGGATCGCGCTCAACAATGATAATGGTGTGATTGCCATGCTCCAGCGGCGGTGGCGTGTAGCTCCAGCTGCCGTCACCGCCTACGGCCACTTCACCCAGCTTGGTTTCGCCATCCCAGATCTCAATGGTGTTGCCCGGCGTACCGCTGCCGTTAAAGGTCGGCGTGCTGTCATCGGTCACATCGCCGCTGTTGAGCGGGCCGGTGATGCTGCCAAAATCGTCAATTACTGAACCGACGGAAGGAATGCGACCCCCGATACCGCCAGCGTCGCCCTCGCCGCCGCCAGAGCGGCTATTTGCATTGTCGTCGCTGTCACGGCGGCCAGCCAGATAACCCAGACCCGCTGCTGCAGCCAGCGCGCCCAGCATACCGAGCGCGATAAGCGCCGGTGAAATCGCCGTGGCCGCCATCGCCAGGCCATCCAGACCGGCGATGGTATTCGCCCCGAGTGCCACACCGCTGATTTCACCGTCCATCAGGAATGCGGCGTCGTCTTTCTCTTCACCACTGGTGGCAATGTATTCGTGCCACTGGCCATCTTCGCCCTTACCGACCAGCTCGCCTGGATGATCATAAAAACCTTCGATGATCAATTCCGGATGCTCTATGTCTGAACCTTCAAGGATGACATGCAGGTTCTTACCGACACGCCTGAGCGTAATGTTTTCTGGCGCGACGCCGTTTTCACCCTCGGCCAGTACGTATTTTGCACCGGGAATGGCTTTAATCTTGACCGCTTTACCTGCGGTTAACACTTCTGCTTTGACTATCGTATTATCGTGCACGACGGCCGCGTTAACAGGAATTACACTCATTGAAACTTTCCTTTATGTGAGTTTGGTTCTTTGCGACAGCCGCTGCGGCGGCGCAAAAGACAGCCTGGAACACACATCCCCGATGAGGGAGTTCGCCAGATGGGTAAATCATCACCCCGTCTAGGAAAATTCCTTGCAGAGACATTTCTCGAATATTTGAATCAAACAGTGAGCCGCTCAAAAGACAGGGACTAAAACAATCAAAGCACCATGGAAATAACCCCATAATATTTATACTGTTATATTGATTTTACCTTCTAAAAATGTCGTATTTACGCGACGCTCAGCATAAGGAACGTTTTTTGCTATTACATCGATTGACCAGACTGATTATGTTCATAGCAATGATTTGTCTTACAGCGCTGGCGCATGCTGCAGGACAACCGGTGCATTTGGCCGAGCGCGTTTCAGCCGTCGTCGCCCCCATCGTTCTGCCTGCATCAGGCGCGGCATGGCTCAAGACGCATACGAGCCTGAATGTCGGCGTGTGGCTGCCGGCGCAACCGCCTTTTATGATGGATTACGCACCGCAGAAAGAGTTTGAAGGTTTATCCGCCGATTATCTTGCGCTATTGGGGAAAATGCTGGATGTGTCCGTTAAGGTTTACGTTTATAACGATCGGCGGAGTGCCATTACCGCGCTTGAGCAGGGTGAGGTTGAACTACTCAGCGGGCCTGCATTACATGGCGAGCATGATAGCAACCTCATTTACTCCATCCCGTTTATTCAGGACAGCGCAGTACTTATCCATCAAAAAGGCGTTCAGCCTTCATCACCCGAGACGTTACGCGGCAAGCAATTGCTTTACGTTGGCGATGATGAAGTCGCCCTGGCGCTAAGCAATGCCTGGCCGGATGCCGTTCTCTCGCGCCAGACCAGTTATTATCGGGCTATCGCAATAGTGAAAGATAATCCCGATGCGCTGCTGTGGGGAAGCCGTCGTACGCTGGAAAGTATTAACCACCAGATTTATCGATCTGCGTTGGTTACCACTCCTGCCTCAGTAGGCGCATCCCTCTCGCAGGGTTATTTAACCCGACCGGAGAATCAGCCATTAATCGATACCATCAATGCGGCACTCGAAAAAATCCCAACGGAAACATTGAATAAGCTTGATCAGGTCTGGCGTCAGTTCACTAACGGTGAACCTCAGACCGGAATATTAAATCTCAGTGAAAGCGAAAAAGCCTGGCTGCGGGATAATCCGGTTATCCCGGTCTATCTCGACAATAACAACTCGCCTCTCTCAATGGTTGATTCCGAAGGCCATGCGCACGGCATCGTCATTAATTTGCTCAATACCATTGCCAACCAGAGCGGGGTGAAATTCCGCTATGAGCGCATGAATAATCTGGTGGATATGCGGCAAAAGCTGATCAAAGAGAATGACGGTGTGATTGCCACCGCCGATGCCTCTGCGCGTCACGAGCCTGATATACGCTATACAACCCCCTATTTTATTTCCCGCTGGGTATTGGTAACGCGTGATAATGCGCCAACTATCACCTCTCTGGCCGATATGGGCGGGAAAAATATCGTGGTCTATCCTGGGGTGTATTATCTTGCCGAATTGAAAGCGGCATATCCGCAAGTGCATTTCACTGAAAGCACAATGTCATTTAGCGGTTTTTTCAAAATTCTCACGGGAAAAACAGATGGTGCAATCGTTCCAGTCCTGGTAGCCGATGTATTGAATGACACCCTTGTTGATCGGTTTTTTAAAGTGGCGCTAGTGATGGATTTACCACCGGTAAGAATGGCGATGGCCGTCAATACCGCCAATAGTCAACTCCTGTCCATCCTGAATAAAGCCATTGAACAAGTGCCACCGCGTAATATGGTCAGAGAATATGTGCAGTGGCAAAAGCATCATCCGCTTTCTTCATTAAGCTTATGGGACCGTTATAAATATTATCTTTATGCAGCGCTGCTGTTAATTACGGTCATTGTGGCATTTATATTGCTGCGCAATGCAATGCTGAAGAAAAATGTGGCAGCGTTAGAAAGTCTGCAGGCTGAGCTTGAGGCCGCCAGAAAAGCGGCAGAACAGGCCAGTCTCTCGAAGGGAACGTTTCTGGCGCAAATGAGTCACGAAATCCGTACGCCAATGAACGCGCTGATTGGATTACTTGAACTGGAAAACTTCGGCCACTCCACGCCAGAACAACGCAGGAACAACCTCGCGGTAGCCTATGAGTCCTCCAAATCACTGCTGATGTTGGTGGGAGACATTCTGGATATGGCGAAAATTGAGTCAGGTTCTTATACCGTGCGGCATGTGCCGGTTTCGCTCAGTGAAACATTAAACAGTGTGACCACGCTGTTCCGCTACAGCGCCGAGGAAAAACATCTGCAGTTATCCTCCACGCTTGAGGTTACACATCCTGATATTCTGTTTGATCCCATTATGTTGAAGCAAATCCTGTCTAATTTGCTCAGCAACGCGATTAAATTTACCGAGCAGGGCGAGATTGAGGTGGGCCTTTACCAGTCGGGTGAGGTTAATGAAAATCGCGCTGTCTATGTGATTGAAGTGTCAGATTCTGGCAGTGGTCTTAGTGAGACGCAGCAACGCGAGATTTTCGAGCCATTCGTCCAGGTTGAAGATTCTCGGGCCCGACATCAGGGAACCGGACTTGGCCTCAGTATTTGCCGTCACCTGGCGGATTTACTGGGAGGACGGTTGAGTATCGACAGTGAGCCTGGCGAAGGATCAACGTTTATTTTTCGTTTTAGCGCCGAAGTAAACCATAACACCGCCGCGGTGGCGTCCAGCCGCGCAGGGATACCGCGCACAGCCCACACACTCAAACGAATTTTGATTGTGGATGATCATGCACCTAACCGTCTGTTGCTAAGCCAGCAGATCGCCTTTGCCGGTCATCATAGCGTCGCGGTTGAATCAGGTGCGCAAGCGCTGCTGGCCTGGGCTGATACCCAGACGCCATTTGACGTGGTGATAACCGATTGCAATATGCCGGAGATGAGCGGATTTGAGCTGACGAAAAAACTCCGTCATATTGAGCAAAACGCTGGCCGTGTTCCCATTCCGATTTTTGGTTTAACCGCGATGGCCGAACAAGATGTCGCCATCCGCGCTCGGGCCTCTGGCATGACCGATTGCTTATTTAAACCGATAGAAATTGCAAATTTGCTGGCACGTATCGACGGAGATGTCGATGCGCCAAGCCCCATACAGAGTGAAAGCCCAACTATCATGACGTTGGATAAACTCGCCCGTTCAAACCCTCGCGCCTTTGACGATTTAGTGTTGACCATTATTGAACAGAATCAAAAAGATATTGAACAACTCGCACTGCATATTGCAGCCGTTAATTTTCCGGCAATTGCGATTACGGCACATAATATTTTGGGTGGCGCGCGGTTGATTGACGCGTCTGATCTGGAAGAAGTTAGCAAGAAAATTGAGTCGGCGGCGAAGGAAAGTAATTTAAATTCCGTGTCAGAAGCCTACCAGCAGTGTGTGGGGGTGATCTTACAACTTGAACATCAGTTGCAAGCAGCATTAAACGCCAGCAATTAACGTTTATATTCCAACCACACGTGAACAAGACTCTTCTCGAATAATGCCCTTTTCATTACGGAAAGGGGATTTGCACTTGCCGCGAGCGACAAACAGAATAAGAATCCTCTGACTCATACCGTTGTCACCACCAGGAATAATCATCGTGAGAGTGGATATTTACGCTTTCGCATGGGCGCTTATTGTGTTTTTTTTCTCAATTGAAAACGTACCCGCTTATGCAAAAAAAAATCAAGTTGAGTTATTAGCCAGAACTCAAATCGCCTCACCTGAAATAATGCTGAGTGGCGAGAGCGTACGCTGGATTATTGATAATAAAACCATAAAATTAGCCATCTGGGGCAACCCACACCCGCCTATTTACATGGGATATGACAGCAAAACTTACGAGGGAATTGGGGCGGACTATGCCAACATTCTGGCAAAAACACTCAACAAACGCGTTGAGGTTTACCATTTTACTACCTTAACCGAGGCTAAAAAAGGCCTTGATCAGGGTGACGTAGATGCGCTTGCATTTTATACGCCAACCGATTTGAAGGCTGATAATTATCTTACCACGCAACCTTATTTGCTTGATTATCAGGTTGTAGTGCACAAGAATAATCTCGACTCTCAATCCTTGCTCAATTTTAAAAAAAGTGAATTAGCTTTTGTCGGTGATGATGAAACACAACGTTCATTAAGAAGCTATTTTCCTGAAGCGCGATTAAAACCGTATCTTTATTTTAGTGAAGCGATGGCATCTCTGGCTTATAAAGCCACCGATGCATTCTGGTTGAATGCATCAACGGCACGATTTCTCATAAAGCAGGGTGTTGAGACGCAGGCCAAGGTCATGCTGCAGACCTTACCGGCCACTGCCAATGTCTCGTTTGCTGTTCGGTCTGAAAACCGGGGCCTGTTCCAGGCCATTGAAAGCACTCTCACAGCCTTGCCGCTGGCGGATCGTATCCGCATCATCAATAACTGGGGCCTGGACGCATCGTTTGTGGTTAAAAAGAATCCAATGATGTTAAATCCAGATGAGCTCGCATGGATCCACCAACATCCTAATGTCCCGGTTATCCTGCCACGCGCGATGCATCCACTGAGCTTTGTTGACGAACGGGGTTTTACGAATGGTTATGCCCACTCCTTACTCACGCTAATCGCTGAACGAACCGGTATTAAATTTTCACACGTCACCCCAGCACCTGGCTTACATGAAGGATCGCTACCGGAAAAACAGGCGCAAGGTGTTATCGCTAGCGTAATAAGACAACCGCAACCCGAGGTCGGCATGCGCTACAGCCGTAGTTTTGCCATATCTCCTTGGGTGCTGGTGGTTGATGGACGTGGAGGAGAGTTTACTTCCCTGGCTCAAATGGCTGGAAAAACGGTGACCTTAACGCATGATAGTGGACTTTATTCCTCCCTTAAAGCGCACTATCCTCGGGTGAATTTCGAGTTAACCCACAATCTGACAGATGCCATGTTGAAGGTAGTGCGTAAGCAAGCCGATGCCGCTATCAGTCCACAGATTTCAGCAGACTATCTGATCAATAAGCAGTTCTATAATAAGCTGGTGATTACCAATGCACTCGGCATTGCACCGGCAAATTTTGTTATGGCCGTCAGCAGTGAAAATCCAATTCTGTTGAATATTTTAAATAAAGCCATGTTAGATCTTTCACCTAAAACGATGCAGCAGGATTTATCGCCCTGGCAGAATTATCAGGCTCCACCCAAGGTCACCGTCTGGGACAAGTACAGCCGTGACCTGGTAAAAGTGGCGGGACTGGTTATTCTTCTACTCATGTTCTTCTTTGTCCGCAACCGTTATTTAGGCCGCAGATTAGCCGAACGTAGGCGTTATGAACAGCAGTTAGAAGATCAATTACGTTTTATTCGCACTTTAATTGATGATTCACCCGTGGCGCTGTATGTCCGGGATCTGCGTTGGAAAATGCTACAGTGCAATAATACCTATTTGCAGTTTTTTAATACCAAACTAGAAACGGTGAAAGATAAAAGCCTCGCCGAATCTGGCATTATTAGCGCGGCCTCAACGAAGGCATTTCAGCGGCTTTATCAAAAAACTTTGCAGTCTAAAGCACCATTATTTACCCAGCTTTCGATGACAACCAATGATGGCAAAGTGTCGCAGGTTTATCATTGGTCCCTGCCCTATCGCGATCACCGAGGTGAAATCAATGGCATTATCGGTGGATTTATTGATATTACAGAACGTGAGCAATTACTAACGGAACTTAAGCAGGCAAAAAAGGTGGCGGAAAAAGCCGCTGTTTCAAAAACCATTTTTCTCGCCCAAATGAGCCATGAGATCAGAACGCCGTTAAACGCATTAATTGGGTTGTTAGAGCTGGAGCATCGTCAGAAATCCGCACCTGCGAAACGCGCTCATAATATTGCTGTGGCCTGGCAAGCTTCTCAATCGCTGCTTGCTCTGGTAGGCAATATTCTTGATATGGCAAAGATTGAGTCGGGTACACACAACATTAAAACCAAACCGATTTCCCTGCGGGATGCAATTCAGTCTCAGCTGACGCTGTTTAATCATCTCGCTATGCAAAAACAATTAACGCTGAGCTATCACTGCGATACTACTGATAATGACATCCTTTCCGACCAAACAATGTTTAATCAGATTGTGGCCAATCTACTGAGTAATGCCATAAAGTTCACTGAACGAGGAAAGGTGGAAGTATGCCTTCAACAGCGTGATTCACGTCGTCAGGGGCTGAAACACTATATTTTACGCGTGACAGACACCGGGCCAGGCTTAACTGAATATCAGCAGCAGGCGATTTTTGAGCCATTTGTCCAGGTGGAAGATGGCAGAACGAATGCAGAGGGTACCGGGCTAGGGTTAAGTATTTGTCGTCAACTCGCGAATAAGCTCAATGGGGAATTAACCGTTGAAAGTCAACCCGGCGTGGGGGCGAGTTTTATTTTCGATTTTTATGCAGAGAGCCACTGTCCTGAGAACATCAGCGATGCCAGCGTGGATCCTGAAACGAACCAGCGGGCTTTAAATATCCTGGTTGTTGATGACAACGCCCCTAACAGGTTGGTGCTTTGCCAGCAGTTAGAATACATCGGTCATAATGCAGTCGCGGTAGAAGATGCCCACCAGGCGCTTATCCGCTGGAACCTCGCCAAACCGCCATTCGATATGGTCATCAGCGATTGCAATATGCCAGGCATGGATGGTTTTGAGCTAATAAAACAGCTGCGTAATAAAGAGCAGGAAAAGAAATTACCTCGTCGCCCCATGTATGGGCTTACTGCGATGGCTGAACACGAAGTGGTTGAGCGTGGGAAAGCGGCAGGTATGACAGCCTGCCTGATTAAACCTTTATCATTAGAGGCGCTCAAAGCGCATCTTGCTGTTGAGAATTTAACCGATAATGCGATCCCAGCGAAAGAGGGGGACGTAAAAACATTCTTCTTCAGTCGCATGCCCAATTTAAGCTCAAGTGCCATAAGAGATCTTAGTGAAACGTTATTGGTAAGTAATGATCAAGACATTAAGCAATTACAAGCAGCAATTTCGTCAAAAAATCCTCAGCAGACAAAAGACTGTGCACACCGTTTGTTAGGCACCGCGCGAATGATCAAAGCGGAGAAATTAGGACATTTATGCTCTGATATTGAGCGTTTTTCGGCAAGCGAACAGTGGGATATTATTGAAAGCTTGCTTGTCTCTTGCATTGATGAAGTCAGGGATATCGCCTTCAACCTGGAACGGGAATATGAGTGTTAAATCTTACATTTAACCAGTTGATTATTGGTTTTGAAGAAATGTCTTGGCAGCGTGAGGATAATTTTCTTGCATACTATAACCACTGGGACATCACGTTATGCTGCCGACTGAGAAAGGCACCAAGGATTAATTATGCAAAAAAATATAGTACTGGTTGACAAGCATCCATTGATTTATCAAGGCATACGTCGACTCTGCCATTATCATGGCTATCATTTGATTGATGCCTACGGCCAAAGTGGTGATATCTATGACACGATAATCCGTACGCAACCTAAGTTCATCATTATGGATATTCATCGGGTCGACATGAATAGCGCCGAGATCAGCCGGGTTCTAGACACCTTACAGCTTATCTCTCGCACCATTGTATTTACTGAACATGATAATCTTTTCTATCAGAGGGAATGCTTGTTACTCGGTATTAAAGCTTACATTCCTAAGAAGCTTGAACCTGATGAAATCATTAATGCCATGCATGCAATGAACCAGGGATTAATTTATTACCCTACGCTGAATATGCGTTGTAAACTTCGTGGCATAAAAAAATTCGATAAATATATCGTTGATAACCTGACAGAACGCGAGCAGGTGGTATTAAAAAAATTATCTGCTGGCATGTCTAATAAAGAAATATCTGTTGATTTAAATTTAAGTGATAAGACTATCAGCACTTACAAGCAGCGTTTACTGGAAAAGTTGGGTGCTCGTAGCCTCATTGAAGCGGTAGATATTGCACGCATGCATGAAATCCCCTAAATTATAGTAACTAGAAAATGGAATGATATTACTCGTAAAGTCTTGACCGCCAATGGCATTGATTATAAAAAGTTGACTACTAATTTAAATACCATCTCATCATAAGTCGAAAGGCTGTGGAATTTATTTATCAACACCAACTTAAAAAATTAAATGAACAATAATATATTTTTAATTGATAAGCATCCTATTATGCTACACGGCTACGGCATGCTTTTTGAGTCTCGGGGCTTTCACACTGCAGGTATGACGAAGATTGATAACGATTTTTATGATAAGGTGAAGTTGCAAGAACCTGCATTTATTATTATTGACTGTTATCAATTTCCTTTAGAGACTCATGCAATACTACAATTTGTAGTTCAGCATGAGATTAACAGTAAAATAATTGCACTCAGTGAGTGCGAGCATAACATTCATCAGGACATCTGGATGAATTCTGGAATTGTAGGCTATATGAAAAAGAGTCAAGCACCAGAAAAAATTTTCGAATGGTTACTGCCAAATGTTAAAAATGGCGAATATAAACAAAGGAATGCGATTTAATTTAGGGAGTGAAAAATGCGAGAAGATATAAATAGCATTAACAGTTACCACCTTATCTAAAATTTATTTTCATACTATCTACCCCAATAATTAATTACCTCTATTCATTGAATTACAAACTCAACAAAAAAAGCCATAAAAATTCACTAAGTATTAAATATTAGAAAATAGTTATGGCTAATGATTAGTAATCAGTATCGTATGGATTTGGGACAATTATATTCAGGTCAAGCATTACATCTTTGAGATTATATTCAGAGCCATTTTGTAGACTCGCATCACTTTCAACCCAGTTAAGGATACCTCCTTCGGAAATCTGCAGGATGTCCAGGTCCGACGTATTGAGTTCTTCAAGGTACAAACTGTCAGGCGAAACCATGAAAAGTTCATTTGCGTCATTATAAATCAATTCACTTAAATCAATATTAACTGGCTTAATTTTAACTGGTTCTACAGTGGTAAATATACGCGTAAGATTAACCAAATCACCATTTTCATTCATTGGGATCACACTAAATAATGGTGGTTCCGCCTCAATGTTGATGGCGTTTTCCGTTGAAATTTCCAGACGAATTTTATTCGTACCTAACGTGTTATTATCTGTAGGATCAGTGTTGTAAAGTGTAAACTCATACTGGCCGTCAGGCAGCGTTTGCGGGAAATTAATCCGCCATTGACCCTGGTTGTCTACCGCTGTGGTAGCGACAAGTTTGCCGTCATGATTGAAAACTTCAATCAGACTAAAGGGCTGTGCATTACCCGCTAGAATGGGTTGGTTATCATCCGTGGTGGTATCCAGCACCGACTTTCCGTTTTTATCCCGAATATCAATCCTGAATTCACTGACATATTCGGTGTAGGTATGAGCACTTTGCTGAATATCATTGAGCGATATAGCGCTCATCATTTCCGGCGTGAGATCAATAAATTTATCCGCGTTCTCTACCAATGGGTGTTCATGGCTTAACAAGATAGGAACCGGGGATTCAATGAGCGAACTTAACTCAGATGGCTGCATTAGCACATCTGCATGGCTCGCTGAATGATTCTCCTGCTTAACCGCAGGCACCGATTCAGCGTTCATTGACTTAACGACGAAGGAATCCGGTTGTGGAATGATCGGTGTTGTGGGTGCCGTCAGAATTTCATGACTGGTTTCTAGCCCCACTGCCGCCATATTTCCCAGTGCTAATAACGATGCACAGGCTGCACCATGTACAACCAGACCGTTGAGCGTCGTCATGCCGGTCTGCTGTAAATAGTTATATTCTATGTAAGCTTGACCGCGCAGATCCAGATTCTGCCCCAGCCCCTCTTTTGTTTTCTCCTGACGCGCATCGGCAGGCATTTCGGCAGCATCGCTATCTGAATGTCCATCAGCGACGTTAAGCAGATTTGATTTCGGGTAGTTCATTCAGGATGTCCTCATATACCGCGAAAGATGTTTATATAGGGTATTACCCATAATTTGGAGCCGATATAATGCGTTCGCCAGCAGCAGACAATCCTGACCTGGTGACTAAAAAATCGCCACGAGAAGCTTCTCGAATATTTATGATAAGACAAGAAGAATCAAGTTCAGATCTAATATCATTATAATGGCTTTATATATGTGTGATAATTAGCTTGCCTTACTCACTAAAGAAATGATTTTGACATGCCAAGGCTATGATTTTTTATCACCATAAGACAATAAATATAATTGAGTAAGTTTTTCAATCTGGTTTTGCCACTTAACCAATAAGTTATTCCTTAAAAACATAATTTTACCAGAATTTTTAGTCGAAATAAGTGGCGTTGATTGATCTTATATTCAAAATTAAATTTATAGCGGATAACGTCTAAAATAATCATCCTTAATCAGGATGAAATACTTTGCAGTACGCAATTACGAGAATTAGACCGTTTTAACAATACTCGTCGCCAGATCAGTCTTGATGCGGAAGCATACGTCACGAATGGCAAATTGGTACTTTGGCATGGCCAGTTCGTTAATGTCATTACCAATACCGCCTTTTACCTCGAGATATTTTTTCAAATGACTTGCTGTTTTATCAAATTCTGATTTATAGCTTTGATATTTTGGTGGGTTGTAAGACTGCATCGCATCCAGTTCTTTACGGCACTGAATTAAACGAGATGCAGAGTCTTGAACCATATTTGCACTCGCGTTGGTTTGCGCAGCAGTCACTTGCGGCGTGATTGCAGATGTAATAACGCTATTTGCTACTGGCTTATTAGATGCAACACAACCAGATAATAACAATGTGACAGTGACTGCTGAGAAAATCGTTTTCATATGATGACCATGTAAGTTGATAAATTAAAAATAAATTGATAAGTGCCCTACTGAGTTGACACACATCGGCAAATCTGGCGCAGATAATAGGACATTTCTTATCGAAACACAGACAAGACATTTCTTGATTTGCGGAAAGAGTAGGATTTAGATGACAGAGTCTGAGAACACCTAAAAATGCAATATTGACCCATTAACGGATTGGAAAAATCCAGTTTATGTTGCGGGCTCTTGTCAGGGATAAAATCATACAAAATCATTTAAAGGTTTGCTGCCCAGCGTTACGTAGAGATGTCTTGCTTAAGATATAAGGTCAATAATGTTCAGCATCAGAAATTAAACATGAATTTTCCTTAACAACTTTTCTGTATTAGTGAGATTGGTGTTCATAAAAATCGTTAGCATAATCACCTGCAAACATTCACAATTTTGTTAACTATTATCCTACAAAGAGACTTTTTTTGATTAATACCATCATGCTTGCTGAAATCAATAATGAACACAAATATTAAATTGATATTCATACTGACATACAGAACTCATGGAGGGACAAAAAAATACCTTTAACTATCAATTGGATAAAGAGAAAATCTGAAAAGAAATCGACTAATATCGCTATTCCTTCATTACCTGAACTTTAAAAGCCCGCAAGATTACCCCTACGACAAGAACCTGTAATTTATAAATAATCCTTGAACATATTATAATTGACATTATCTCTTTGCTGTCCGTAAGGAATATTAAAGACATAACCATTTATGCAATAAGTTAAACATTTAAGAACACCTTAGAACAATCGAGAAATGGCTTATGGATAGCGCCGTGCCATAAATCGATACTCAAGATTCAAATAAATAAAGAAAGGTATTTAAAGTGAAAAAAAATTCACCTGATTCGTCTGTCAAACAGACGTCGGCTCGCACAACGTCAACCGATCCCACGCAGTATCCACTTTCAATCAATAACGCTTACGACAATGTTGGCAAAACACAATATTTAGCAAGTGGCGTCTCGGTAACGGACGACGCTCGCCCTACTTTCTCTGGCTGGGGGCCAGCAGGTGAAGTCGTCACCCTCTATTCTGGCAATCAGACTCTGGGCTCTGTCACGGTAAATGCGCTGGGGCAATGGGAATTCGAAATTACTCATGACCTACAAAGTGGCAGCAATGAAGTACTCGCCCGTACCTCATCAATGGCCAGCAATTTCTTTGAGGTCTATGTGCAACTGGCGGCCGATGTCCCGTTAACCATAGCCGTTGTAAATGATGATTATGGCCAGCCTGGCGTAATTGAAAATAACGGGACAACGGACGATAAGAGCCCGATTTTCACTGGCCGAGCGGGTGTAGGCGAGATCGTCGCTATTTATGTCAACGGCCAGATGATGGGGAGCGTAGAAACTGCCATCAATGGTATATGGAGCCTTGAACTCAGCGAGGAATTGACGCTGGGTGATTATACCGTAACGGCAAAAACCGCCACCCAGGAAAGCAAGGAATTCAATTTCACCGTTGAATCAACTGCTAACCAACCTGTTGTGATTCAAACCGCTTACACCACGCTGGACGATGGCACGGTGCAATATCTGCCTTCAGGTGATGGCGTTAATCATGTTGTTCGACCAGCCTTCACAGGCACGGCAGGCGTGGGGGAAATAGTCATACTTTCAGCAGGTGATATTATTCTGGGTAGCGTACAAACGGAAGCGGATGGCAGTTGGAGTATTGAATTAACGTCAGACTTACCCGATGGCATTAACACCATTATGGCTCGTACGGAAACTCAGCAGAGCCAGTCGTTTATCTATAACGTCCAGTCCTCTGATATTGCCCCAGTAACAATTGAAACAGCCTTTGATAATATTAATGTTCTCCAGATTCTGTTCAGTGGCCAAGGTAAAACGGATGACGTCCGTCCAACGTTCAGTGGACGCGCCGGTATCGATCAAATCGTTACCTTGTATGCCGGTGAAAAGCTGCTTGGAAGTATTCAAGCCGATGCTAATGGCCGTTGGAGCCTGGAAATCCCTACCGAGCTGTCCGAAGGCACTCATGAGATCGTCGCCCGAACTGAGCACAGTGAAAGTAGTCCGTTCGCTATCACCGTTGAATATGATCCTAATGCCTTTGTTACTATCGACGCGGCCTACGACAACTATGGTGTTGAGCAGCAGCTGACCAACAGTTACTTGCAGAAAACTGATGACCGTCGTCCTACGTTCAGCGGTGAGGCTGGTGTAAACCAGCTCGTCACGCTTTATTCTGGTGACCTTGTACTCGGCAGCGTGCGCGCTAATACCGAGGGGCGCTGGAGCCTGGAAATTACGACCGATCTGCCCAACGGCATCCATTCCGTTGTTGCCCGCACCAGCCATCGTGGAAGTACCCCTTTTGTCCTCAACGTTGAGTGGATTGAGGAAAGGCCTGTGACCATTACCGACGCATACGATAATGTTAATAGAGCCAAGTTTTTGGACAGTGGCGTCGGAAGCACTGATGACAGCCGCCCACAATTCTACGGAGCTGCAACGCCTGGCCACATTGTAACCCTTTACGCTGGGTCGATTATTCTTGGTAGTGTGCAAGCCGACAGCGCTGGCCGATGGAATCTGGAAATTACCACCGATCTGCCTTCTGGTACCCATGATGTGATTGCCCGCGTCAATGGCGTAGACAGCCAACCCTTTAACATCACCGTAGTGCCTGCAGAAGTCTTCATCACAGAAGTCTGGGATAATGTCGGTTCGCAGCAAATCCTCTCGAGTGGTGCGGGAAGTACTGATGACACACGTCCCACATTCAGTGGCCGTGCTGGTGGATTTGAGATTGTCACGCTGTACTCCGGGGATATTGCGCTCGGCAGCACGCAGGCTGATGCCAGAGGTCATTGGTCCCTGGAAATCAGCACTGAGCTTGAAAGCGGCATAAACACGATAACGGCACAAACTCATTCAGGCGAAAGTGCTGCGTTCATCATAAACGTGAGTTTATCCGCCGATGTTTCCGTCACTATCCTCAGCGCTCACGATAACGTAGGCGAACATCAGGGACAACTCAATGCTAACGATACAACCGACGACACTCGGCCTACATTCAACGGTCATGCCGGTGTGGGCCAGGTTGTCTTCTTGTATTCTGGAGATATCGTACTTGGCAGCGTACAGACTGGCGCGAGCGGTAGATGGAGTCTGGAAATTACTACAGACCTGCCGATCGGCGCTAACAACGTGATCGCCCGCACTGAGACGCAGGAAAGCACTGCCTTTGTGGTCAACATTGAGCTGCCTGCCGAACAACCGGTATTTATCGATTACGCTTACGATAATGTCGGCCAGCATCAGTATCTGGACTCTTTCGGCAGCAAAACTGACGACGCCCGTCCAACCTTCTATGGCACCGCCGGAGCCGGCCAGCTCGTTACTCTCTACGCCGCCGACACCGTGCTCGGCAGCGTGCAGGCTGACGAGAACGGCTTCTGGAGCCTGGAGATCACCACCGACCTGAGCAGCGGCTATAACTACGTCAGCGCACGCACCGAGTTCCAGGAAAGCGCCACGTTTACGGTTAACGTGGAGACCGCCGCCGATGTGCCGGTAACCATCACCTACGCTTACGATAACGTCGGCCAGCATCAGTATCTGGACTCTTTTGGTAGCAAAACTGACGACGCTCGTCCGACCTTCTATGGCACCGCCGGAGCCGGCCAGCTCGTTACTCTCTACGCCGCCGACACCGTGCTCGGCAGCGTGCAGGCTGACGAGAACGGCTTCTGGAGCCTGGAGATCACCACCGACCTGAGCAGCGGCTATAACTACGTCAGCGCACGCACCGAGTTCCAGGAAAGCGCCACGTTTACGGTTAACGTGGAGACCGCCGCCGATGTGCCGGTAACCATCACCTACGCTTACGATAACGTCGGCCAAAGCCAGTACCTTTACAGCGGAAGGGGCACAACTGACGACACCCGACCGACCTTCTACGGCACCGCCGGCGCGGGCCAGATCGTCACCCTGTATGCCGGTGACAACGTGCTGGGCAGCGTGCAGGCGGGAATGTACGGAGACTGGAGTCTGGAGGTCACTGCCAACCTGAGCAGCGGTATTAACTCCATCATCGCACGCACCGAGTTCCGCGAAAGCGCCACGTTTACGGTTAACGTGGAGACCGCCGCCGATGTGCCGGTAACCATCACCTACGCTTACGATAACGTCGGCCAAAGCCAGTACCTTTACAGCGGAAGGGGCACAACTGACGACACCCGACCGACCTTCTACGGCACCGCCGGAGCGGGTCAGTTAGTGACCTTGTACAGCGGTGAGAATGTGCTTGGCAGCGTGCTGGCAGGAGCGAACGGCAGTTGGAGTCTGGAGATCACAACTGATCTGAACAGCGGCTACAACACCATCACAGCACGCACCGAATTCCGCGAAAGCGCAACGTTTGACGTGAACGTTGAGTCGCCTGCCGATGTACCAATTACGATCATAGAAGCCTACGACAATGTCGGTGCGCGACAGTATCTGGAGAGTGGTGTTGGTAAAACGGATGATACTCGTCCTACCTTCATTGGTCGTGCAGGCGCAGGCCAGCTTGTAACGCTTTACTCCGGCGAAGTGGTACTGGGTAGCATTTTGGCTGACTTACGCGGCAACTGGAGTCTTGAAATCACCTATGAACTGCCAATGGGCGAACATCACGTGGTTGCTCGCACCTCGACACAGTCGAGCAGCGTATTCGACATTCTGATTGAATTACCAGGCTACGAGCCTGTTACTATCGAAAGAGCCTTTGATAGCCTTAATTACCAGGATCTTGAAAATGGTATCGGTGAAACGTTTGATACTCGACCTACATTCACAGGTCGTGCAGGCGCAGGTCAGATAGTGACACTCTATGACGGTGAAATCGTATTGGGCAGCGTACAGGCAAATAGTACTGGCAGGTGGTCATTGGAGATATCCACCGAATTAACCGGTGGTGCGAATGCCGTGATCGCTCGTACTGAAAACCGGGAAAGTGATGCTTTCTTTGTCAACGTTATTGCGCCTGATCAAGTGCCAGTGAGCATCAGTCATGGCTACGATGACGTCGGAGAATATCAGGGTGCAATAAGTCATCACAGCACATCAGATGACGTCCGCCCTAGCTTCACAGGCTTCGCCGGTGCCAATCAGATTGTAACCTTGTATACCGGTGATCTTGTGCTGGGTAGTGTGCAGGCAAACTATCGTGGCGTATGGGTAATGGAAATTGACTCTGACCTCGTACCGGGCAGCCACGCGATCATTGCGAAGACCGTTTCACAGCAGAGCGCTGAATTCGTTCTCCACATTGAGGCTGCACAGCCACCCGTTGAGCCTGAGATTCCGGTATCAGAAACAAGCCCTGTAGTTAAGCCGGTAATCGCTGAAATGAGGGATCCTTTGAACGGTGAACTGCTGCAAGAAGGGAGTACATCTCGCACTACCCCAATCTTCTCAGGTATTGCCGCTCCTTTTGCTGAGATCACGCTTACGTTTAACTTACCGGGAAATACTCAAGGTTCGTTAATTCTTCAAGTTCTCACGGCAAATGAAAATGGCGAATGGTCATCTGATCGTCAACTGCCAAGAGGTGTGGCTCGGGATTACGAAATTCGCGTAGTTGTGAACGGTGAAACCAGCGATCCTGTCACTGTCAGAATCGATCCTGCTTATATCGTACCACCTGTTGAATCGGTTGATGAGGCAGAGTTTAAAGACACTCCTGTTACCATTGCGACCGCTTATGACAACGTGAACAACGAACAGTATCTGGGTAATCACCGCGGCATTACCGACGATACGCGTCCTACGTTCTACGGTATGGCAGGCGAAAATCAGATTGTCACCCTCTATTCTGGTGAAAAAATTCTGGGTAGCGTGCAGGCAAATGCGAATGGCGAATGGTTTGTTGAAATCACCCATGATCTGGCTATCGGTTTCAATGACATCGTAGCCAGGACGGAAACACATCAGAGTGAAGGGTTTGTCGTTATTGTGGCGAGTGAAGTGACGGCGGTAACGCTCATTCTGAACGATTCAGATAATGAAGAGACAATTGGAAATGGCGACACCGTGTCTGCAATTCCAACGCTTTCCGGTACCGCTGCGCCGTTTTCTCTGGTTGAATTGACGTTTACCACAGAAAGCTGGAGCTACCATTCAAGTGTTTATGCCAGTGAAGAAGGAAAATGGCAACAAACGCCTGACTTCCTGGTCATTGATAATGTTTTAGGCTCAACCTTTGAAATTGTTGCCAGCAGTGGCGATAGCACCAGTGATACCATTGTTGTTAACATTTCGTCGATGCAGAGTTCAATGACTGATATTTTGATTGATAGCAATATGTCGTTGTTCAATGAATTGCCACATCTGCCGTTTGAAGAGAACCTCGTACTGTCAATCAACGAAGCCGATATGCACTATCAGAGTGAAGGTGCAGTTATTCTTGACGTCCAATCCCGTCCATTGAACTTGCTAAGTCAAGAGGAACAGAACTATCTGGTCAATGGTATTTAACGGTTAATATTGAGGGTGGAATATGCCACCCTCATTTTCAATGCGGATGAGCAACAGATAAAGACTGAATTTTTATTCATGCGTCTTTACTCATTGCATTTCACTTTGAAAATAAAAAACAGCCTTTAAGAAACCCTACGCCAAGCTAAAATTTAATTGGTTCGAACACACCTAACCCACAGAAAAATAAACCACTAAAATCTATATGGTGATATTTTTACGGTGTAGGCATGAGGTGAAAATCAAGCAAAAAAATGATAATTCGATATTTACAAGAAGCTTCTCGTTGGGAATGCCCCTTAATTAATTATAAACTTTTCACTTTATCAAAAGGATATCAAGATGCAAAAAACTGACAACACATATTCCAGCGGCATATCCAATAACTCTAATGAAAAAGCACTTGTCATTGAGGCTTACTACAATGTTACTCCGCCCTCAGTGCCAAACGGATTCATACCTATCGGTAAAAAACCACCCACACTTTCCGGTACGGGATCCACAGGTGAAATAGTTACGCTATATCGCGGAGACGCAGTTATCGGAAGTACAGTGGTGGACCAAAATGGTCAGTGGAAACTTGAAATCAATGCGGCTTTAAGTATCGACAACACCCTCATTACAGCCCGAACGGCCTCACAGGTTAGTCAGGGGGTAAATATCTTAGATTTGACGGCTGGAGTGCCTGTCGCCATTGATTTTGCTCGGGAAGGCACTGTCGATGGAAATAATAATGGTCTTCAGACCAGTAATGCCAGAACTTATGACACGCGACCAATCTTTGGCGGCAGAGCAGGTGCAGGTCAGATTGTAACTCTGCAGGCCGGTGATATCCTGCTAGGAAGCGTACAGGCCGACGCAAATGGAATATGGAGTTTTGAAATCACGACTGATCTGCCAGGCGGTCTCAATCACGTTACTGCACATACGGCAATACAAGAAAGTAATCCCTATAACATTACTATTTTGGTGCCGGAGAGTATCCCTGTCACCATCAGTCACGCCCATGATAACGTCGGTTACCAGCAGAACCTGACGAATGGCAGCGGCAAAACCGACGACACCCGCCCCACCTTCATCGGCCAGGCCGGTGCGGGTGAGATTGTGACCCTGTATGCCGGCGATATTTTGCTTGGTAGCGTGCGTGCTGACGCGTCCGGCAGCTGGAGTCTGGAGAGCGCTACCGAACTGACCAGCGGCACCCACATCGTGACCGCGAGCACCAGCTCTCAGTCTAGTAGCCCGTTCCGGATTACCGTGGAAGCTCCAGCCGACGTGCCCGTGAACATTAGCTATGCCTACGATAACGTGGGTGCCCAGCAGCAGTACATTTATAACCAGTCCAATGTTAAGACGGATGACACGCGTCCGACCTTCTATGGCAGCGCCGGCGCAGGCCAGCTCGTTACCCTGTACGCGGGCGAAACGGTGCTGGGCAGCGTGCGCGCTAACGCCAGCGGCCAGTGGAACCTGGAGATCACTACCGAACTGATGACGGGCACGCAGAATGTCATCGCCCGCACCGAAACTCAGGTGAGCAGCCCCTTCCGCATCACCGTGGAAACGGCGGCCGACGTGCCGGTGACCATTATCCAGGCCTACGACAACGTCGGCACGGCGCAGTACCTGAACAACGGCAGCGGCAAAACCGACGACACCCGTCCGACCTTCTCCGGCACCGCCGGCGCCGGCCAGCTCGTTACCCTGTTCGCGGGCGATACGGTGCTGGGAAGCGTGCGCGCTAACGCCAGCGGCCGCTGGAGCCTGGAAATCACCGCCGAGCTGGCCAGCGGCACCCACGCCGTCATCGCCCGCGCCGGGACCCAGGCGAGCAGCCCGTTCCACATCACCGTGGAAGCCGCGGCCGACGTGCCGGTGACCATTATCCAGGCCTACGACAAC